>CADCTA010000042.1 GCA_902805675.1 uncultured Chthoniobacterales bacterium | reverse complement strand
GGGGGCGCGGCACGCGCGCTGATCGACTACGAACGACGCGGCTTTACGGAAGCAGTGCGACAGCTGGTCGCAGCAGAGGGCACAACGCAGCTCGGGCGCGGCTTCACTGCGAAACTGCCCGCGGCATGGCCGCGCAAAGCGGTCGGCTTTGCCATCGGCGCAGATGGCCGCCTGCTCTCGCCAGCGCCAGAGGATGCGCGCACGAAGCCGGAGCTGCAGACGTTTCTTCTGAACAACGCCGCGTTCCTTGCCGGCATCGTTCCGTCCGCGGCCTACGCTGTGTCCGCCGACGAGCTCAATCGTCCCGAGCAGATGAGGCGTTCCAAGACCGAAGCTGAGAGCAGGGCTGGTACGGCGCCGATCGATGTGAAGCCGACGGCAGCCCGCAAGGTGCCAGCGGCTCCCGCTCCCGCCGCGCCGCAAGAGCAGGTCGCGGCTGCACCGACTGCCGACACAGCCCCCAAGCAGCAAGCGCTCGCGCGCAATGTGGCGCCGCAACGCGTGGTCGAACAAAATACCCCGGCGATGTCGCAGCTCGTGCCGGCGACAGCAGACTTCCAGGCGCTCACTTCCGGCAGCACCGAGGGAGTGGTGACACGCTTTGTGCAGGACCGGCTCGAGATTCTGTTTTGGGTGCGGCCCGCGCAGTCGCCCGAGATGATTTTCGGTTGCCGGCTCACCGCTGATGCGCTCGCAGACGTCTGGTCGGCAGCGCTCACGCCGAATGCCAATAATGAAGTCGTTGTGGCATTACTCGACGAAAAGGCGCGCCCCATCGCGACGCAACCGGCAGGCGACACATCACGCGACTGGAAACGACCGTTCGTCGCGTCCGAGATCGGCGAGGCGCTGCCACATTGGGAAGCGGCGCTCTACCTGCAGCGGCCGGAGCAGTTGCAGGAGAGTGCGCGCAGCGTGCGACAAACGCTGATGCTGCTCATTGCGGCGGCGCTGGCGGCGATCGCATTTGGCGGCTGGGCCGTGTTTGCCGATGCGCGCCGGCAGCTCGCGCTCGCACAGAAGAAAACGGATTTCGTCTCGAACGTTTCGCACGAACTGAAGACGCCGCTGACGTCGATCCGCATGTTCGCCGAGCTGATGCAGAGCGGGAACGTGGCCGCGGAAAAGCGTGGCCAATATTTGCGCATCATCATGGCGGAATCCGAGCGGCTCACGCGCCTGATCAACAACGTGCTCGATTTCGCGCGCATGGAACGGCGGCAGAAGCGGTACGACTTTCGTCCGCTCGATCTGCATGCGCTGCTCGCCCGCACCTGGGAAGGACAGGAGCTGCACCTGCGCGAAAATGGCTTTACCGCGCGCTGGCAGGCTGCGCCGCCGCCATATGGCGTGAACGGCGATGAGGACGCGCTCGCGCAGGTGATCGTCAATTTGCTCTCCAACGCGGAGAAGTACAGCGGCGAGCGCAGGGAAGTGGAACTGCACAGCTATCTGGATAACGGCAGCGTGTTCGTGAGCGTGCTCGACCGTGGCAGCGGGGTGCCCGCGGGTGAGGAAGCGAAGATCTTCGAGGCGTTCTACCGCGCGCACGATTCTCTCGCCAGCGGCATCCAGGGCTCGGGTCTCGGCCTCACCCTCGCGCAGCGCATCGCGAAGGAACACGGAGGCGAGATCACCTGTCAGGCGCGTCCCGGAGGCGGTAGTAATTTCACGCTGCGCCTGCCGCGCGACGTCGCTCACAACGAATGAAGAAGCACATCATTGTCGTAGAGGACGACGCTCATATCCGGCTGGGGCTTTGTGACGCGCTGCGCGCGGAAGGCTATGAGGTGAGCGATTGTCGCGATGGCTCGGAAGCTGGCCCCCTGATCAAGAACACGCGACCGGACCTCGTGATTCTTGACGTGATGTTGCCGGGCAAGAGTGGCTTCGATTTGTGCCGTGAGATCCGCGCGGGCAAAGATCGTGTGCCGATCCTGATGCTCTCCGCGAAAGGACAGGAGATCGATAAGGTGGTCGGTCTCGAGCTCGGCGCGGATGATTATGTGACGAAGCCGTTCAGCCTGCGCGAGCTGCTTGCGCGCGTGCAGGCGTTGTTGCGCCGCGCGGGGCCGACCGGTAAGGCGAACGACCTGCCCGCTGAGATTGCGTTCGGCAAAGTGCGAATCGACGGCAAGGCGTTGCGCGGGAAGCGCGGCAAAGAGCAGTTCGAGCTGACTCCGCGCGAGTTGAAGGTCCTCGCGGTGTTGTTCCGCGAGCGCGGCAATGCGGTCTCGCGCGACGCGTTGCTGAACGAAGTGTGGGGGATCGATTACTACGGCACCACGCGCACGCTCGATCAGCTCATCGCAAAGCTGCGGCAGAAGATTGAAGATGTGCCCGGCGAGCCGCGGCACTTGCTCACCGTGCACACGCTCGGCTACCGCCTCGAGGCGTAGCGCGTATCTGCTGCGTCGGTGGGTCGGTAATTTTTGCGCGGTCATCCTGAGGCTGGCGAAGCGCGCCGAAGGATCTCACGGATTACCGCTGGCGTGCCCAGGGCCGATCAAGGCACGTGCGTCACGACGTGAGGTCCTTCGCCGTCTGCGCGGCTCAGGATGACCGCGCGTCGGGAGGGCGAGCGCTCCTCGAATTATGCGAGCTGCATCGCCAGGCGCACGGCGAAGTAGAGCATCAGCATCGACGTCAGCACCTGGGTGCCGATCTGCCAGCCGGGCCGCGAGAACACGCGTGCGCCGAGTTTCACGCTCACGCAGAGCACGGTCGCGAATGAGAGCGCGCCGATCACCACGGCTGCAGCGAGGACGAGCGAGTTCA
>CADCTA010000041.1 GCA_902805675.1 uncultured Chthoniobacterales bacterium | reverse complement strand
TTCACCGCGGTCGAAAGATTACCCGACATCTGCGCTGGTCGAAGCGCCGGACGGCAATTTCTACGGCACCACGCGTGAAGGAGGAGAGCGCGGCGTCGGCACAGTCTTCCGCGTCACGCCGAGCGGCGAGCGCGCCGTCATGACCAGTTTTCTTGGGCTCGAAGGCGGCAGCCCGGCAGCACCACTGACCCTCGGGCTTGATGGTCAGCTGTATGGAACAACATCCGCCGGCGGCACTTTCGGCAACGGAACGGTGTTCCGAATGGCGCTGAATGGGCAACGCCAGACGCTGGCGAACTTCGCATTCCCGAACGGCAAAGCTGCCAGCGCGCCGCTGCTACTTGGTCGCGACGGTGCATTCTACGGCACCGCCTACCTCGGCGGAATCGCCGACCGCGGGACCGTCTTCCGTGTCAGCCTCGCTGGTGACCTGCAAACGCTCGGAAGCTTTACCGGCCAGAACGGCGCGTATCCGACGAGTGGTTTGATCGAAGCAGCGAACGGCAGCTTCTACGGCATGTCGAATGGAACCAGCGTTACCCCGTCCTCTCCTGCTACCATTTTCGAGGTGAAGCCGGGGGGCGAGCTGCTAGCCGCTCATCGATTTGCGGCCCCCACGCTTACCACGACGCGTTTGTCCGAGTTGGTCGAGACCTCGCGAGGCATCTATGGCATCGCGCCTCCGCTATCTGTCGAACGCGATCTGACCATCTTCCGATTCACGCCAGGCGGAGCATTCACTGAGATCGGCAGGATCGACGAACGAGAGCTGCGCGTGCCGTCACCCGGTCTGACACTGGCCAGCGACGGGAACTTCTATTCGGCCCTGCCGTTCGATCACCGCCATCGCGGTTATGGCGGTCGCATTGTGCGACTGACCGAGGATGGGATCATGTCGACCGTGGCGACGCTCGATAGCGAGCAAGGCACGCCGAACACGAAGCTCATGCAGGCGAGCGATGGCGCGTTTTACGGCACCACGGTGCTCGGGTTCGAGCGGGCGTTTGGTGGAGCGATTTACCGCGTGCGTTTGTTAGCCCCGCGCGTTGTAAGCATCTCGCCATCAGGGGCAGCGCCAGGTGAGGAGATTACGATCACCGGCACAGGGTTCCTCGAAGCGACAAGGCTGACGGTCGGAGGCGTGGCGACGAACTTCACGGTCGATTCGGACACGAAAATCACCGCCAAAGTGCCACCTGACGCCAGCGGCAACGGTGTTTCAATCAGCACGCCGACTGGCATCGCGACTTTCCCGGCCGGGGCTGTGCCTCCGGCGCGGGCGTTGAATCTCTCGACTCGCGCAGTTGTCGGTGCGGGGGACGACGCCATGATCGGCGGCATGATCATCAGCGGCGGAGGGCCGAAGCGGGTGATGGTGCGCGCGCTCGGACCATCGCTCGCCGCTGCCGGAGTACGCGGCTCGCTGGCTGATCCGACGCTACAGATCTACAACGCGAGCGGAGAGATCATCGCCGCGAACGATGACTGGAGCGAAAGTGAGGACGCAGGGGCGATCGTGGAGACGACGATTGCGCCGTCTCATGCGCAGGAGTCCGCCGTAGTGGCAAATCTGCCGGCCGGCGATTACACGGCTGTTGTGCGCGGCGTCCGTGATACGCGCGGCGTCGCGCTGGTGGAAGTATACGATCTCGCGCCCGCCGCAGGCCAGCTGGCCAACATCGCCACGCGCGCGCGCGTCGAGTCCCCCGAGCAGGTGATGATCGGCGGGTTTATTCTCGCGGGCCATGCGCCGACGCGGGTGATGCTTCGCGCGATCGGGCCATCGCTCGCCGGCGGAGGCACAGCGGTCGCCGGTGTGTTGCGCGACCCGGTAATGGAGCTGCGCGACGCCGCCGGGAACCTGATGGCGACGAACGACGACTGGCAGCGAGGTGCGCAATCAGACCAGATCGCGGCCACAGGCATCGC
Source organism: uncultured Chthoniobacterales bacterium (assembly GCA_902805675.1). Classification (GTDB taxonomy): domain Bacteria; phylum Verrucomicrobiota; class Verrucomicrobiia; order Chthoniobacterales; family UBA10450; genus JACCTI01. The sequence continues at coordinate 51,472 of CADCTA010000041.1, read as the reverse complement.
ACCGTCGGATCCGGGAGAGGCCGCGATCATCGCGACGCTGGAGCCAGGTAGCTACACCGCCATCGTGCGTGGTTCTCAGGGCTCCAGCGGCGTTGCCCTTGTCGAAGTTTACAACCTGAAGTGAGCGCGCGGCAGTTTGCCCGGATCGACGCTACGGCACTTGCACCAGAGCGCGATCCGGGAGCTTCTGGCTGACCCAGGTGTGGAGCGCGCGGATCGCGCGCACGGATAACGGCTCTGCCCGTTTGCGCGCGACGAGCATGGCGTCGTGCCACTTGTTGCTCTCATTGTCGTACTGCGGCAGGTCCTCCCACTGGGCGGTGGCTTCGAGAATCTCGAGGCCGGCGTAGCGCGCCACCGCGCGGAAGCCATCCGGGTAAACGCGCCAGCAATCGACGGGATAGCGATGTTCCGGCCCGGCAGACGGCGCCAGGATGCAGCACAGTCCGCCGATTTTTAACGCCCGAGCGATCTGCGCTGTTGTTTCCCAGAAAAACTCAGTGTGCTCGAACGTCTGCCCGGATATGACGACATCCGCGCTGCCGGCCGGGATCTCGCGCCAGTAGTAAGGCGTCTTCAGCAGGAGATCGACGTTCTTGCCCGGCGCCATGTCGACTCCGATGTAGCGCCATGCCGGTTCGGAAAAGAGCGGACGGTACGACCCGTTGATGTCTTGGCTGCCGATGTCGTAGATCGTCAGCCGCTCGTGTTTCCGCGCCTCGAGATAGTCGCGGCGGAAGCGCGCCATCTTGTCGTACGAGCTCGGGTGCATGACCCGCCAGTGAAACGTGGCGGCAGAGGTTACGCAACCTCGCAGCACCCCAGCTGCGATGAACAGCGGAACGCCTTGCTTTTGCCGGGCGAGCCGGAATCCTGACGCCGCATGCGAAAAACAAAGATCATCTGCACGCTCGGACCCGCGACCGAGAAGCCGGAGGTGTTGCGCCAGCTGATGCAGCAGGGTGCCGACGTCTTCCGCCTGAACATGAGCCATGCGAAGCACGAGTGGGTGCGCGCGATTGTCCCGCAGATCAGGAGCATCGCGGATGAAGTTGGTCGGCCGGTGGCGATCCTGATGGACACGCAAGGCCCGGCCATCCGGACCGGCGATCTGGCGACGCAGCTGGAGTTGCAGCCGGGCGACATCGTCGAGTTCACCGTGCGCGGCGCGCGGAGCGAGGAGACGTACTCGGTCGACGTGAACTACGACGGGCTGATCGCAGACATTTCCGCGGGCGATACCGTTCTCGTCGATAACGGCGTCATCCAGATGCTCGTCCTCGAGAAGAAACAGAATCGCGCCCGCTGCAAAGTTCTCACGCCCGGCACTCTCGGCTCGCGCCGTCATATCAATCTCCCAGGCGTTCGCGTGAACCTCCCGCCACTAACGAAAAAGGACCTCGCTGACGTGCAGGTCGGGGCGGAGATGAAAGTCGATTACGTAGCGCTCAGCTTCGCGCGCCAGAAGAGCGATATCGAAGAGCTTCGCCGCGTCCTCGGCACGCTCGAGAGCAAGGCCCTGATCATCGCCAAAATCGAGGATCAATCCGCGGTGCGCGAGATCGACCATATCATTAATGCGAGCGACGTGATCATGGTCGCGCGCGGCGATCTCGGGATCGAGTGCCCGATGGAAGAGCTGCCGATCATCCAGCGGCGGATCGTCAAACAATGCATCCGCCACGGCAAGCCGGTGATCGTCGCAACCCACATGCTCGAGTCGATGATCGAGAACCCTGTGCCGACCCGCGCCGAGATCAGCGACGTGGCCAATGCCATCTTCGAGCAAACCGACGCGATCATGCTCAGCGGCGAGACCACCGTCGGCAGGTATCCGGTTAAATGCATTGAAGTCTTCGATCGCGTCGCGAAGCGGATCGAACGCAGCGGTGGCGCCGGCTACGCCAAGGAGGCGCAGCTCGACGACGCGCGCCAAAAGACCGTGTGGTCGGCTGTAGCGCTTGCCGAGTCATTACCGAAATCGAAGATTATTGTCTTCACGCGGCACGGCACGATGGCGCGCTATGTCTCGAACCTGCGGCCGGAGCGCGCGCCCATCTTTGCCTTCACGCCGACCCATCATATCCGCCGCCAGCTGGCACTTTGCTGGGGCGTGCAGCCGGTGGTGCTTCCGTTCACCGACGACCCGAATACCACGATCGACGCTGCGGAAGCATACCTGCGTGAAAATCGGCTCACCGAAGCGAACGACAATCTGGTGATCCTAAGCGATCTGCGAGCGGGCGACTGCCAGATCGACTCGATCCAGGTGCGCCAGGCGCGTGCGCACGCCGCCAGCCCGCCGCCCTGCGCGACCGGCGAAGAGTCGATGATGGATTAACCCTGCGGTGCGTGGTCATCCTGAGCCGCGAAGACGGCGAAGGACCTCACGCCGTGGCGCTCAACGTTCCGCATGTGAGGGCGCTGTATTAGCGGCGCGGTGGGTGATTGCTGCCGTTACGCGGCCACAGCTCTGACTGAATGCGTGAGGTCCTTCGCCGTCTTCGCGGCTCAGGATGACCACGTGGTTAATTTCGAACGCGCCGTTCAAATTCTCCGACCGCGCCTCTAAAAACAAAAAGCGCGCGGACGTTGCCATCCGCGCGCTTTGAAAATGCTACGGTAGCCCGGCGTTTACGCCTCGACCGGCAGCTCTACGTCGACCGGCCGCTCTTTCTTACCGAGCGCGCGGCGCAGTTTCGACAGCGCGATGTTCTGCAGCTGACGAATGCGCTCGCGGGTGACGCCGAACTTCTTGCCGACTTCCTCGAGCGTCTTCGGCTTGCCGCCGTCGAGGCCGAAGCGCGAGAAGATGATCTTCCGCTCGCGGTCGTCGAGCACGTCGAGCAATCCGCCGACTTCGTTGCGCAGGTTCTTGTCGCGCAGCAGCTCGAACGGCGTCTGAGCTTCCTCGTCACCGACGATTTCGCCGAACTCGGTCGAATCGTCATCACTGATCGGCGCGTCGAGCGAAGCGGGCCGAATGGACACCGTCTTCAGCTGCGAAACTTTGCCGGCTGCGATACCGATTTCCTCACCGAGCTCGTCGTCGGTAGGCTCGCGGCCGAGCTCCTCGCTCATCTGGAGCGAGACGCGGCGCATCTTCGAGATCTTGTCGACCAGGTGAACCGGGAGGCGGATCGTCTTCGATTGGTTCGCCAGCGCGCGCTTGATGGATTGCTTGATCCACCACGCCGCATACGTGCTCAACTTGCCGCCCTTTGCCGGGTCAAACCGCTCCACGGCCTTCATCAGGCCGATGTTGCCTTCAGAGATCAGGTCGAGCAGCGGGAGCCCTAGGTTTGCGTAGTCGTGCGCGATCTTGACGACGAGGCGGAGGTTCGAGCGGATCATGAGCGCACGCGCTTCGCGGTCGCCCTTTTTGATCTTCGCAGCCAGCTCGATCTCTTGCTCCGGCGTCAAAAGCGGGATCTGCCCGATCTCACGCAGGTAAATTTTTATTCCAGTATCGCTATCTTCAGCAGCCATAAAACTCTTCATGAAGTGGGGGAGGGGCGCACACTTCGAAGCTCCAGTGAATTACGTGTGCGGGGGCCTCGTAGGTTGCGTTCCGATTGATGTCGGAACTATTTAACGGGGTTAAACAATTCGAACTACTGACAGGTTGCGGTTGCCTTTCGTTCAAAGTTTTTACAGCCGTTTTCGGGTCTGGGCTGCGTAGTAGATGGTGCCAGCCAGATATTGTGGATTTTAAACTAAAAGCCGGTCCGAAACCCCATAAGTTGCGGAAGAACGGCAGCAAAAACCCCATGATAACTCGTCCCGCGCCTGCCGTCTGGACGTCCGATCTTTTCGCGTCGACAGCTTGTTCAAAGAACCTAGAAAACAGCCCAACCGGACGGGTCAGGCCGCTACGGCAGGAGTGACATGGGAGCGAAGAAGGTTTTAATCACAGGAGGCGCAGGCTTCGTCGGCTCGCATCTGGCCGACGAGCTGCTCGAACACGGATACTCCGTCCGGGCGCTTGATAATCTGGCTCCGCAGGTGCATGGCGAGGCCGCTGGCCGGCCAGATTACCTCGCGGATGACGTGGAATTGCAGATCGGCGATGTGCGCGACCGGGACGCCGTGGCCCGGGCGCTGAAAGGCGTGGACGCAGTTTACCACTTCGCCGCGACGGTCGGCGTCGGCCAGAGCATGTACCAGATCGCCGAGTACACGAGCGTGAACGGCGAGGGGACGGCTGTGCTGCTCGAAGCTCTGGCGCAGAAACCGGTCGAGCGGCTGGTGGTCGCCTCCAGCATGAGCATCTACGGCGAGGGGCTCTACTCGGATCGGCACGGCAAATTGATGGCTGGTCAGGAGCGGTCCCTCAAACAGCTGAAGGCGCACGATTGGGAGGTCCGCGGGCCAGACGGCGAGCCGCTGAAGCCGGTGCCTACGCCGGAGTGCAAGTGCCCGGCCGTGCCGTCTGTCTACGCGATTTCAAAATACCAGCAGGAGCGCCTCTGCATGACAGTTGGCCGTGCTTACGGCATCCCGACGGTCGGCCTTCGCTTCTTTAATATCTACGGCACCCGCCAGGCGCTCTCGAACCCCTACACCGGCGTGCTGGCGATCTTCGCCGCGCGATTCCTGAACAACAACGCGCCGCTTGTGAACGAAGACGGCGAGCAGCAGCGCGATTTCGTTAGCGTGCACGATATCGCCCAAGCCTGCCGGCTCGCCCTCGAAGTGCCGGAAGCCGCCGATCAGGTCTTCAACGTCGGCAGCGGCGAACATTTCTCGATCCGCCAGATCGCAGAGCAGATGGCGGAGGTGCTCGGCAAACCGCAAATCCAGCCGCAGATCGTGGGGCGCTGCCGCGTGGGCGACATTCGTAATTGCTTCGCCGACATCGCGCTCGCACGCGATGTCCTCGGCTACGCGCCGGCCGTGGCACTGGAGGAAGGGCTCGTCGAGATCGCAGAATGGCTCGAAGGGCAGACAGCCGTCGACAAGGTCGCGGACGCCTCACGCGAGCTCGCGGCAAGAGGCCTCGCCGTATGAGCGGCCCGAGCAACCGGCCCGTTTTCGGCCTTCTGGAGTGGCTTCGGCCAGGTGAAGAAGAGCGCGTCGAGCGTTTGCTCGAAGACCTGAAGGCGATCGGCGCGACCGAGCTGCGGACTGGCATCTCGTGGGCTGATTGGCATACAGCCGGCGGGCAGGAATGGTATGCGTGGCTGCTTCCGACCCTCGCCAAAAAAGTCGACGTGCTGCCGTGTTTCCACTACACGCCGCCGACCCTCGGCATCGCGCCGAACATCTGCTCTCCGCCGCGCGACCCGAAGCAATACGCCGACTTCCTCGACGTGTTCATCACGCGTTTCGGCGAGCATTTCGAGTGGGTCGAGCTCTGGAACAAACCGAAGAACCCGCTCGAATGGGACACCACGCTTGACCCGAACTGGCTGATCTTCTGTCAGATGGTTGGCGGCGCGGCGCATTGGGCGCAAAAGCGCGGCAAGAAGACGGTGCTCGGCGCGAGCGGCCCGATGGATTCGCAATGGGTGGCGCTGATGTGCGAGCGCGGCGTCCTCAAATATATCGATGCGGTCGGGATCCACGGCTACCCAGGGACCTTCGAGTTCTGGTGGGACGGGTGGAAATCGAAGATCGCCCGGATTCGCAATGTGCTGCTGCAGCATGGCTCGAATGCCGAGATCTGGATCACCGAGACCGGCTACTCCACGTGGCGTCACGACGAACAGGCGCAGATCTCCGCGTTCGTGAACGCGATGGCTGCCCCAGCCGAGCGCGTTTACTGGTATGCCGCGCACGATCTCGAGCCGAGCGCCGGCTGTGCCGACGAGCGCGAGCTGCATTTCGGCCTCCGCCGGTCGGACGGCTCCGAGAAGCTCCTCCTGCGCTTGCTAAACCAAGGCGGCGTTGAAGCGATCGAAAAATCCCAATGGCTCACCGATGCCCAGCCGAAACTGAACGGTCGCCGCAAACGCCCGGTGCTCATCACCGGCGGCTCCGGGTTCGTCGGCTGTAACCTTGCGGATCGGCTCTGCGCTAACGGAGAGCCGGTCCTTCTGTACGACAATCTCTCCCGCGCCGGTGTCGAGCAGAACGCCGCCTGGCTCCGCGAACAGCACGGCGACCTCGTCCAGGTGCAGGTGGCCGACATCCGCGACGCGCGCACGCTGACCGAAGCTGTGCAAGGCGCGTCGGCTGTGTACCACCTTGCGGCGCAGGTCGCCGTCACCAGCAGCCTCACCGGCCCGATCAACGATTTCGAGATCAACGCGCGCGGCACATTGAACCTGCTCGAGGCAGTCCGCGGGATGAGCAACCCGCCGCCCGTCATCTTCACGTCGACCAATAAAGTTTACGGCAGCCTGGACGACGTCGAGCTGCGGCTAAACGCGAACCGCTACGAGCCGGTCGACGAGCGCACGCGCGACGGCGGCATACCCGAGACACAACCGCTCGAGTTCTACAGCCCGTACGGCTGCTCCAAAGGCGCGGCCGACCAATACATCGTCGATTACGCGCGGACATTTGGATTACCGGCGGTCGTCTTCCGCATGAGCTGCATCTACGGCCCGCATCAGTTCGGCACCGAAGATCAGGGCTGGGTCGCGCACTTCCTGATCCAGGCGATGAACAAACGCCCGATCACCTTGTACGGTGACGGCAAGCAGGTGCGCGACGTCCTCTTCGTCGAAGATCTCGTCGACGCGCTACTCCTCGCTCGGAAGAACATCCGCACGCTCTCCGGCCAGGTCTTCAACCTCGGTGGCGGCCCGCAGAACACGACCAGCCTGCTCGAGCTGCTCGACTGGATCGGTGAGCTCGACGCCGAAAACCCTCGCATCTCGTGGGGCAACTGGCGCCCCGGCGATCAGCGCTATTACGTCAGCAACTTTTCGAAATTCCAAACTGCCACGGGGTGGAAGCCGAAGGTCGGCATGCAGGAAGGCGTGCAGCGGCTGCATGCCTGGCTGCGCGAATTTCGTGCCGCCGCCGCGGCGCGGGAATCTCTCGCCACAGCCTGATGTCAGCCGACGCGCAAGCGCCGGTCGCGGAGCGCCGCGGGCCTGCCGTTTCGCGCATGCGCGCCGCTGTCATTGCGGAACCTGGGCGCGTCGAAGTTCAGGAAGCCACGAAGCCGCAACCCGGCGCGACGCAGGTTCTCGTCCGGCTGGAAGGCTGTGGCGTGTGCGCATCGAACATCCCGCCATGGGAAGGGAAGCCGTGGTTCAATTACCCGATGTCACCAGGCGCGCTTGGCCATGAAAGCTGGGGCCGCGTCGAAGCAGTTGGGGATGATGTGACGGACTTCACGCCGGGGGATCGCGTCGCGATGATCTCCAACAACGCTTATGCCGAATACGATTTGGCAGACGTCACGTCAGTCGTGAAGCTGCCGCAATCCCTCGACGGCGAAGCGTTCCCAGCCGAGCCGCTCGGCTGCGCGATGAACATCTTCAAACGCGCTGCGGTGCAGAAAGGCGACACGGTTGCGATTGTCGGCATCGGCTTCCTCGGCGCTCTACTGACCCAGCTCGCGACGGCAGCTGGTGCACGCGTCGTCGCGATCACGCGGCGCAACTTCGCGCTGCAGTTCGCGCGGAACGCTGGCGCGGCGCATACCATCAGCATGGATGATCACAACAGGATCATCGACGAGGTGAAGCAACTTACTCGCGGCAAGTTTTGCGACGTCGTCATCGAAGCTGTCGGCAAGCAGTGGCCGCTCGATCTCTCCGCTGAGCTCACACGCGAGCGCGGCCGCCTTGTCATCGCTGGATATCACCAAGACGGGCCGCGACAGGTGAATATGCAGCTCTGGAACTGGCGCGGCCTCGACGTGATCAACGCGCACGAGCGCGACCCGGCCATCTACCTTGAAGGCATGCGCGAAGCGGTGCGCGCGGTGGAAAACGGCACGATCGATCCGCGGCCACTCTATACGCATGAATTTGCGCTCGAGCAGCTCGGCGATGCCTTGAACATGAGCGCCGAGCGACCTGACGGTTTCATGAAGGCGCTGATCCGGATGTGATGACGGATCAACGCGAGCCGAAACGCATCCTGATGACCGCCGACACGGTCGGCGGCGTCTGGACGTACGCGCTCGAGCTCGCTCGCGCGTTGCCGCAGATCGAGTTTGCGCTCGCCACAATGGGCGCGCCCATCACGGCTGAGCAACGCGCCGAAGCTTCGCAGCTTCCGAACGTGCAGCTGTTTCCGAGCAGCTATGCGCTCGAATGGATGGATGATCCATGGGCGGAGGTAGATCGCGCCGGCGATTGGCTGATCGAGATCGCGCGCGAGTTCAATCCCGACATCGTCCATCTGAACGGCTATGCGCACGCGAACCTGCGCTGGGCGGCCCCTGTGCTCGTCGTCGCGCATTCCGATGTGCTTTCGTGGTGGGCAGCGGTGAAAAACTGCGAGGCGCCGCGCGGGTATGCTTAATACCGCAGGCGTGTTCTCGAGGGACTGAACGCCGCCAGTGCAGTCGTCGCCCCAACAGCCGCAATGTTGAGCTCGTTAGGCGAGAACTACGGTTGGCGCGGCGATGGCCAGGTGATCTGGAATTCTCGCGATCCACAGCTGTTCTCACCCGGGAAGAAGCGGAACGTCATTTTCTCAGCTGGCCGGCTGTGGGACGAGGCGAAGAACCTCGCCGCCCTCGAAGCGGCAGCTCCAGAGGTTCGATGGCGAATTGAGGTCGCGGGCGATGCTTCGCATCCGAACGGGACACAGCTGCAATTTAAAAACGTGCACGGCCTGGGCAAATTGCGCGGCGCTCAACTCGTGGAGCGACTCGCCACGAGCGCGATCTATGCGCTGTCTGCGCGCTACGAGCCGTTTGGCCTTTCCGCGCTTGAGGCCGCGCTGTCAGGTTGTGCGCTGGTGCTCGGCGACGTGCCGACCCTGCGCGAAGTCTGGGGCGACGCGGCGAAGTTCGTCGATCCGGACGATCACCGCGCGTTGGCAGCAACGCTGAACGCGTTGATTGAGGATGAGGGCGAACGTGAGAAGCTGGCGGCGCGCGCGCGGAGCCGTGCAGCCGAGTTTTCACCGCGACGAATGGCGGCTGGCTACCGGAAGGCGTATGCCGACTGCCTGGCCGCGCCGCATGTGGAAATGCTCACGTGAAGATCGTTCTTTTTTATCACTCGCTGGTTTCCGATTGGAACCACGGCAACGCTCACTTCCTCCGCGGTGTCGCGACCGAGCTGATCGAGCGCGGTCATGAGCTGGCGATCTACGAACCGGCCGATTCGTGGAGCCGCCAAAATCTTGTCGACGAGCACGGCGAGGCGCCGATCGCCGAGTTCCACGAGCGGTATCCTAAGCTGCGCTCGACCCGGTATGCGCTCGACGCACTCGATCTAGACGAAGCTCTGGCCGGCGCCGATCTCGTCATCGTGCACGAGTGGAACGAGCACGACCTCGTCCGGCGCGTGGGCAGACACCGCGCCGATAAAGGCGGCTACCAGCTCTTTTTCCACGACACGCATCACCGCGCGATCACCGCACCATCGCAGATGCAGGGCTACGATCTCTCCGGCTACGATGGCGTGCTCGCTTATGGCGAGGTGCTGCGCGAGCTGTACATGCAGCGGGATTGGACGCGCCGCGCCTGGACGTGGCACGAAGCCGCCGACACGCGCGTGTTTCACCCGATCGAGAACGAGGAGCGCGAGGGCGATGTCGTCTGGATTGGCAACTGGGGCGACGACGAGCGCTCAGCGGAGCTTGACGAGTTCCTGGTCGAGCCGATCGCGGTGCTTGGATTGAAGGCGAAGATCTTCGGCGTGCGTTATCCGGATTCCGCACGCGAACGGCTGCGGCGGTCGGGGATCGAGTACGGTGGTTGGCTGGCAAATTACCGCGCGCCGGAAGTGTTCGCGCGCTACAAAATGACGGTGCACGTCCCGCGCCGTCCCTACGTGGAAGCGTTGCGCGGTATCCCGACGATCCGGCCATTTGAAGCGCTCGCGTGTGGCATTCCGCTCATCAGCTCGCCGTGGGAAGATGCGGAGAATCTCTTCACGCCCGGCAAAGATTTCCTCGTCGCGCGAAACGGCGCCGAAATGAAGAAGCACATGCGCGCGTTGCTGGAAGACAAACAGATGGCGCGCGAGCTTTCGGAGCATGGACTCCGTACCATTCGGGAGCGCCACACCTGCGCACATCGCGTGGACGAATTGCTCGGCATCTACGAAGAAGTAAACGCGTGAACATCGCCTTCTTCGCTTCGAGCCTGCTCTCCGCCTACTGGAATGGCGCGGCGACCTATTACCGCGGCATCATCAAGGCGCTGCATGCGAATGGTCACCGCATCACGTTCTACGAGCCGGTCGCGTACGACCGGCCGCAACATCGCGACATGGAGCCGCCGAGTTGGTGTGACGTGGTCGTTTACGACGGCACGGAAGAAGCAGCGTGGCAGCAGATCGAAGCTGCGCGCGGGGCGGACATGATCGTGAAGGCGAGCGGCGTCGGGATCTTCGATGAGCTGCTCGAATCGGCCGTGCTGACGCTGAAGACGCCGAGCAATCTCGTCATCTTCTGGGATGTCGATGCGCCAGCGACGCTCGACCGGATCGAGAGCGATCCCGCGGACGCGTTCCACAAGTGCATCCCGCAGTACGATTTCATCCTTACGTACGGCGGAGGGTTTCCGGTTGTGCGCGCATACGAATCACACGGCGCGAAGCTGTGCGTGCCAATCTACAACGCGCTTGATCCCGACACGCACCACCCGGTGCCGCCGAATTCAAAGTTCGAAGCCGATCTGGGACTGCTCGCGAACCGGCTACCGGATCGTGAGCGACGCGTGGAGCAGTTCTTCCTCGAGCCCGCGGCCAAGTTGCCTAACAAGCGCTTCCTCTTCGGCGGCAACGGCTGGGGGGACAAGCCGATGACGCCCAACGTGAAGTATCTCGGCCATGTCTACACCGCCGATCACAACGCGCTCAACTGCACCTGCCGTTCCGTGTTGAACATCTGCCGCGAGAGCATGGCACGGTACGGCTTCTCGCCGCCGACTCGCGTGTTCGAAGCAGCGGGCGCGGCGGCCTGTTTGATTACCGACGCGTGGGAAGGGGTGGAGCAATTCTTCGAGCCTGAAACGGAGGTGCTGGTCGCGCATAACGGCGACGAAGTTGCGCAACACGTGGAAAGCCTGACCGCTGAACGTGCGCGGCAGATCGGCGATGCGGCGTATCGGCGCGTGCTCGCGGAACACACCTATTCCCATCGCGCCAAGCAGGTGGAAGAAGTTTTGGAAGGAGCGACGGCGCCGTGATGACCGGCCATCTTTGTGCTGTCGTGGCTGTGGCCGACACGGTCATCTCTGAGCATATCCCGGCCAAAAGCGGCGGAATACCGCCGCACTCCAAAACGCAAGCGCCACTCGGCGCGTCCGCCGCCGCGACAGCGTCTTGGAGTGCGGCGGTATTCCGCCGCTTTGTCACCCAGCGGGGCCATATCGAATGCGCATCGTTATCCTAGGGCTGTCGATCACGTCCTCATGGGGCAATGGCCACGCGACGACTTTTCGCGGTCTCGTTCGCGAACTCACGGCCGCGGGAAACGACGTGTTATTCCTCGAGCGCGACCAGCCGTGGTACGCCGGTAATCGCGATCTCCCGAATCCGCCGTACGGCGAGACCCAGCTATATAAGAGTGTCGCTGAGCTGAAGCGGCGCTTTGCCGCCGATGTTCACGATGCTGACTGCGTCATTGTCGGCTCCTACGTGCCAGACGGAATCGTTGTGGGTGAATGGGTGACGGAGCACGCGCGCGGCGTGACTGCATTCTACGACATCGACACGCCGGTGACACTCAGCGCTCTGGAGAGCGGCGCTTGCGAGTACCTGTCGAGCGACCTGGTCGCGCGTTTTTCTTTATACCTCTCGTTCACCGGCGGCCCTACGCTCCGCCGGATCGAGAATGATTACGGCTCGCCCATGGCGCGCGCTCTGTACTGCTCGGTCGATCCAGAGATGTATTTCCCGGAACGCGCTCCGCAGAAGTGGATGCTTGGCTATCTCGGCACCTACAGCGACGACCGTCAGCCAACCGTAACGCGCCTGCTGATCGACCCCGCGACCCGGCTGCCGGACGCTCGGTATGTTGTCGCCGGTCCGATGTATCCGGATTCGATTGCGTGGCCTGCGAATGTGGAGCGCATCACGCACATCGAGCCGAAGCATCATCGCGAGTTTTATAACGCGCAGCGTTTCACGCTCAACGTGACGCGCGCCGATATGATCCGCGCGGGCTACTCGCCCAGCGTGCGCCTGTTCGAAGCCGCTGCCTGCGGCACGCCGATCATCTCTGATGAGTGGGCTGGTTTGGACGAATTTTTCGAGCCCGGCAGGGAGATTCTCATTGCCACCTCAACGGAAGATATGGTGGAGATTCTGCAGGGGATGCCGGAGAGTGACGCGCGCGAAATTGGTCGCCGTGCCCGCGAGCGAGTGCTCGCCGAGCATACAGCCGGACATCGGGCGAGCGAGCTTGTCGCGTATATCGACGAGTGCCGTGATCGGGTGGCGGAAAATAGCAGCGCTTACGTGACAAAGGAGTGACAGAATGAAGGACAAAATCCGCGTTGGAATCATCGGAGTTGGCAATTGCGCATCGTCGCTTGTCCAAGGCATCGAGTTTTACCGGAATGCGAACCAGGACGACTTCGTTCCCGGTTTGATGCACGTCGATCTCGGCGGGTATCACATTCGGGATATTGAATTCACGGCGGCTTTCGACATTGCCGCGACGAAGGTTGGGCGCGACTTGAGCGAGGCGGTCTTCGCTGAGCCGAACAACACCATCAAGTTTGCTGACGTGCCGAATCTCGGCGTCAAAGTGCACCGCGGGATGACGCACGACGGCCTCGGCAAGTACCTTAAGAAGGTCATCAAGAAATCGCCCGCTTCGACGGACGACATCGTCGGCATTCTGAAGAAGACGAAAACCGATGTCGTCGTTTCGTATCTGCCGGTCGGCTCCGAGATGGCGACCAAGTGGTACGTCGAGCAGATCCTCGATGCCGGCTGCGCGTTCATTAACTGCGTGCCGGTGTTCATCGCTTCGCAGCCGTATTGGCAGCGCCGGTTCGAGGAGCGGAAACTCCCGATCATCGGCGACGACATCAAGTCGCAGGTTGGCGCGACGATTTCGCATCGCGTGATGACGAATCTGTTTCGCGAGCGCGGCGTGCGCCTCGATCGCACCTACCAGCTGAATTTCGGCGGTAACACCGACTTCCTGAACATGCTCGAGCGCGAGCGGCTGGAGTCGAAGAAAATTTCGAAGACACAGGCCGTCACGAGCCAGCTTGGCCACGCCATGCCGGCGAAGGACGTACACGTCGGCCCGAGCGACTACGTGCCGTGGTTGACGGATCGCAAGTGGTGCTACATCCGCATGGAAGGCACCACGTTCGGCAACGTGCCGCTGAATTGTGAGATGAAGCTCGAAGTGTGGGATTCGCCGAACTCCGCCGGCGTCGTCATCGACGCGATTCGCTGCTGCAAGCTGGCGCTCGACCGAGGCCTCTCTGGATCGCTCGTTTCGCCATCCAGCTACTTCATGAAGTCGCCGCCGGTGCAGTTCACGGACGACGAAGCGCGCACCAAGACTGAGGAATTTATCAAAGGTGATGATTCGGTCGTGTTGCCCGGACCGCTGAAGCGGAACGGGAGCGGCGCTGCCACCAAGCGTAAGTCGGCGGCGAAGAACAGCGCGAAGTCGAAACGATGAAGCTTGTTGTCTTTGGCCTCACGATCAGTTCGTCGTGGGGCAATGGACACGCCACGCTGCTGCGCGCGCTCTTTCGTCAGCTGATCGCGCGCGGTCATCACATTGTCTTCTTCGAGCGCGACGTGCCGTATTACGCAGCGCATCGGGACCTGCATGAGCTGCCCGGCGGGAAATTGATTTTCTACAGCACGTGGGATGACGCGCTTGCAACAGCCCGTCACGAGCTTTCGGACGCGGACGTGGCGATGGTCACCTCCTACTGCCCGGACGGCATTGCTGCCTCGGAGCTGGTCTGGTCATCAAACGTGCTCCGCACGTTCTACGACATGGACACGCCCGTGACCTTGTCGAACCTCCGCGCCGGCGAGCCGCTGAGCTACGTGGATTCCCGGGGATTGGGCGAATACGACCTCGTGCTCAGTTTCACCGGCGGCGGAGCGCTGACTGCGCTGGAGGAAGAGATGGGCGCGCGGAAAGTTGCGCCGCTTTACGGCAGTGTTGATCCTGACCTTTATCAGCGGGTCGCGCCTAACGAATACTATCGCGCCGATTTCTCATACCTGGGCACCTACGCGGCCGACCGTCAGCCGGCGTTGGAGAAACTGTTCATTGAGCCGGCGCGGCGGCTGCCCGATCAGCGGTTTATCATCGGAGGCGCCCAATACCCGCAGGAGTTCCCCTGGTCTGACAATATCTTCTTCGTGCGTCATCTGCCGCCACCGGAACACCCTGCTTTCTTCTCCTCGTCGCGCCTGACGCTGAACGTGACGCGCGACACGATGAAGACGATGGGCTGGTGTCCATCCGGCCGGCTTTTCGAAGCCTCGGCCTGTGGGACGCCGATGGTCAGCGATATGTGGGATGGGCTCGATGAGTTCTTCACGCCCGGCGAAGAGATTTTGATCGCGCACAGCACGGATGACGCGATGGCCGCACTCCAGTTGTCCGACGGTGAGCTGTCGAAGATTGCAGCCGCTGCGCGCGAGCGAACGCTCAGCGAACACTCTGCGAGTCGTCGCGCCGAGCAGCTGGAGCAGCTGCTTGAGGGCGCACGCCAGTCGGAGGCGGTAGCGGCCTGATGTTAGGCATCATTCCAGCCGCTGGCGCGGGCACGCGCATTCAGCCGCTCGCATTTTCGAAGGAGCTTTTGCCGGTGGGCGGGCGACTGGACGGGAACATCGAACGGCCTCGGGCGGTGAGTGAATATCTGGTGGAGCGCCTAACGATCGCCGGTGCGACGAAGATCTGCTTCGTCATCTCTGCCGGGAAATCCGACATCCTGGAGTATTACGGTGGCGGGAAGGTGAACGCCGCCAGCTTCATCTTTGTGGTGCAACCGCAACCGGCTGGCTTGTGCGACGCCATCTTTCACGCTGCTCCGGTCGTCGCCCCTAACGAAGCAGTGGCGATCGGCTTGCCCGACACAATCTGGTTTCCGGAGAACGGCCTCACCGCGCTGCCTGAGGACGAGCTCTCGTTCTTGTTGTTTCCGGTCGAGCAGCCGCAGTTCTTCGATGCTGTGGTGACTGACGAGAACGGCCGCGTAGAGGAGATTCAAGTGAAACAAACGGACGCGCGATCGAACTGGGTCTGGGGTGCGTTTAAGATGCCGGGTTCGGTCTTCCACGATCTGCACCAGCTCTGGCTCGAGCGCGAGCAGCGGGACGAATACTTCGGCACACTGGTGAATGCCTGGATCGCGAAAGGCGGCAGCGCCTCCGGCATTCGCGCGGGGGAGTCGTACGTCGATGTCGGGACGCTCGAAGGTTATCGCGCGGCGATCCGGCTGTTGAACGACCGGCGCGAACAGGAGGCCGTCGCGTGAGCGTGGAAACGGCAGCAGCGCTGAGCGCAACCGAGACGCAGAGGCGAATCGACGACTTCGGCGCGTGGTTTCAGAACCTCAATCTGAACGGCGTGCAGACGGCGCCGAATCACTTCCTCGGCGACTATCCGGCCGTGAAGTTCGCCGGCTTCGCGCACGCGCTTCCGGAAGATCTCACAGGCAAGAGCGTGCTCGATATCGGGTGTAACGCCGGCTTCTACTCGCTCGAGATGAAGCGCCGCGGCGCCGAGCGTGTGCTGGGTGTCGACTTCGATGAGCGCTATCTGGCGCAGGCCCGCTTCGCGGCCGAGGTGCGCGGCGTGGACATCGAATTCCGCCAGCTCTCCGTCTACGATGTCGGCACGCTCGGCGAGAAGTTCGACCTCGTGATCTTCATGGGCGTGCTCTACCACCTCCGCCATCCCCTGCTCGCGCTCGATCTGGTGCGCGAGCACGTGGCGAAGGACCTGATGCTGTTCCAATCGATGCAGCGAGGGAGCACCGACGCGATGAAGGTGGAGACGGATTACGACTTCTGGCAGACTGAGATGTTTAGCCGGCCCGACTTCCCGATGATGTATTTCATCGAGCACAAGTACGCGGGCGATCCGACGAACTGGTGGATTCCGAACCGCGCGTGCACCGAAGCGATGCTACGGAGCGCCGGGTTTGAGATCATCGCGCACCCTGAAGATGAGGTGTTCGTCTGCCGGGTGAAAGACACTGACGCTGACACCGACGTAGCGCGCGCGACCAAGCAGGCGAAAGAGTCGCTGCAGGTCGCTTAATGGGTCCGATGAGCGAAGCGTCCGCCACTGCTGTCATTCCGAGCATAGTCGAGGAATCCCGCGGCTTTACCGTAGAAGTGCCGCCACGGGATTCCTCCACTTCGCTGCGCTTCGGTCGGAATGACAGCGAGAGAGTGGAAGGAGGGCATCATGGTTGAGGCAGTCATGTTCTGGAACGAGCCGAACAACAAGTCGCATTGGGACATCCAGCTCGACCCGGAGTGGCAGCAATTTGCGCAGATGGTGAAGCTGGCGGCGCATGCGGTGGCGGCTGAGAACAGCTCGGTGCTGCGTGTGCTGGGCGGGATGTCACCAATCGACGCTGGCTGGGTGAAGAAGATGGAGGAACACGGCGTGCTCGAGATGCTCGATGCGATCGCGGTTCACGGGTTTCCTCTCGATTGGAACAACTGGCTGCTGGACGACTGGCCGGAGCGGCTGCGCGAGATCCAGGCAGTCACCGATTTGCCGGTGTGGGTGTCGGAAGTGGGGATCTCGACCTTCGGCGCGGAAGAGGTGCAGGAGTTTGGATTGCGCCGCACGGCGGAGTTGCTGATCGGGCGCGCGCCGCGGATTCACTGGTATTCGCTCTACGATTTGCCGGCTGCATGGCCGGCTACCACGCGTCACCGCGAGGCGGAGGGCTCATCGTATTATCGTCACTTTCACATGGGATTGCTGCGCGAAGACGGCACGCCAAAGCGCGCCCTCCAGCACTTCAGCGAGTTCACGCCGGAGCTTGGGATCTGCCAATGGTTCCACTTCGAAGACCATCGGCTCGAGCCTGCCGTGAAGTGGCTGCGCGAGCTGGGCGTGAAACATCTCCGCACCGGTCTCAGTTGGGCGGACAGCTTCCGGCCCAACGCGGACGCGTGGTTCGATCGGCAAATGCAGGCGTTGGAAGAGTTCGATGTGACGATCACGTACTGCTTCACGCCGGAGCATCGCGGCGTTTCGCAGCACCACACCAGTCCGCCGCTTGTGCCTGAAGAGTATGCGGAGTTTTGCGCGCGCATGACGCGCCGCTACGTGCCGCAGAAGACTGTCGCTGCGGTGCCAGCTGTCGGCGCTTAGGCCGATAGGACGGGAAAGCGTGGATGGCAAACTTCCTCTTCATCCGGCACGGCGCACACGATTACCTCGGACGCGCCATCGCCGGCAGCAGGCCGGGAGTTCATCTGAATGAAATCGGTCGCCAGCAGGCCGAGCACCTCGTCGATAAGCTCTCGCTTCTCCAAATCGGCGCGATCTATAGCGGCCCGCTCGAGCGCGTGGGCGAAACCGCCGAGCCGCTCTGCCGCGCCCGAGATCTCCCGCTGCAAGTTGCGGACGAATTCACCGAGATCGGCCTCGGCGGCTGGACGGACCGCGCCTTCACCGATCTCGCGGCCGAGCAGCTCTGGGGGCACTACAATTCTTTCCGCAGCAGCACGACCGCACCCGAAGGCGAGCTCATGCTGGAGGTGCAGGCGCGCGTCGTGCGCAAGCTGACGGAGCTCCGACGCGAGCAGGAGCTTGTGGTGATCGTCACGCATGGCGACGTCATCCGCACCGCCTTCGCGCATTTCCTTGGCGTGCATCTCGACCTCTTCCACCGCATCGAGATCGACCCGGCGTCGCTGAGCCTCCTCGAACTCGGCGACAACTTCGTGCACGTGCGGCTCCTGAACGCCCCCTCCACCGGGTCACCGCTCGAGCTGCCGGGCGTGCGCCACCAATAATTCTTAGGTTCAGGGCGGCAACCGTTTACACGAGCGGCTGCGAACCTAAGTGACGTTGTTCGTGAGGCGGTGACGCGATGTCGGCCGCAACATCGCGACTGGAACACTGAAGTGGGCCGCGAAATGCTCTGTGATGACCTGAGTCGCCGCCCCTTCACGGCGACTAGCGATCGGTAAGATGCAGGATCACTCACACCACCAGCACGCCAGCAGCGGCTTCGCCAGCCTCTTCGACGTGGACCGGTTCATGCCGCACGGCCATTGCTACCAATGGGAGCCGGGCATCCTCTGGACGAGCGTCATCTCGGATAGCCTGATCGCTGCCGCTTATGTCGCGATCCCGTTCACGCTCGTCTTCCAGATCATGCGGAAGCGCAAAGATCTTCCGTTTAACTGGATGTTTGTCTGCTTCGGCATGTTCATCGTGGCATGCGGCTTCACCCATATCCTGGAGATCATCACGGTGTGGCGACCGCACTACGGCGCCCTGGCAATCGTGAAAGCGATCACCGCCGCTGCGTCCGTCCCGACGGCCATCATCCTTTTCCGGCTCGCGCCGAAAATCGTGAAGCTCCCGACCGTGGACCAGATGGTGGAGGAGCGAAGCCTGCGATTGCGAGCCGAGGCTGCCAGCGATGCCAAGGACCGGTTCATCGCCATCCTGAGCCACGAGCTCCGGACGCCGCTGACGCCGGTGAGAGCCGGTCTTGATGTCATCGAAGGCGAACTCCGGAAGTGCGAGGCGGATGGGCCGATTCGCTCTGCGCGCGAGGCATTGCAGATGATCCGCGCAAACGTGGACATGGAGACGGTGCTGATCGACGACCTGCTCGACGTCTCGGCCTCGCGAGAAGGAAAGCTGAAGCTAAACCTCAGCCCCGTCGACATGCGCGACGTGCTCGGCAAGAGCCTCGCGATGCTGCAGGACGAGATCCGCCGGAAGAATATCGACCTGAGCGTCCGGGTGGAAGCGACCAGGACGATCGTGATGGGCGCGTCCATCCGGCTCCACCAGATCATCAACAATCTCGTCACCAACGCACTTAAGTTCACGCCGGAGAACGGCGCGATCACCGTCGCTCTGCGCGAAGAGAACGGCCGCGTGCTTCTCTCCGTAGCCGACACCGGCTGCGGCATCGCAGCAGACGCGCTCGAGACCGTCTTCGAGCCGTTCGAGCAGGTGAATCGACGGTCCGATAACGCTCATGGCGGCCTCGGGCTTGGCCTAACGATTGCAAAGAAGCTGGCCGAGTCGCACGGCGGCCGCCTTATCGCGGAAAGCGACGGGATCGGACGTGGCGCGAAATTCACCCTCGAACTGCCGCTCGCCGACCAGCAAACACCTGCGGTCGCTGAGCCAGCGAAGCCGCACGCTGCCGCGGTTGACCAGACGAAACCCGAAATCCTGCTCGTCGACGACCACGCGGACACGTTGCGCACGATTGCATTCCTGCTCCGCCGGTCCGGCTATCAGGTAGAGACTGCGCAGACGGTGGAAGAAGCCGAAACCCTCCTCGACCGCAGCAAAGTCTTGATCAGCGATATCGGTCTCCCGGACGGAAATGGCTGGGACCTGATGGCGCGTTTCAAGGCGCAGGGCGGAAGACCGGGCATCGCGATCAGCGGCTTTGGTCAGGAGGACGATGTAGAACGGAGCCGACGCGCCGGATTCTCAGATCACCTGATCAAGCCGATCGACATCGAGGCTTTGCGTGGCGCGCTCGAGGCGCTGCAGCCGACCCGGATGTAGCACTCGGCCGCAGCTGACCTGCTGCGGCGGAGCGCTATCTTTCGCCCGCGACCCGGCGTTGATTCTCGCTGATCGCATCGAGCACTTTCTCGGGCGCGACATCCTGCTCGAGCTCCTCCAGCTCAGGATGACGGGCGACTTCTAGATCGAGCCGCTCGGCGATATGTTTCACCATTATGATCAACTTGGTCACCTCGTGCTCCGCCAGCAGGCTCACCTGAAGGTCAAGATCAGCACGGCGATCTGCCTGCTCCGCCATTCGGTTCTGCGAGATGAGCACAAAGGTCGATAGGAAGATCGCCTCCACCGACGCGCACATCGCAAGCACGACGTAGGAGGGATCGAACTTCGGCAGCGGAACTACGGGCAGGTTCCAGATGATCCATCCCCCGAAGATGCAGAGGTGCATGTACACGAACAGCATGCTGCCCGTGAAGCGAGTGATCTTGTCGGCCATCCGCACGTCGAGCGAGCGCTTCTCGTCCTCTGCGCGCCGTTTCTCGAGCACGGTGCGGATGTTGCGCTGCATGACTGCGTTCATGCTCTCCGCCGCCTCTTGTTCGCGCTTGCGATCTGGATCCATCATAGGTCGTGATCTATTCGCAGCTAAGGCGCGTGTGAGACGCAGCTAACGAGCGCTTTCTGAGGCAGCGCTGTAACCGTGCTTGTGTCCAAGCACCCGGCATTTGGCACAAACGCTCTACGCCCAGCTACCGATCACCAATTAAGGAAGTTGGCGTTTCCATCTTTGCCTGCACTTTGATCTCTGCGAACCTGAGATCGGATGCTCGCCAAGATCTACTCCGCCGCGGTCTACGGGGTAGACGCCTATGAGGTGGAGATAGAAGTGAACGCGGGCGGCGGCGAGCCAGTTATCGTGATCGTCGGGTTACCGGACGCGGCGGTGAAGGAGAGCCGCGACCGTGTGCGCACGGCGATCAGCAACAGTGGCTACTACTTTCCGCGCGGGCGCACGACGATCAATCTCGCACCCGCCGACATTAAGAAGGAAGGGCCGAGCTTCGACCTGCCCATCGCGCTCGGCATGATCGCGGTGAGCGAGGATCTCGACGGCTCGAGCTTGGAGCAATTTAGTTTCGTCGGTGAGCTCGCGCTGACCGGCGCGGTACGGGCGGTGAAAGGCGTTTTGCCGATCGCGATTGAAGCGCGCCGCCGCGGCCGGAAAGCGCTCATCGTGCCAGAGGCGAATGCACGCGAGGCCGCCATGGTGGAAGGCATCGAGATCTACGGCGTGCAGAATCTGCGACAAACGTTCGAGTTCATCCGGGGCGAACGAATGTTGCAGCCGACGCGCGGCGACATGACCGAGTTCTTCGCTAACCATCAAAGCTACGACGTCGACTTCGCCGACGTGAAAGGGCAAGGGCACGTGAAGCGCGCCATCGAGGTCGCGGTGAGTGGTGGCCACAACCTGCTCATGATCGGCCCGCCAGGCTCAGGCAAGTCGATGTTGTCGAAGCGCATCGCGACGATCATCCCTCCGATGTCGCTCGAGGAGGCGATCGAGAGCACGAAGATCCACAGCATCGCTGGCATGTTGAATGGCGAGCAGGCTTTCGTTTCCACGCGGCCGTTCCGTTCACCGCATCACACCATCTCTGATGTGGGGTTGTTAGGCGGCTCCGCGACTCCCACTCCCGGCGAAGTGAGCATGGCGCATCACGGCGTCTTGTTCCTCGACGAGCTGCCGGAGTTCAAACGCTCCACGCTTGAGGTGATGCGGCAGCCACTCGAGGACGGCAAGGTCACCATCTCGCGGGCGGCGGGAAGTCTCACGTTTCCATCGGAGTTCATGCTCGTCGCGGCGATGAACCCGTGTCCCTGCGGCTACTTCGGCGACCTGAAACGCGAGTGCCGTTGCAGTCCGGTGCAGGTGCAGCGTTATCGGCAGCGCATCTCGGGTCCGCTGCTCGATCGCATCGATCTCCACATCGAGGTTCCGGCCGTCGAGTATCGCGACATCTCGAGCACGCGAACGGAGGAGAACTCGGCAGCCATCCGTGAGCGTGTCGTCGCGGCGCGCGAACGACAGCAGGCGCGCTTCCGCTCCGATGCGAAGACAAACTGCAACGCACGCATGGCGCCTCGGCACATCAAGGAGCACTGCAAGCTCAGTGAAGAATCGCAGGAGCTGATCCGCATCGCGATGACGGAACTGAACCTGAGCGCACGCGCTTACGATCGCATTCTGAAGGTGTCGCGGACCATTGCCGACCTGGCGGCGACCAGCGAGATCACGCCCGAGCATGTGAGCGAGGCGATCCAATATCGCACGTTCGACCGGACGCTATGGGTTTAAAGGCGCGGCTTACCGCCGGCGCAGCAGTAGCACGAAGAAGAGTCCGCCGCCGGCCAGGAGAGCGACTCCGATTGCGACAGGGCCCGCTGTCGCGCGCGGTGCTGCTGCCATTTGCGCGTTGCTAGTCACCACGCCCGGCTCGGCTGGCATAAACCCGGCCGCGATGAGCCAGAGGCCGAGCGCCACCAGCCCGGATGCAACGAGTGCCAGCGTGATACGCATGCCGCAGCATGGCGCGAGACGTATGGTCGATCCATTCGATTTTCTTCGCCGAGCCAGGTGTCCGGGTGACAGCAGAATGTAGTCAAGATCGTCTTCGGACCGCCGTTGGTCCTTGACGCACCAAGCGGGCGAGGGTTTTCATCGTGCCGAATGCGTAACGCTCTCATCATCGTCATGTGCGTCGTCTTGGCGACCTCGCCGCAGGTTCTCGCTGAGAAGGAACTTCCCAATACAGACACGATGATGTCAGGGGTGTTCTCGTTCGAAATCCAGGGCGAACGCGAGAAGCAGCTCTCGCGCTACATCGACTCACTTGTCCTGAGCGAACGACAGCAGAGGGCGCTCGAACTGGAAGTCATCCACCAGAACCCGCTGACGACTTTCATCTGCGAGCTGAGCAAGTACACCCCGTACCGATTTAAACCAGAAGTAGACACATTCTTCCTGCAGAATTACATGCGACGCGATTTCAACCCGGTTGACGACAATAGGCTCGTGCCAGGCGTGCGCCCCTCTGCACCTCGCTTCAGCGTGCGGGTCGGACGATAAGGCGCCCCGCGTAGCTCGGTCGTGTATGTGAGCAACTGCGTGGCTGTGTCCGAAGAACTGACGGAGCTCCCAGCCCTGTAGTAAACGATGAAGACGCTGCTGCTGTTCGCGATCGCTACCGTCGCTGTGACGACAGCTGTAGCCGATCCCGCAGCAATCGCGCGCGACGCACGCGCCTGGCGGGTCAAGCACGAGCAGAAGGTGATCGCTGAGCTTGCAGAGCTCGCTGCGATTCCATGTCTCGCGTCCGATCTGCCGAACATCGAACGCAATGCCGCTGCGCTGAAGACGCTGTGCGAAAAGCGTGGGCTAACCGTGCAGCTACTCCGGCTCGAGAACGTGCCGCCGATTGTCGTGGCTGATCTGCGCGCGGGCGCTGACAAGACGATCGCCTTCTACGCCCATTACGACGGGCAGCCGGTCGACCCGGCGCGCTGGAAGAGCGATCCGTGGAAGCCGGTGATGCGAGACGGCGAGGGGCGCGATGTGGACTGGCGCAAGGCGAAGGCGCTTGATCCCGAATGGCGGCTTTTTGCGCGTGCGGTGAGCGACGACAAGGCGCCGATCATCGCGATGCTTGCGGCGCTCGATGCGTTGCGTGCGGCGAACATCAAGCCGGCGTTCAACCTGCGCTTTGTGTTCGAAGGAGAAGAGGAAGCCGGCTCGCCGCACCTTGCGGAGTATCTCTCGAAATACCCCGACGCGTTGCGGCCGGATGCCTGGATTCTGTGCGATGGCCCAGTGCATCAAAGCAGGCGCGCAGCGTTGTTCTTCGGCGCGCGCGGGACAACGGATCTGGAGCTGACGACCTACGGGCCGGCCAAAGGTTTGCACGACGGGCACTATGGAAACTGGGTGCCGAATCCCGCCGCAGCGATGGCTCAGCTGATCAGTTCGATGCGCGACGAGCAAGGGAGGATCCTGATCGATGGCTTCTACGATAACGTGCAGCCGATATCGGCAGCGGAACGCGACGCTCTCGCGGCAATCCCGAATATCGAGGGGGAGCTGCGGCAGACGTTCCAGATCGGTGCAACGGAAGGAAGCGGGAAGCCTCTAAACGAGCTGTTAATGATGCCGGCCGTGAACGTGCGCGGCTTGGAATCAGGACAGGTGCGCGAGAAAGCAGCCAACGTCATCCCGACGCACGCGCATGCCTCGATCGACTTTCGACTCGTGCCGAATCTGACGCCGGAATCCATCCGGCCGCTGGTGGAGCGCCACTTCGAATCGCGTGGTTACACGATCGTGCGAGGGGAGCCTGATGCGGAAATGCGTCGCACGACGCCCAAGCTTTTGCGCGTGCAGTGGGGCGCTGGTTATCCCGCCGCGCGCACGCCACTCGATCTGCCGCTCTCGCGAGAGGTCTCGACCATCATGGCCACCGCGGGCCATGAGCCGGTACGTCTCCCGACGATCGGCGGTAGCATTCCGATGTATTTGTTTCAGCAGCCAAACGGCACCCCCACGATCGGGCTCCCGATCGTGAACCATGACAACAATCAGCACGCTGCGGACGAGAACCTGCGCCTGCAAAATCTGTGGGACGGGATCGAGATCTTCGCCGCGTTGTTCGCCGGATTGCCGTCAAAGTAGTTGTCGGCGCGTTGTGCTGACGGCGGTCTCACGTCCTAACGACGCACAGGCAAGCCGCACGCGTTACGAGGCTGTGGCGATGCTGCTGATCGCTCTTCCGCAATCGGAGCGCGCGCCGAAGCGCCACGCCGCGTAAGCCTAACCGGCCGCGTTCAGCTGCCCTGCGGTTGCACGTTGCGCGATGCGGCGCAGGATGAACATCACGCCGAAAAGCGCGACCAGTGCCAGTCCGCCGAGGACGAACTCGAGCGGATGACGCGGACCGTCGAGCGAGCGTTTGCCGAACGCGCCGAGATAAACAAACGCGATGTTCGGCGGCAGCAACCCGATCATGCTGGCGGCCATGTAAGGCCAGAACCTGATCGCAGTGAGGCCGTAAAGGTAGTTCGTGATTCCGAACGGCACCGGGCACATGCGCAGGAGCCCGACGATCTTCCAGCCTTCCTTGGCGATCGCGCCATCGATGGCTTTGAAGCGCGCATTCTGCCCGAGCTTCTGCGAAACGACGTCACGCGCGACGTAGCGGGCGAAGAGAAAACCGAAGGCCGCACCGATCGCGATGCCGATCCAAACCGCCACCAGCCCCGAGAACATGCCAAACGCGAAGCCGGCGAAGATCGTGAGCGGCAGGCAGGGCACCATCAGGATCGCAGCCAGTCCGAAGACGACGCCATAGATGAGTGCACCGGCAAACCCGAGCTGCGCGGACCATTCGCCAAACGCTTTGATCCAGTCGAGCACCGGGAAGAACCGCAGCGCCGCGAGCATCGCGAGCAGCGCAATCCCGACGAGGGCAAGCTTCCAGATGCCGATGGCTTTCAGCAGTTCTTTTGTGGAGGTGATGATGGACACGTTGGGAGATTACTACGGTTCTCGATGTCGTTCCGGTGGCATCCAGGATCGGTGACCCAGCACCGCTGGGCCGGGCAGGCTGTCGAGACAAGGTTCTTCTTGACCGGTTACTATCTTACAGATATATATCGGAACGACATGATTACTCACCTCACAGCCTGGCGGAAATCTGCAGCCGTTGCCGTCGCTTGCCTGTCCCTCGCATCGGCAGCCGCACTGATCGTTTCTGCCGCCACGCCGGCGCCTTCGCAGCCGGCGACTGCTGCGCAGGAGCCCACGCGTGCCGCTGACGATCTGCACGTGCGGGCGCCCAGACCGGCTGCCCCGTCTTCACCTTCCGGTACTCGCGCGCACACGGCGTTTTGGGACGCGTTCTACAGCGGCCGCTATGAGGCGATCCCCGGCGTGCAGCAGCAGCTCACCGCCGCCTATCTCGAAAATCCGCGCGACGCGCAGACGGCACTGCTGCTAGGGCATACCCATCTCTGGAAAACTTCGGAACGCGCGCGTGAGGAGAAGCGAAACCCAGCCACAGTCGACCATCTGGTCCTGGCGGAGCATTATTTCGAGCAGGCGCACCGGCTGGCGCCAGAGGATCATCGCATCCTCGGCTGGCTGGGCAGCGTGCGGTTGCCGCTCGGCACGATTCGCGGCGATGAGGCGCTGCGTGCGGAAGGCGATCGCTTGCTGCGCGAGGCGGTGCGCCGTCACCCGCGGTTCAACCACTTCACTTCCGCCTTCGTCCGGGCCAGCCTTCCAGCGAACGATCCGAGGTTCCAGGAAGCGCTGGAGCAAATGTGGCGAAACGTGGAGGAATGCAGCGGCGTGCGATCCGACGAGAAACATGGTGCCGAGGTGGACGTGTACGAGTTGGCAAAAAGCGCGGATCCAGTCTGCGTGAACGGCGAGAAGGCGCCGCACAACTTCGAGGGCTTCGTTCTTGTGCTCGGTGACATGTTGATGAAAGCCGGCAAAGAGGAGCAGGCGCTTGCGACCTACGAGCGGGCAAAGCTGGCGCCGACGTATGCTGCCTGGCCGTATCGCGAGGTGCTCGAGAGTCGCGTGCAGAATGCGCCGGCCACGACACAAAAGATCCGCAATGGAGAAGCTGCGCCGATGGTGCAGGGTTCGGGCTATTCCTGCGCGGTCTGCCACACTCGGCGCTAACCGCGCCGCGCGGCCGAGCTGTTGACAGTCCAGGCCAGCGACATATATCGCGCGACGTGATCGCCGACGCATGAGCCAGACGAAGTTCGCGATCCTCGGCATGCTGACTGCCGGGCCTCTAACCGGCTACGACTTGAAGAAGATGAGCGAGCGGAAGCTGGCGCACTTCTGGCACGAGAGTTACGGCAACTTGTACCCGCGACTGGCCGAGCTGGAGGCAGAGCGACTCGTCTCGTCCATACGTGAGCGGCGGCCGGGCCGGCCGGA
This sequence comes from uncultured Chthoniobacterales bacterium, assembly GCA_902805675.1. Classification (GTDB taxonomy): domain Bacteria; phylum Verrucomicrobiota; class Verrucomicrobiia; order Chthoniobacterales; family UBA10450; genus JACCTI01. The sequence continues at coordinate 24,678 of CADCTA010000041.1, read as the reverse complement.
CGCTACTGTTTACACGCTCACTGCGCTGGGCTGGGAGGAATTCCGTGCCTGGATGACCTTACCTGCCGCACCGGAACGCTTGCGGAGCGAGTTGCTGCTCAAGATCTTCTTCGGCGCGCACGCGCCGGAGGAAGACACCGTGCGCCAGATCAAAGCGTATCGCGAGCAGCAGCAGGAACTGCGCGACACCTACGGCTCGCTCGAGGAAGTGCTGCTGGGCGAGGAACGCGATGCGCCGGACACGCCATACCGGCTCCTGACTCTCCGGCGCGGCCAATTGGTCACAGACGCCCGCCTGCGCTGGTGCACAGAAGCGCTCCGCTCGCTTGCGGCGGCAGACGGCGTTGCCCTGGCGCGCGCGACGAAACGATAATCGTCAGCGCTCGTCAGCACGATTGACACCGCACCACAAACGCGGTTGAGAGTTACTCGATGAGCAGAATCCTGATCGCCGATGACCAGACCGATGTGCTCGAAGCGCTGCGCATTCTGCTCAAAGGCGAGGGGCACCAGACCGACGCGGTGACCTCTCTGGCGGGCGCGATGCAGGCGCTTGAGAAGCGCGACTATTCGCTGCTGCTGATGGACCTGAACTACACGCGCGACACCACGTCGGGGCAGGAAGGTCTCGAGGTCATTCCGCGCATCCAGGCGGTGGATAATACGCTGCCGATCGTGGTGATGACGGCGTGGGCCACCATTGATCTCGCGGTCGAGGCGATGAAACGCGGCGCGCGCGATTTCATTCCCAAGCCGTGGGATAACGAGCGATTGCTCGCGGTAGTGCGGACGCAGATTGAGCTCGCCGGCGCGCTCCGCAAAGGCCGGCGACTCGAAGCCGCCAATCAACTCCTGCGCGGCAACGCACCGAACATCATTGCCGAGTCGCCGCGCATGCGGCCGGTGCTCGAGCTGATCTCTCGCGTGGCGCCATCGGACGCGAACATCCTGATCACGGGCGAAAACGGGACCGGCAAAGGCCTCGTCGCGCGCGCGCTGCATGCGCTCTCCAGCCGCGGGTCGCACAGCATGATCACAGTGAACATGGGCGGCTTGTCCGAGACGTTGTTCGAGAGCGAGCTGTTCGGCCACGTGAAGGGCGCGTTCACCGATGCGAAGACCGATCGCGCCGGACGTTTCGAGCTCGCCGACGAGAGCACGCTCTTCATGGACGAGATCGCGAACATCCCGATGAACCAGCAGGCCAAGCTGCTGCGCGTGATCGAAACAGGCGAGTTCGAGCGCGTCGGCTCCTCCAAGACGATGAAGGCGAACGTCCGCATCGTCTCCGCGACGAATGCCAACCTGACGGAAGACGTCGCGGCGGGGAAGTTCCGCCAGGATCTGCTCTTCCGGTTGAACACGATCGAGATCTCGCTGCCGCCGTTGCGCGAGCGCCGCGAAGACATCATGCCGCTGGCGAACAGCTTCCTGCGCGCGCATGCCACGCGTTACCGCAAGAACCTCGGCGGGTTCGAGGAGAAAGCGCGCGATCTCCTCATGCAGCATCAGTTCCCCGGCAACGTGCGCGAGTTGGACCACGTGATCGAACGCGCCGTGCTCATGTCGCAAGGCCAGCAGGTGAAGGCGAACGATCTCGGCCTAACGAGCGGGCGCGATGACTCGCCGCGTCTCGAGGACATGAGCCTTGAGGAAGTGGAGGCGTTCCTGATCAAGAAGGCGCTCTCGCGCTACGATGGGAATGCGCGCCGCGCGGCCGAGGCGCTCGGCCTTAGTCGCAGCGCGTTCTATCGGCGCCTGCAGCATTACGGATTGTAGCGTCGTGCGGCGCCGCCGATGAACGAGACCCGAACGACCGCGCGGAAGAAGCTGCGGCATCGGCTCACGCACGAGAGCCATCTCACGTGGATCGTCATCGGAGCGGCAGCGCCGGCCGCGGTGGTGGCGTTGTCCCTGCTCTGGTTCGGCGACTACACGGCGAAGGTGCAGTGGACGCTCACGCTCGTCGTCGTCGGCTTCGGGCTCGGCTTCGTGGTCAGCGCGCGCGAGCACATCATCCGCCCGCTGCAGACGATGACGAACCTGCTCGCCGCGTTACGCGAAGGCGATTACTCGATCCGCGCGCGCGGCGCACGTGTCGACGACGCGCTCGGCGAGGTGTTGCTGGAGATTAACGCGCTCGGCGAAACATTGCGCACGCAGCGACTCGGCGCGTTCGAGGCGACGGCGTTGCTCCGCACGATCATGGCCGAGATCGACGTCGCGGTGTTCACGTTCGACATGGAGCGGCGGCTCCGGCTGGTGAACCGCGCCGGCGAAAACCTGCTCGGTCGCTCCATCGACAAGCTACTTAACCGACGCGCCAGTGAGCTGAATCTCGACGTGGTGCTCGAGGCCGACGAAGACGTGCCGCTCACGCTCACATTTCCCGGCGGTGCCGGCCGCTGGGGCGTGCGCAAGAGCGCCTTCCGCGAGCGCGGTCTGCCGCACGAGCTCGTCGTGCTCACCGACCTGAGCCGCACGCTGCGCGAAGAGGAGCGCAACGCGTGGCAGCGCATCGTGCGGGTGCTTGGCCATGAGCTGAACAACTCGCTCGCGCCGATCAAGTCGATCGCCGGGAGCCTCGAGACATTGCTGCGCCGACAGCCTCCGCCGGAGGATTGGCAGGATGACGCGCTCAGCGGATTAAACGTGATCGCGACGCGCGCGGAGTCGCTCAGCCGGTTCATGCAGGCGTATGCGCGGCTTGCGCGATTGCCGGCGCCGCAGAAGGAGGCGTTCAAGTTCGAGGAACTGGTGAAGCGCATCGTTAGCCTCGAGACGCGCCTGCCGGTGCGCATCGCGGTGAGCCCGCCCCTCACGATTCGCGCTGATGCGGCGCAGCTCGAGCAGTTGCTGATCAACATCATCCACAACGCCGTCGACGCATCGCTCGAGACCGGCGGAGGTGTGACCGTCGGCTGGCGCGAAATCTCGGAATGCGTCGAGCTTTACGTGCGTGACGAAGGTCACGGCATCATGAACCCGACAAATCTCTTCGTGCCGTTCTTCACCACCAAGCCGAAGGGTTCGGGCATTGGGCTCGCGCTAAGCCGGCAAATTGCGGAGGCGCACGGCGGTTCGCTCAGCCTGGCGAACCGGCGGGGCATGCCGGGCTGCGAGGCGCTGCTGCGCGTGCCGAAGGACGACTAGTGCAAGCGCTCCCATCGGAGAAGCAGCCGCCTCCGAAGCGCCGCTAAATGCGTCCCACAACTGGGACAGTGGAATCCCACAAGCGGTGTCTCGCGACGGTTGTTGCCGAGAGATGACTCCACGCAAGCGACTGAACACAAGCAAGTTATGACTTCGTTTTCACGTGTGGCACGGGCTTTGCAATAGGGAGCTGCACCAGCCGCGAAAGTTTTGAATCCAACAAGATGCTGTTTGCATCTTAAAGTTACCCCCGAAGCCATGAAACCCACCTTCCAATTCACCCAAACCACCAGCCGCCTCGAGGCTGTCACCACCCGTCGCAGCGCTCGCTTTCCAAAAACCGACTACTGCTTTCGCCCACCAACGTTCGACTTCGACAGCCGCTGCCGCGGTGAGGGAGATCCTTCGTTTCGCCGGATCAGCAAGGCCTACTTCGACGACGAAGCAGGTAAGCACTTCGCGACCGAGGCGGCGTTTTTCGGCCTGATCGTTCTGACCGCGGCATGGCCGGTGGCGAAGGCGATCGGCGGCTTGTTTCAATTGGTCAGCACGACCGGAGTTCTGTAGCCGCACAGGAGAATGACTGTGACAGCACCCCAGCCGAAAAACGAAGACGCTAAAGTCGTGCGCCCGAAAGGATTCGATACCCCGACCAACACGATGGACGTCCCACGTGCGGGCGTCGCCAAGCAGAAGCGGAAGAAGCGCATCATCGTCATCGGAGCCATCGTGCTCGGACTGATCGCCGCGACTTTCGGGCTCTCGCAGCTCAAGCCAGCAGTGCCGAGCATCGATCGCTCGACGGTGTGGATCGATACAGTGAAGCGCGGTCCGATGATCCGCCAGGTGCGCGGTCTCGGCATTCTCGTGCCGGAGGAGATCCGCTGGATCGCTGCCCGCACGGAAGGTCGGGTGGACAAGATCATTGTGCGCCCGGGCGCGGCGGTCACGCCGGACACCGTCCTGCTCGAGCTGACCAGCCCGGAAGTGGAGCAAGCCGCGCGTGATGCGGAGCTGAAGTTCAAGGCTGTCGAAGCGGAGCTCACCACGCTTCGTTCCACACTGCAGCGTGATCTCCTCGAGCAGGAAGCGAGCGCTGCGCGAGTGCAATCAGAATATCAGCAGGCCAAGATGGAAGCGGAGACAAACGACAACCTGTCGAAGAACGGCCTTGTCGCCTCGCTGACGCACAAGACTTCAAAGATCAAAGCGGAAGACCTGGCAGCACGCACCGCGATTGAGCAAAAGCGTTACGACTTTGCGAAGAACAACATCGAGCCGCAGATCGCCTCGAAACAGTCTGAAGTGGATCAGGCGAAAGCGCTCGCGCAGATCCGCCAGGACGAGCTTGATCAACTCAAAGTGCGAGCCGGATTTACCGGTGTCCTGCAGCAGCTGCCGGTTGAGGTGGGTCAGCGTGTCATCCCTGGTGCGAACCTCGCCCGTGTCGCGGATCCGACGAAGCTGAAAGCGGAGATCAAGATCGCGGAGACGCAGGCGAAGGACATTCAGATCAACCTGCCGGCTTCAATCGACACCCGTAACGGGGTGGTTTCCGGCCGCGTGGTGCGCGTCGACCCAGCTGTCGAGCAGGGCACCGTGCGCGTCGATGTGACGTTGGATGGCGAGCTGCCCCGCGGTGCGCGTCCTGACCTGAGCGTTGATGGAACCATCGAGCTCGAGCGTCTCGACAACGTGGTCTACGTCGGCCGCCCAGCCTTCGGCCAGGAAAACAACACCGTCGGCATCTTCAAGCTAGTCGCCGGCACGAACGAAGCCACGCGCTCGCCGGTGAAGCTCGGCCGCAGCTCGGTTAACACGATCGAGATCATCAACGGCCTCGAGCCTGGCGATCAGGTCATTCTCTCCGACACCAGTGCCATGGATGCGCACGAGCGCATTCGCCTCAACTAACCCCCACAAACCGTCTCCCAAAACAAACCCAAACCCACCATGCCCACCACTGACGAAGAAACCCAAACCAGCAATCCGACCCCGCGCTCCGGCGCGACCGGAACCACCCTCCTGAAACTCGATGGCGTTACGAAGGTCTTCCTGACCGACGAAGTCGAAACGCACGCGCTCTCAGGCATCCACCTCGACATCAGCCAGGGCGAGTATATCTCGATCGCCGGGCCGTCGGGCTGCGGTAAATCCACCCTGCTCTCCATTCTTGGATTGCTGGACACCCCATCGGGCGGCAGCTACTCGCTCAAGGGCACTGAGGTTGCGAACCTCTCGTTCCCCGATCGCGCGCGCATCCGCAATCGCGAGATCGGCTTCATCTTCCAGTCGTTCAACCTGATCGGCGACCTCACCGTTTACGAGAACGTCGAGCTGCCGCTGACCTATCGCGGCATGGGCGCGAGCGACCGCAAGGCGCACGTGCTCGAAGCGCTCGAGCGCGTCGGCATGGGCCATCGTGCGAAGCATCTGCCGAGTCAGCTCTCCGGCGGTCAGCAACAGCGCGTTGCTGTCGCCCGCGCGCTCGCCGGCAAGCCAGCCATCCTCCTCGCGGACGAACCGACGGGTAACCTCGATTCGCGCAACGGCGAGGCGGTCATGGATCTGCTCAAGGAACTGCACGCCAGCGGCGCGACCATCTGCATGGTCACGCACGACGTTCGGTTCGCGCAGCACGCCGATCGCACAGTCCATCTCTTCGACGGTCGCGTCGTGGAAGATCGGATGGCGGCCTAACGAGGAGCCGTCATGTCGAGCGAAGTCGAGAATGGAGCCCGCGGGAGCGGTGCGACATGGACGAAGCCCGAAGGGGCGGTGAGCGGGAGCGAACCGCTCACATCCCGTGGCCTGTGCTGTGGGTGGAGCGGCGGGATTCCTCGACTTCGCTCGGAATGACAACGTAGCCCGCGGCCAATCCTGACACGCCGATGAATCGCGCGGTTGTTGTCCTGCTCCTGCTGATCGCTAATGCGGTCGTCAGCACCAGGGCTCTCAAACCGACCGGTACCTCGCCGGCCTCGTCGCAGGATAGGTCGCGGGCACACTCGAGCGTTGGGCAGGACGGCCGCGTCTCCTCTTCACACGGACCCGCAGGGAAGACGCCCGGCTGCCGGCCACCCCAGGACGCACGTGCTGCGTCGTGGCTCCGTTTATGATCGCCGACTTCAAGTACGCCATCCGGCTGCTCGTGAAGACGCCGGGATTCACCATCATCGCGGTGCTCGCGATCGCGCTCGGCATCGGCGCGAGCACGACGGCATTCTCAATCGTGAACGCCGTCATTCTGCGGCCGTTCCCGTTCATGCAGAACCAGGACCGGCTGGTCTTCGTCACGCCCTACCAGACGAAAATGCCGGAAGACGACGGCGAGCTCTCATTCCCTGATTACCTCGACATCAAGAAACAGGCGACGACGCTCGACGGGCTTGGCGTCTGGCAGAACGCCACCTTCATCGTCACGAGTGGCGACACGCCCGAGCGGTTCCTCGGCGCGAATATCACCGCCGAGACGTTCTCCTTTCTCGGCGTGCAGCCGATCCTCGGACGTAACTTCCGCGCCGACGAAAGCGACCTGAACGCCGCGCCGGTCGCTCTCATCGGCTATCACGTTTGGCAGAATCTTTTCGGCGGCGATGCATCGATCGTCGGCAAGCAGGTGCCGATCAACGGACGCCAGGTCACGATCATCGGCGTGATGCCGCGGGGCTGGCGTTTCCCCGAGCGGAACGACATCTGGATGCCGCTGCAGTTCACCGAGCAAGAACACACGCGCAGCGAGTTCTTCCTCGATAGCATCGGCCGGCTGAAGGACGGCGTGTCATTCGAGCAGGCGACGGCCGAGCTGCAGGCGATCGGCGGCCGCATTGCGACCGAGCATCCCGCCACGCACAGCGGCTCAAACGTCCGCATTAAGTACTACCGCGAGAAGATGGCGGAGGAAGGCAAGGATCTCGTCCTGCTCATCATGGGTGCGGTCATCTTCGTGCATCTGATTGCCTGCGCGAACGTCGCCAACCTGCTCCTCGCGCGCGGTGCGACTCGGACGCGCGAAGTAGCAGTCCGTTGTGCGCTGGGCGCGAGCCGCGGTGCCATCATTCGCGGCCTGCTCGCCGAAAGCCTGGTGCTCGGAGCCGCGGGCAGCGTCTTCGGGCTGATCTTCGCCGTCTGGGGCATCGACCTCATGGTCGCGGCGATCCCGACCGAGCTTCCATTCTGGGTTCGCTTCGATCTCGACTGGCGCATCTTCATCTTCGCGCTGATCACCGGCATTCTCTCGAGCGTCGTCTTCGGATTGCTTCCCGCGCTGCAAGCGTCGAATCCGCAACTCGTCGACGCGCTAAAGGAGGGCGGCCGCACGGGCGCAGCCAGCGGGAAATCGCAGCGCGTGCGCAACGTTCTTGTCGTCGCTGAAGTCGCTCTCGCACTCACGCTGCTGATCGGCGCGGGGCTCATGCTGCGCAGCTTCATGGCTATCCAGAAGTCCGACCTCGGGATGGATCCGCGGAACACGCTCACGTTCCGCGTCGGCCTGCCGCAGATGCAGTACCCGGACAAAGAGGAAGCCGGGCGCTTCTTCGAGCAATTGATTCCGAGGCTCGCAAACATCTCCGGAGTCGAAGCCGCCGGCGCGACGACTTCACTGCCCGCGAGCGGCAGCACGAGCGACTTCGGCGTCGTTCTCGAAGGCGATACGGAGCCGCAGCAACTCCAGGACGCGCGGATGGGGAATGTCACCACCGTCACACCCGGCTTCCTGCAGGCGTGTAGCATCGCAGTTCTTCGCGGACGCGATTTCTCCGCTGCCGACACGCAAGCCGCACCGCGGGTCGCGCTGATCGATGAACGTGCCGCGCGCACGTGGTTTCCCCATCAGGACCCGATCGGCCGGCAAATTCGTAAGTTCGAAAAGCTTGGCGACGAGCCGCAATGGCTCACCGTCGTCGGCGTCGTTCGCGACGTCGTTTACGACCAGCGCGAGAAGCGTCGCCTCCTGCCCGGCGTCTACACGTGCGCGTACCAGAACCCGCAGTGGTTCCTCTCCGTGGCGATGCGGACGAAGAGCGACCCGAAAGCGTTCGTCAACGTCGCGCGCACCACCGTTCTCTCGGTTAACAAAGACATCCCGATCTACAACATCTTCTCCATGGAAGAAGTCGTGGCCGAGTCCTACTGGGAGAAGCGCTTCTTTGGCTGGATGTTCGCCATCTTCGCCGGGCTGGCGCTCTTCCTCGCCTCGTTAGGCTTATATGGCGTGATGTCGTACTCCGTGCGCCAGCGCACCCAGGAGATCGGCGTCCGTATCGCGCTTGGCGCGCAATCCAGCGACGTGCTGCGCCTCATCACGGGCCAGGGCTTGCGACTCATCGTCGTTGGGCTCGCGATCGGCTTCTTCAGCGCCTACTTCCTCACCAAGTTAATGGCGAGCAGTCTCGAAGTTTCGGCGCACGATCCGCTCAGCTTCGTCATCGTCGGCGCGCTGCTTTTCACCGTCGGTCTGGTCGCCTGTTACATCCCGGCGCGAACCGCCATGCGCCTCGATCCGATCGTCGCGCTGCGTCACGAATGATCATGCAGCCGACATTCGACACGGCAGCTCGCATGCGTGGTAGGGACGTCGCGCCGCGACGTCCGGTGCGCGTGGCAGCTCATGTGCACGCGCCTGCCGCATCCACCACGTCGGGGAACAGCGCCACATTTTCAACCGTCACCACGCCGCTCGGACGGCGCAGCGCGCCGTCCCTACCTTAATCCCACCTATGCTCCAGGAACTCAAATTCGCCATCCGCGCGCTCCTCAAAACCCCCGGCTTCACCGCTGTCGCGCTGATCACCGTCGCGCTCGCGATTGCGGCAAACACCGCCGTCTTCAGCCTCGTCAACGCGCTGCTCATCAAGCCGCTCCCCTTCAAGGATCCGCAGAAGCTCGTGCTGCTCTTCGAGAAATTCAGCGCCATGGGGCTCGACCAGATTCCTGTCTCCGTGCCGGAGTATCTCGACTACGAGAAACAGCTGACCAGCTACGAAGGCGTCGGCGCGTTCACCTATTCGAACTTCAACCTCACCGGCGGCGACATGCCTGAGCGCATTCAAGGCGCGGTTCTCACGCCCAGCGTCTTCCAGGTGCTCGGCGTGCAGCCGATCAAAGGCCGCCTCTTCAACGCCGAAGAGATGGGCGAAGGCAAGAATGACGTAGTTGTCATCAGCGAGGGTCTGTGGCGTCGGCGTTTCAACTCCGATCCACAGCTCGTTGGCCGGCAGCTTCAGATCAATGGCCGCAGCGTCACCGTCGTCGGGATCATGCCAGCGCAATTCGAGTTCCCGCTGCCACTCTTCGGCGTGCAGGGCGGCACCTTTGCCGGTCGCGTTGATATGTGGAGGCCGGTCGGATTCACCGAACAGGAGCTGAAAAATCGTGGCTCACGCAGCTACATTGTTGTCGGTCGCCTCAAGCCCAGCGTGTCGCTCAAGCAGGCACAGGCGGAGGTCGATACCGTGATCTCCGGCTGGATGACGCTGCATCCGAAGAACTACCAGGCGTCCACCAAGTTCGGCGCGTCGCTCTACGCGTTGCAGGATCTGGTCGTCGGGCCAATGCGCAGCGCACTCTGGATTCTGCTCGGCGCAGTGGCCGTGGTGCTGTTGATCGCGTGCGCGAATCTCACCACGATGTTGCTGGCGCGAGCCGGTGCGCGGGAACGCGAGACCGCCATCCGTCTCGCCCTCGGCGCCGGGCGCACGCAGCTCATTCGGCAGATGCTCGCCGAGAGCCTCCTGCTTGCTGTGGTCGGCGCACTGGCCGGCGTGCTACTCGCTTACTGGGGCGTGGATTTGCTGCGCTCCATCGGCGCCCAAACTGTCCCGCGTATCGGCGAAGTTAGTGTCGACCTCCGCGTGCTCCTTGCCACACTCGGCGTATCGGTCGGGACCGGCCTGATCTTCGGCCTCGTCCCGGCGCTGGCGAGCGGCAAGCCCGAGCTCACCGAAGCGCTCAAGGAAGGTGGCCGCGGCTCGACCAGCGGCGTCCGCCGCAACCGCATCCGCAACGCGCTCGTCATCGGTGAGGTGGCGCTCGCGCTCGTCTTGCTCGTCGGTGCGAGTCTGCTCCTGAAGAGTTTCGCGCGGCTGCAGAACGTCGATCCCGGCTTCAATCCGAAGAACGTCCTCACCATGGAGATGTCGTTGCCGCTCATTAAGTACCCGGCCGGCAAACCAGTCGCAGATCTCTACGCTGAAGTGGTCCGTCGCGTGAAGACATTGCCCGGCGTCGAAGCCGTGGCGCTCACCTCCATTCTTCCGCTCAGCGGCACGAACAGCGACAGCTCGTTCGAAATCGACGGCCGCGACACGAGCTTGAGCAGCGTTCATCCGGACGAAGAAATCCGGAACACCACCCCAGAATATTTCAACGTCCTGAAGGTGCCGCTCCTGCGCGGCCGTTTCCTGAACGAAGGCGACCAATGGGAAGGTCAGGGCGCAGTGGTCGTGAACCAGGCGTTCGCGAAGAAGTGGTTCCCGGACGGCGAGGCGGTGGGCAAACGCATCACCTTCGGCAATCCGACGGCCCCGGATGTGAAATGGATCAACATCGTCGGCGTGGTCGGTGACATGCGCCACCGCGGCCTCGACCAGGAGGTGAAGCCGGAGTTCTACTTCGCCCACAACCAGAATCCTTACCGCAACACGATCCTGACGGTGCGGAGCGCGCAGGACCCGCGATCACTCACCAGCTCGATCCGCAACGAGATCAGCAAGATCGATCCCGATCTGCCGGTGGCGAACGTCCGAACGCTCGAACAGGTCACGGCCGATTCCATCGCGCCGCGCCGGCTGTCCGTCGTCCTGATCGCCGTCTTCGCGGTCGTCGCGCTCGTTCTCGCATGGGTCGGTATCTACGGCGTGATGTCGTTCCTCGTCGTGCAACGCACGCACGAGCTCGGCGTGCGCATGGCGCTTGGCGCGCAACGCCGCGACGTCCTCCTGCTCGTCCTCGGTCGAGCGGCGAAGCTGGTCGCCATCGGCAGCGCAATCGGGCTCGTGCTCGCGGTAATCAGCAGCCGCGCGTTGCAGTCGATGCTCTACAACGTCGCCGCAGTCGACCTGTCGACGTTCGTGCTGGTCACGATCGCGCTCGCCTTCGTGGCCTTGCTCGCGAGCTACATCCCCGCGCGCCGCGCAACGAAAGCTGATCCCATGATCGCACTCGGCCACAACGCGTAGCTCCACGTAGCACGCGAACCAGACTCCCCTATGAACACACTGCTCCAGGACATCCGCTACGGCGTTCGAATGCTGCTGAAGTACAAAGGCTTCACGGCGGTAGCGGTGATCGCGCTCGGCCTCGGCATCGGCGCTAACACCGCCATCTTCAGCCTCGTCAACGGCGTCCTCCTGCGACCGCTGCCGTATCCGGACGCTGAACGCATTGTTTACTTCGAAGGCCGGAATCCCAGTCAGGGAATTAACGACAGCAACATCTCGTTCCCGGATTTCGGCGATTGGTCCAGGCAGAGTGAGCTCTTCACCTCGACCGCTGCTTATTGGGTCAGCAACGGCAACCTTGGAGCGGACGGCGCGGAACCGGAGCGCGTGCCGCGGGCTGGCGTCACCAGCGGCTTCTTCTCGGTCTTTGGCGTGCAGCCGAATCTCGGGCGCGCCTTTGTTCCGGAGGATGATCAGGCGAACGCACCAAGTGTTGCGATCATCAGCCACGGCCTGTGGACACGCAGGTTTGGAGCGGATGCCGGCATCATTGGCCGCCAGGTATTGGTTCACTCCAAGCCGGTGACGGTGATCGGTGTGATGGCGCCGGGATTTGAGTATCCAGGCCGGACACAAATCTGGATGACCTCCGGAGTGGTGCCCGCGGAGGAGAACCGCGATAACCGCTCGTGGTCGGCCGTCGCGCGCCTTCGATCGGGCGTGAATGTGCAGCAGGCGCAGACGCAGATCAGCGCCATCAATGCGCAGCTCGCAACTGAGTACCCGGACACGAACAAAGGCTGGGACGCCGCGGTCTCCACCCTGCAGGACCTGCTCGTGCGCGAAGTTCGTCCATCCTTGCTCGCACTCCTCGGCGCCGTTGGCTTCGTCCTGCTCATCGCCTGCGCGAACGTCGCCAATCTCCTGCTCGCGCGCGCGGCCGGCCGGCGGAAGGAGATCGCCATCCGTACCGCCATGGGCGCGAGCCGCGGGCGTGTCGTTAGGCAGATGCTCACGGAGAGCGTCCTGCTTTCGCTGGTCGGCGGCACCGGCGGATTGCTCCTGAGCGTGTGGCTTACTGATGTTCTATCGGCCATGCTCCCGGAGGGAACGCCGCGCGTCGAGCAGGTGGGCGTCGACTACGGCGTGCTCGCCTTTGCGCTCGGCGTCTCCGCTCTTACAGGCATCATCTTCGGTCTCGCGCCCGCGCTGCACGCTTCCAAGCTCGACGTCAGCGACTCACTGAAACAAGGCGGCCGCACCGGGGAGGGGAACCGCCGGACCAACGCGCGCAGCTTGCTGTTGATCGGCGAAGTCGCGCTCTCGCTGGTGCTGCTCGTCGGTGCGGGCCTCCTGATCAAGAGCTTCCTGCGCGTGCAGGAAGTGCAGCCCGGCTTCAATCCGCGCAACGTGCTGATCACGTCCGTCGCGCTCCCCAGCGCGAAATACAACTCCACTGGGCAGCGTCCGGAGTTCTTCCGGCAGCTCGCCGAGCGGCTGAAGAGTTCGCCCGGCGTGCAGGCAGTCGGCGGCGGTATTAACCTCCCGTTAGGCGCGAGCAATTATGGAATCGGCCGCGCGTTTATCCCGGAGGGACGGCCGATGACGGTCGATGAGTCGGTCTCCGCGAGCTTCTACACCATCACGGGCGAGTTCTTTGGTGCGCTCGAGATTCCGGTGCTCGCCGGCAGGGTTTTCGAAGAACGCGATAACGAGAACGCGCCCAAGGTGGTCGTGATCAACGAAGCGCTCGCGAAACGCCACTACGGCTCGCCGGAAGCCGCGCTCGGCAAACGGCTCACCATCTGGCGTGACGAGAAATTCCCGCGCGAAATCGTAGGCGTGGTCGGCAACACCAAAGCCGACAACCTCGAGCGGCTGAGCGGCGAGCAGATGTACGTGCCGCATGCCCAGGATGCGTCCTGGAACTTCATGGCTTTGGTGATCCGCACGGCCGGCGATCCGGCGGCCTTCGTGCCTGTGCTCCGCCGTGAGGTGCAGGCGATCGATAAGGACCAACCGCTCTACAATATCCGCACCATGGATGAGGTCGTGGCGAGCTCACTCGGCACGCGCCGCGTCTCCATGCAGCTGTTCACGGTTTTCGCTGGGGCCGCGCTCCTCCTCGCGGCAGTCGGCATCTACGGCGTGATGGCCTACAGCGTCACGCTCCGCACACAGGAGATCGGCATCCGCATGGCGCTCGGCGCGCAGAAAGGCGACGTCCTGCGCATGGTCGTCCGCCAGGGAATGACGCTCGCTCTCATCGGCATCGCCGTCGGAGTGGCGGGCGCGCTCGGTCTCACGCGTTTGATCGCAAACCTGCTCTTCGGGGTGAACGCAGCCGATCCGCTCACCTTCGCGGCCATCTCATTGCTGCTCGCCTGCGTCGCGCTCCTCGCCTGCTACCTGCCAGCCCGCCGCGCCGCACGGCTTGATCCGATGATCGCGCTCGCCCGCAACTAGGAACCAAATTTTCAGCCACGGATGAACACGGATAAACACGGATGGGATCAGCAGCCTTCTATCCGTGAAAATCCGTGTTTATCCGTGGCTAAACCGCCTCTCCCCGTCAGACTCACCACATGATCGAACTCAAACACGTCGAACGCTTTTACCCGCTGGCTAAGGGCCAGTTCTTTTACGTCCTCCGCGACATCAACCTGAAGATCAACGACGGCGACTTCGTTTCGATCATGGGCCCATCCGGCGCGGGCAAGTCATCGCTCCTGCACGTGCTCGGCATGCACGACCACGCCTGGAGCGGCGAGTATCATTTCGAAGAGGCGGCCATTCATAACCTGAAGCCGAAGGAGCGCGCCACGCTGCGCAACGAGAAGATCGGCTTCGTCTTCCAGCAATATCATCTGCTCGACGACCTCACGGTTTACGAGAACCTCGACATCCCACTCTCCTATCGTCACCTCAGCAAAAGCGACCGCTCCGCGAAAGTAGCCGACACGCTCGATCGCTTTCACATCGTCGGGAAGAAGGACCTCTATCCGCGCCAGCTCTCGGGCGGACAGCAGCAGCTCGTCGGTGTCGCCCGCGCCATCATCTCGAACCCGAAGCTGATCCTCGCTGACGAGCCCACCGGCAACCTCCACTCGAGTCAGGGCCAGGAAATCATGGAGCTCTTCAAGCAGCTCAACTCAGAGGGCACCACCATCATTCAGGTCACGCACTCCGAGAAGAACGCCGAGTACGGCAACCGCGTGGTGCAGCTCCGCGACGGATTCGTCGTTTAGAAACCACATCTCATGTCGAGCGAAGTCGAGACGTCCCGTGGCATCACGCCCAGCTATCGCTGCGGGATTCCTCGACTCCGCTGCGCTGCGCTCGGAATGACGGAATAAGCCGGAAGCACAACACCTATGATCACCGACCTCAAATACGCCTTCCGAATGTTGGCGAAATCACCTGCATTCACAGCCGTGGCGGTGATCACACTCGCCCTCGGAATTGGCGCGAACACCGCGATCTTTACGGTCGTTAACGGGCTCTTGTTGCGCCCGTTGCCGTATGTGGAGCCGGATCGTCTCGTCGTCCTGAAGCAACGCCAGTCGGTGCTCGAGCTGGCAGACGTCCAGGCGCAAAGCTCTTCGTTCACCGCCATCAGCGGCCTCGGCACGCAGGCCGCCGACTACTCCGGCGGCGGTGAGCCGGTGCAGCTCGAAGTCGGGCTGGTCGCCGGTGATTTCTTCGGCGTCTTCGGTGCGCGCTTCAGCAACGGCCGCGGGATCGTGCCGGAGGACGATCGTCTCGGCGCGCCGCGCGTTCTGGTTCTGACGCACGGGTTGTGGCAGCGCCAGTTCGGCGGCGATCGCGAGATCATCGGCCGCAATGTGACGATCGCCGGGCAGAGCTACACCGTGATCGGCGTTACCGCGCCTGAGTTCGAGTCGCCCACCGCAACGACGGAGGCATTCGCTCCGATCCATGTCTTCTATCCGAACGCCGCGGTGTCGCGCGGCGCGCATCTGCTGCGCGCTTACGGCCGCTTGCGACCGGGCGTCTCGATGGAGCAGGCGCAGAGCGAATTGCGCGTCATCGATCAGCGCCTCGCGGACGCGAACCCGGAGGAAAACAAAGGCCGCGAGACCACCCTGCTTTCACTGCACGAGCGGATGGTCGGGGACATTCGGCCGGCGTTGCTCGTGCTCCTCGGGGCCGTCGGCCTGGTGCTGCTCGTTGCGTGCGCGAACTTCGCCAATCTGCTCCTCGCACGCATCGCCACGCGCGCGCAGGAGCTGACCATCCGCGCGGCGCTCGGCGCGAGCCGTGCGCGTTTGATCAGCCAAGTATTGGTGGAAAGTGTGCTGCTCGCGCTGCTCGGCGGCACCGCTGGATTGCTGCTCGGCACATGGGGAGTCGATGCGCTTCTCGCGCTCAAGCCAGCTGACCTTCCGCGCGTGGAGAACATCGCGCTCGATGCTCGCGTGCTCGGCTTCACGTTCGGCGTCGCACTTCTGACCGGTGTGATCTTCGGGATCTTCCCAGCCTGGCAAGCCACGCGCGTGAAGATCAGCTCCGCGCTGGCGGCCGGCGGGCTGCGCACGACCGGCGGAAGCTCACGCCTTCGCAACCTGCTCGTCATCGCGGAGCTTGCGCTCGCGCTCGTTCTCCTCGTCGGCGCCGGGTTGCTCGGTAAAGCATTCTGGCGCCTAACGAACGTGGCGCCCGGCTTCACGCCCGAACGCCTTCTCACCATGCGCGTCGAGCTGCCGGAGGCGCGCTATCAGCAGGTGCCGCCGCAGACCCGTTTTCGCGACCAGGTGCTCGAGAACATCAACATGCTCCCGGGGATGGAAGCGGCCATGATCAGCGAGCTGCCGCTCGGCGGAAGCGCGCTCAATCACAACTTCATCATCGAAGGCAGGCCGCCGATGACTGCCGGCGAAGAACCGGAGCTGTACAACCGCAGCGTCGCTGGAGATTATTTCCGCGTGATGGGAATTCCGCTGCGTTCCGGGCGCCTCCTGACGCGCGACGATCGCGCGGATGCGCCGACTGTCGGCGTGATCAACGAGAGCATGGCGCGCCAGTATTTCCGAGATCAGGACCCGCTCGGTGCCCGTATGCGCTGGGCGCGCAGCGAAGGCGTCGAATGGATCACCATCGTCGGGGTTGTTGGCGACGTCCGGCATTTCGGACTCGCGCAAACCGAAGAGCCGGCGATCTACACGCCGTACGCGCAGGCGGACCAAATCTGGAAGCGTTGGAGCGAGATCGTCGTCCGCACGCAAGGCGCGCCCGATCTGCAAAGCGCCGCGGCGCAGCTGAAGCAGGCGATTTGGAAAGTCGACCCGCTCATTCCGGTGACGAAGGTCCGCACGATGACGGAGATCATGTCCGTCTCCCTCAGCGAGCGGCGCTTCAATGCCGTGCTCATCGGCATCTTCGCGGGCGTGGCGCTGACGCTCGCGTGCGTCGGCCTCTACGGCGTGGTCGCTTACCTTGTCGAGCAGCGCACCCGCGAGATCGGAGTGCGCATGGCGCTCGGCGCGCAACGCCACCACGTCATCAACCTCGTCTTACGCCATGGTCTCACGCTCGCGGCCGGCGGCATTGCGCTTGGCATCGCTGGCGCGTTCGCCGCGTCTCGTGTTCTGACTTCGCTCCTCCACGGCGTGGAACCGACTGATCCATCGACCTTCCTCAGCGTCGTCTTACTGCTTCTGGCCGTCACCGCGGCTGCCACCTACCTGCCGGCCCGTCGCGCAGCGGGCCTCAACCCGAACGCCGCGCTTCGACATGAGTAAGCCACGCCCGTCATTCCGACCGAAGTGGAGGAATCCCGCCGCGCTACCTGCAAGCTTCCGCCACGCGATTCTTCGACTCCGCTCCGCTTCGCTCAGAATGACACGTTGATCATGCTTGCCGACCTGCGATACGCATTCCGCATGCTGGCGAAGGCGCCGGCGTTCACCGCGATTGCAGTCATCACGCTCGCCCTCGGCATCGGCGCGAACACGGCGATCTTCTCCGTGCTCAATGCGCTGATGCTGCGGCCGCTGCCGTTTCCGGAGCCGGAGCGTCTCGCCATCGCGCACTGGCGTTGGGGCGCTGCGGGTGAGGGGCAGTCGGTCACGGCGACGCAGTACATGTTCTGGCGGCAGAACAGCCGCGCCTTCGACGAGCTGACGGGCTATGCGCTCGGCGGCTCGGGCTTCAATCTTGCCGGCGCCGGTGAGCCGCAGCGGGTGCAAGGCCTCCGCGTTACCGATAATTTCTTCCGCGCCTTCGGCGTCGGCCCGGTGCTGGGCCGCGAGTTCGCGCCGGAAGAAGATGTTCCCAACGCGCCGCCTGTCGCTGTCATCTCCCACGCGCTCTGGCGCAGCTACTTCGGCGGTGACGCGCGCGTGGTCGGAAGCGACGTGCAGTTAAACGGCCGCGTCTGCCGGATTGTCGGCATCCTGCCGCCGGAGTTCCGCCTGCCGTTCGCGGCCGACGTGTTCGTTCCGTTGCAACTAACCGCCGACGCCGGCGATCGCGGTCATAACACCGTCATGGTCGGGCGGCTGAAGACCGGCGTGAGCTACGAGCAAGCGCAGGCCGACTCCGATCGCCTAACGACCGCTCTCCGCGCAGAGTTCCCGGGCCACATCGGACCACGCGAGCTGGGCGTGCGTTTCGTCCCCCTGCAGGACTCCGTCGTCAGGTCGGTTAAACGCACAATGTGGTTGCTGGTCGCGGCGGTCAGCTTCGTCTTGCTGATTGCATGCGCGAACGTCGCCAATCTGCTCCTCGCGCGCGCTGCGCAACGCCGCTCGGAGTTCGCTCTGCGCGGCGCGCTCGGCGCCGGCCGCTGGCGCCTGGTCCGGCAACTGATGACAGAGAGCCTCGTGCTCGCGGTGCTCGGCGGTGGCGCCGGTCTGTTCATCGCGGTCTGGAGCGTTCCTGCGCTCGCTGCATTCGTCCCGCAGGCGGTGCCTCGGACGACCGAGATCACGCTGGACGTTTACGCGATTGTCTTCGCGCTGGCTGCGTCGTTCGTCACTTGCCTGCTCTTCGGAATGGCTCCCGCGCTCCAGGCAGCGCGGCTTGACCTGAACGCCGCGCTCAAGAGCTCCGCGGGCGGACGGAGCACGGGCAAGCTGAGCGCGCGCCTGCGCGGTCTGCTCGTCACCGCGGAGGTGGCCATCTCCGTCGTGTTGCTCGTCGGAGCGGGGCTGCTGATCACCAGTTTCGCGAAGCTGCGATCCGTGAACTTCGGCTTCAATCCGCAAAACCTGCTCACCATCCAGGTCGCGCTCAGCTCGCAGAAGTATACGACGACGGCGGAGTCGTGGCGGTTGCAGCAGCAGGTGATCGAGCGCCTTGCCGCGATCCCGGGCGTCGTCTCGGCGGCCAGCGTTCCGGGCCTGCCGCTCGACCGCGGGTTGAACAACAATATCAACGTTCCCGGACGGCCGGAGCTCGACAACCTGCTCGTCGAATATCGCGCCATCAGTCCGGAGTATTTCACCACGCTCGGTGTGCCCGTCTTGCGCGGCCGCGCCTTGAGCAGCTCCGACACGCAGAACTCCGCGCGCGTGGTCGTGGTCAACGAAACCCTGGCGCGGCGTCTCTCTGAATCGGGCGACGCGGTTGGCAGTCAGCTATCCATCGGTCGCGATCCGCTCCAGGTGATCGGCGTCGTGCGGGACCTGAAGGAAGTCGGCTTGAACTTGCCGGCCGCGCCGACCGTTTACGTCCCCGCCGGGCAGGTGCCAGACGACCTCTCGGCTGCGACTAACGAGTGGTTGCTCGCGTCCTGGATCGTGCGCACGACGCGCGAGATCGAGATCGGCGCAATCAACAACGCGGTGCGGTCCGTCGACCCGCTGCTGCCGATCGCGAAGGTGCGGCCGATGACCGATGTGGTCGCGTCTTCCGTCGCATCGCAGCGCTTCGTTACCACGCTAATGGCGCTCTTCGCCGGCCTCGCGGTTGTGCTCGCGGTCGTGGGTTTATACGGCGTCCTCAGCTACCACGTGAGTCAAAGCACACACGAGATCGGCGTGCGCATGGCGCTCGGTGCGCAGACGCGCGACGTGCTCGGGCTCGTCATCGGGCAGGGGATTGGTTTCGCGCTCATCGGCGTGGTCGCCGGCCTCGCCGGAGCCCTGGGTCTGACGCGCCTCATCGGCAGCATGCTCTTCGGCGTGACTGCGACTGACCCGGCGGTCTTTGCCGGTGTGGCGTTGCTGCTTCTCGCGGTCGCGTTGCTGGCCAGCTACCTGCCCGCGCGTCGCGCTTTGCGCGTCGATCCGATCGTCGCGCTCCGGCACGAGTGAATTTTATGATCATCGATTTCGAGGGAAGGCGCGGCGGTTCACCCGGTGAACTCGGACGTGAAGCTTTCGTCACTGTCGCTGTCGGCCGGCAGGGTTTGGTACTTGCAGTCGCGGGCTTGGAAGGTCTCGCGGTGCAAGTTGCCGGCCGGCAGCGCAACTTTCAGGGCCCGGGCGTTCTTCGGGAACAGTAGCTACCATGCTGCCTGATCTGCGATACGCGTGCCGGATGCTGGTGAAGTCGCCGGGCTTCACCGCAACTGCGGTCGCCACGGTTGCGATCTGTCTCGGCGCAAACCTCGCGATCTTCGCCGTCATCAATTCCATCCTGCTGCGTCCGCTGCCGTTTCCCGAGGCCGATCGGCTCGTCACGATCTACAACACCTATCCACGCGCGGGGGTCGAGAATGATGGCTCGTCCGTCACCAACTACTTCGAGCGCCGCGGCAACATCCCGGCGCTCTCGAGTCTGTCGATTTTCCTCTATCGCCCGGAGCCAGTCGGCGAACCCGGCTCGACGGAGCAGGAGCGCATCATGCGCGTGTCGGCTGAGTTTTTCACGACGCTCGGCGTCGGACCGGCGATGGGTCGTCACTTCACCGAAGCAGACATGGCGAACGATGCCAGAGTCGTCATTCTTACCGACGGCTTCTGGCGTCAGCGCCTTAATTCCGATCCAAAAGTCCTGGGCCGCGAGCTCCGCGTGAACGGCATCCCGCGAACGGTCGTCGGCGTGTTACCTCCGGATTTTCGCTTCCTCTCATCAGAAGCCCGCCTCTACGTCGCGTATAAGTCCGGACCGGAGCAGCGCGGCCCGGAGGCGCGCCATTCCGGCGGTGGCGCCGTCCAAATGATCGCGCGTCTGAAGCCGGGTGCGACAACCGCGGAAGCGCAATCGCAGATAGACGCCCACAACGCCGCGGTCGAGCAGGACAACCCACAGGCGAAGATGATGGTGGAAGCTGGCTTTCGCTCGCCCGTCGTCTCCCTCCACGCGCATCATGTGCGCTCCATCCGGCCGACCCTGTGGTTGCTGCAGGCCGGCGTGTTTTTTCTCCTCCTCCTCGGCGCGGTCAATCTCATCAACCTCCTCCTGATTCGCGCGAGCAGCCGCGCCAAGGAGATCGCAATCCGCCAGTCAATGGGCGCAAGCCGGCGGCATGTCGTGCAGCAGGTCATGACTGAAACCATTCTCCTCACCGGGTGCGGCGGATTACTCGGGGTGCTCGTCGGCGCCTGGGGAACTGACTTGCTCCAACTGCTCGGCGCCGATCGTCTGCCGCTCGGCGCGCATATCGGGTTCGACGGCTGGCTCGCATTCGTCGGCTTGGTCGGTGCGGTAATCCTGGGGCTCGTCATCGCGCTGCCGATCGCCTGGTTTAATCTCGGCAGCCACCTCGCGAGTGCGCTGCAATCGGAATCGCGCACCGGCACGGTTAGCCGCGCCGCTCAGCGGCTTCGCCACGGCTTCATCGTTGCGCAGATCGCCCTCGCGTTTGTCTTGCTGGCAGGTGCCGCGCTGCTCGGGCTCAGTCTCAAGAAGGTGATGGCGGTGCCGCCCGGCTTCCGCGCTGATCACGTTCTCGCGGGTGAGTGCGCCCTCACCTGGCAGATGGAGAAGGAGCGAGTCGCGATCGTCGACCGATTACTGCAAGCAATCGGGCAGCAACCTGGAATCGCAGCCGCCGGCGCGGTCACCAACATTCCGCTGAGCGGCGACAACGGCAAAACCGCCGTGACACCAAAGGGCTATGTGCCACCGCCCGGCCAGACCGTGCAAGGCCACTACTCCTACGGTGTTACCGGCGACTACTTCACCGCACTCGGCATCCCGCTGCGTGAAGGGCGGTTCCTCACCTCAGAAGATTCGCGCCGGCCGGAACGTGTCTGCGTGGTGGACGAGGATTTTGCGCGGCGCTATTGGCCTGACGGTGGCGCGCTCGGCCAACGGCTCGCGCATGGCGGTGAAGCGGAGGAAGCGAAACTCTTCACCGTTGTCGGTGTCGTCGGGACAGTGAAACAGGCGGAGCTCACGGAAGCTTCGGGCAACGGGGCCGTCTACCTGCCCTTCGCGCATCATGGCAAGCCTGCCGTTTTCGTCGTGACGCGCACGAGCCAGAGTCCGGAAGCGTTCGCCGAGACGCTGCGGAAGGTGGTTCGCGCAACCCAGCCCGAGATCGCGATCGAGAACATCCGGTCGATGGACACCCGGATCGCGGAGAGCCTGATCGCGCGACGCTCGCCCGCGCTGCTCGCCGCCATTTTCGCAGGCGTCGCGCTGCTGCTGGCCGCAATTGGCACGTACGGCGTCCTCAGTTACGCCGTCGCCCAGCGCACGCGCGAGATCGGTATCCGCATGGCGCTCGGCGCGCAGCGGCAGCAAATCGCGCGGCAGTTCCTCTCGTTAGGCTTGCGGCTGCTCGCGGCGGGAACGGTGCTCGGGTTAATCGGCGCAGCCCTCGCCGGTCGCGCCATGCAGAGCGTTCTCTTCGACATCCCCGCGCTGCACGTCGCCACTTTTGCCGGGACGGCGGCGTTGCTCGCGGTCGTTTCGATCGCTGCATCTCTGCTTCCCGCCGGCCGCGCTGCCTCCGTCAGTCCGATGGAGGCGCTCCGCTCTGATTGATTCCGCGTGAGCCAACACCTGTCACTCCGACCGAAGTGGAGGAATCCCGCTGCGCTACCTCAAAGTCGACCACGGGATTGTAGCCCTCTGCCCCACTACCCGAAAGGCCGGTCTTCGACTCCGCTCAGAATGACAGGCTGATTGTGTCATCCGCTCAATACATATGATCAACGACATCAAATACGCCCTCCGAATGCTGCTGAAAACGCCCGCATTCACGGTCATCGCCGTCCTCACTCTCGCGCTCGGGATTGGCGCGAACAGCGCGATCTTCAGCGTGGTCGACACGGTGCTGTTGCGCCCGTTGCCGTTTAAGAATCCGGAACAGCTCGTCATGGTCTACGGCACGTCGCCGGGTGAACCGGACGCTCGGCAGACGAGCTCGTTTCCAAACTTCTATGATCTTCGCGATCAAAGTCAGAGCTTCACCGCGATGGCTGCATACGCCGAGGGCTCAGCGGTGCTGAGCGGGTCGGGCCAGGGAGAGGAGATTCAGGGCCTCGCGGTCGCCGGGGAGATCTTCAGCACGCTTGGCGTGGCACCAATGTTGGGCCGCGGGTTCACGCCGGAAGAGACAAAGGTCGGCGCGGAGCGCGTCGTCGTGCTGAGTCACGGCCTATGGCAACGCGCCTTCGCCAGCGACAAAACCATCGTCGGCCGTGAGATCACGATGTCGGGCCGAACTCACACCGTCATCGGTGTGATGCCGCCCGGTTGGAAGTTTCCCGTCAACGCGGAGCGGAGCGAATACATCACCGCGCTCGAGCCGCTCGTCGCTCCCAGCGTGACACAGCGCGGGTCGTCGTTCCTGCGGATCGTCGGTCGCATGAAGCCTGGGGTGACATTGACGCAGGCCCAGGCGGAGTTACGCACAATCTCCGAGCGCCTCGAGCAGCAGTATCCGGATACCAATACCGGCCGCCTAGCCGCGCTCGTGCCGCTGCTCGAGGACATCATCGGCGATGTGCGACCGGCGTTGTTGATCTTGTTAGGCGCAGTCGCGTTGGTGCTGCTGATCGCCTGCGCGAACGTCGCGAATCTGCTGCTCGCGCGCGCCGCCGCCCGGAGCCGTGAGATCGGGATCCGCACTGCGCTTGGTGCGAGTCGCGGATTGATCGTTCGGCAACTGCTGGCCGAGAGCTTCGTGCTGGCGCTGCTTGGCGGCGCCGGCGGCTTGCTGCTCGCGTGGTGGGGCGTGGATCTGCTGCGGGCGTTTGGGCCGCGCGATGTGCCGCGGCTGGCGGACATTCACATCAACGTCGCGGTCTGCGCGTTCACCTCCGTGCTGGCGATCGTGAGTACGCTCGTCTTCGGCCTCGTGCCCGCGCTGCAAGTATCCCGACCGAACGTGACGGACGCGCTGCAGCAAGGCGCGAAAGGATCGACGGGCGGCGCGCAGGCGCAGCGGGTGCGCGCAGCGCTGGTTGTCTCGCAGGTCGCGCTCTCGCTGCTGCTGCTGGCGGGCGCGGGATTACTCATCAAGAGCTTCCTTAACTTGCGCGCGACGAATCTCGGGTTCGAGCCGACACGGCTGTCGGTCCTCGACCAGGTTTTGCCGCGCACGAAGTATTCCGACCCGGATGCGCAGCGGCGTTTCTTCGACCAATTGCTGCCGAAGCTCGCGGCGTTGCCTGGGGTGGAGTCAGTCTCCGGGGCGACGCCGTTTCCGCTTAGTGGAAGCGATAGCGGCAGATCGTTCCGCATGGCGCGCGATCCGGAGCGCGGCCCAGGGACACACCCGGATGCATCGCACGTGGTCGTGTTCCCGCGCTACTTCAGCACCATGAAAGTGCCGCTGCGTTCCGGGCGCGATTTCGATCAGCGCGACGTCGAAGGGGCGCAACGTGTGGCGATCGTAAACGAAGCATTCGTGCGGCGGCACCTGCCGAGCGTGGATCCGATCGGTGAGCGAATCCTGCTCGATACATCGGATGGGGCGGAAGCGCTCGAGATCGTGGGCGTGGTCGGCGACGCCAAGCAGACCGCGATCGGCATCGAGACGACGCCGGAGATGTATCAGCCGTTTCAGCAGGTGCCGAATCGTAATGTGTGGCTCGCATTCCGCACGGCGAACGCGAATCCCGCCGGCGTGGAGACCGCGGTGCGCCGCCTCGTCCACGAGATCGACAGCGACATTTACGTCGGAAAACTCGAGCCGATGCACGTTTACATTGGCCAGCAGCTCGCTCAGCCGCGCTTCAACATGATGCTGCTCGGAGTCTTCGCCGGCATCGCGCTGACGCTGGCCGCGATCGGCATCTACGGGGTGATCGCCTACAGCGTGGCGCAAAGGACCCGCGAGATCGGCATCCGCATGGCGCTCGGCGCGCAACGCACCGACATGCTCCGCATGATCCTGCGGCAAAGTCTCACGCTCGTAGTCGTCGGGCTCGTCATCGGCCTGATTGCCTCGTTCGCCGGCACGCGGTTGTTGAAGTCGCTGCTGTATGGAGTGGGCGCT
>CADCTA010000040.1 GCA_902805675.1 uncultured Chthoniobacterales bacterium | reverse complement strand
GGCTGGGTTGACGGTTAGAGTGCTGGTCGTCGTCGCTGCGCTGTTTCGCACGGTGCCGGTGGTGTCGCCGCTGAGCGACGCGACACCGTCGCTGTAGCCTGCGAGGTTCAGCGCGCTCGAGGTGTTGATGGTCAGTGCAGTCTGAGGCGATGAGGGCAGGACATTGTTCGCGCCAAGCTGCAACGTCCCGCTGTTCTGGATGGTGGTCGGCCCGTTGTAAGTGCTCGCGGCGTTCAGCACGACCGTCGTGCCGTCGACGACAAGGTCAGAATTTGGCGAGCTGCCGGTGATTCCCTTGTTGTTGATGTTCACGGTGCCGCCGCCGGCGATGGTCAGGGTGGTGCCATTTTTCGCTACGCCGCCAGTGAGGTTCAATACGCCGCCGCCCGCGTTGATCGTGGCGTGGGTCGCGGCGCTGATCGCGCCCGCGTAAGTGCTCGTGCCGCTGTTGACCAGCGCTCCGCCGTTGGCGATGCCGCTGCCGTTCAGCGTCAATGTCTCGAGAGTTGAGTAGTTAACCGCATTCAGCCGGAGCGCGGCGCCGGCCGCGACCGTGGTGCCATTCGCTGCCGTGCCGAGCGCGTTGTTCATGTTCACCTGAAGCACGCCCGCGTTCACAGCAGTGCTGCCGGTGTAGGTGTTGGCAGAATTCAGCGTCAATGTTCCTGAAGTATTTTTAATGACCGACGCGGAACCGCCCATCGCTGCAGTGATCGAGCCGCCTTGCAGGTTGTAGGACAAAGCTGTCAGGGTCCCGGTGCCGGTGACGGAGCCGCCGGTCATGGTGAGGACGCCGACGGATTGGCCGAACGTCTGGAGATCGAGCGTTCCGCCCGAGATGGTGAGGGCGCCGGAACTGGCGAGACGTTGATCGGCGCTGAGTCGCAGCGTGCCTGCGGCAACGGTCGTACCGCCGGTGTAGGTGTTCACGGCTGAAAGCACGAGGGTGCCGGCGCCGGTTTTTGTGAGGGCACCGCCGCCGTTGATGACATTGCCTACGGTGAGAGCGGCGGCGCTCGCCGTGATGTCGAAAATGCCAGTGCCACCAGCCGCCATCGAAAAGCTCCGCATCGTGGTGCCTCCGATCGAGCCAGTGTATTGCAGGGCGCCGGCCGTGCCGCTTCCACCCATTACCACGGTGTTCGCGGTATTGCCGAAGGCGTCGGTCGAGAGGCTGAGCGTACCATTCTGGATTGTGACTGTGCCCGTGAACGTGTTCGCGCCGGTCACGGTGACAGTGCCAGCGCCCACTTTTGTGAGGCTGAAGTTGCCAGAGATCGCTCCGCCGAGCGTCAGATTGCCGGAATCAGAGCCGATCGTCGTGGCGGAGCCGAGAGCGATGGCACCGCCAAAAGAGTTGTTGCCGCTGATATTGCGGAGCGCGCCGGTGTTGTTAACGCCGGAGCCGTTGAGCGTAAGCGCTTCCGCTCCGACGGCGATGCCTCCCTGCATCTGGAGGGCGGCGCCGCTTGCCACCGCCGTTGCCCCAGACGTTGATCCCAACGCCTGCGCGTGCTGGATGTTCAACACGCCGGCGTTCACGCTCGTCGCTCCTCCGTAGGTGTTCGCTCCGGCGAGGCTGTAAGTGCTGCTGCCGGTTTTCACGATCGCGAAGTCTCGGCTCCCCGGCGTGATCTGGCCGCTGAGGGTGATGACGCCAGTCCCGTCACCCGTCAGGGTGATCGTCGGGGCTTTTGTCCCTGACGTGGTGATGGCGTTTGCGACGCTGTGGGCGCTCGACCCGTGCTGCGTGATGGTGTTGCTGCTGGCAGCGGTCCCGCTGAAGGCAAAGGCGCCGCCGCCCAGGAAGAAGCTGCTCGCGCCGCTATTGAAGGCGATCGAATTGAGCGCGAAGCCGCCGAGGCCGATGTTCTGCGAGACGGGGCTGCCGAGGGTGCCGGTGTTATTCGTCCCCGCAAAAGCGAGATTCGTGGAGGCGAGGCTGAGCGGTATGCCGCCAGTCCAGTTGGTGCCGAGATTGAAGAGAAGGCTGCCGCCGTTCCCGTTCCAGGTGTGGGTGTTTGCCGCCGCCCGGCCGCAGCAAAGCGCGGTCAGGCAGACGAGTGCGAGGCATCTTGCCACGCGATATGCCAACGCCGCGGGGGCGCTCATGATTGGGGTGCGCCACGTCACAGCGGCAGTGGCTATAGCCGCTGGCATGCCAACCTACGTATTTACCCGCTCACCAACTCGGTAGTAATACGCCGCGCGCGTGCGAAGTTTTCCCGCGAAGAGGTCTGAGTAGCGGCGCAAGGAGCACAATCGCGCAGGTAATCCGCGCGCGGCCACAGCTCGTCATACCGCGCTCGGTCGAGCAGTGTGCCTGGCGACTGGGCGATTACGGAGCTGACCGAGCCAGGCGCTGGCGGCGCCGACGACGAAGGAGGTGCTGACCGATGACCGCGGCCGCGAGCGCTGCAGCAGCGTAGGTCGATGGCTCCGGGACCGGAGTCATCGGGGCGATCTCGTAGTAGCCGCCGCCGAGGTTAAACTGCGTCGCGCCGTCGGCGTAGCCGGTGAAGCTGAAGCTCGACAGGTTGGAAGTCTGGTCGGAGTTGAAGATGAGGCGGTCGCTGCTGGCGGTACCGACTGTGTTCGCCTGGCCCGTCCAGTTGTCGACCGTGAGGCGGAAAAGCTCGGAATCAACGCCTGGCGTGAAGCCGGCGAAGCTGAGAACGCCGACGGTGCCGGTGCCGAAGTTCAGGATGGAATTCGCGGTGAGAGTGAGCGCGCCGAGTCCAGCGGCGCTAGCGCTGCCTTCGCTGAAGTTGTCTTTGGCGATCGTGCCGCCACCGAGGGTCACCGGCGCGGCGTTGTTCACCTGATTGCTGGCGCCGAGGAGAAGCGTGCCACCGCTATTCACCACCACGGCCGAGGTCGTGCCGAGCGCGCTTCCAGAGTTTGATGCCGCCGTCAGAGTTCCGGCGTTTACTGTCGTCGCGCCAGTGAAAGTGTTCGCCGTCGTCAGCATCAGTGTGCCGCTGCCGTGTTTGTTCAGAGCTCCGCTCCCGCTCAACACGCCGCTGGCGGTGTAGGCTTGTCCACTATCGACATCGATCGTGCTGGCAGCGTTGCCGAGGGTCATGTTGCGGCTGGTCGTATAGCCGGTAGCAACGTTCAGCGTGGCGGCGTTAAGCGTGAGCGCGCCGCCGTTGCCAAGGCTTGCACCGCTGTTTACCACGACTGTGCCGCCGTTGATCGTGCTTCCACCGGTATACGTATTCGTGCCGGTGAGCGCCAGGACGCCGTCGCCGGCCTTGTTGAGCACGCCCGATCCGCTGAGGGTGCCGCTCAGCGAATACGACGCGCCGGCGTTTACATTCATCGTGCTGTTCGCGTTCGCGAGGGAGATGTTTCGGCTGGACGTGATGTCGTTCACCACCTGGAGGGTGGCGTTGCCGATCGTCGCGGCTCCGCTCACGCTGCCGAGGCTCGAGCTGCTGTTAATGGCGACGGTGCCGGCGTCAATATACGTGCCGCCGGTGTAGCTGTTCGATCCGAGGAGGCTCAGCGTCCCTGTTCCGGTTTTCGTCAGGCTCCCGGTGCCGTCGATTGTGCCGGTGCGCGTGACCGCATTGGTCGATGTCACATCGAAGGTGCCGCCGCTCGACGCACCGCCCGTTCCGCCCAGAGTCACGGTGCGCGACGTGGTGAACGTGCCTGTCGTTTGGAAGGTGCCGGTCGGGTTGATCGTCAGCGCACCGCTTGCTCCGCCGAGCGCCGCATTGTCGCCAACGCTCAACGTGCCAGCGTTGATCGTCGTGCCGCCGGAGTAGCTGTTTCCTGAATTTCCGAGGATCAAAGTGCCGGCGCCAGACTTCACCAGTCCGCCGGAGCCGGCGACGAGACCGTCCGCCGTTAACGTGTTCGTGTGGGCCGCTAGTGCGCTCGGCAATGGGTTGCCGGCATTGTTGGTATTGCTGACCTCGATCGTCGCCTGACCGCCGACCAGGTTGATTCCGCGCGAGGTCGAGAAGGTCGCCTGAACCGCGGAGTTTGTCACGATGTTGACGCCATCTTCGATCTTCAGGGTCGAGTTGTTGTTCAGGAAGATCTCATTTGCGGCGGCACCGAGATTCACATCGCGGCTCATGCTGATCGCGGAGCCGCTGCTTACGACGACGTTGCCGCTAAAGGTGTTCGCACCGCCGAAGCCGTTCGTGCCGCTGGTGGACGTGACGCCGCCGCTCTGCGCGGCCACGTTCGAGATGACGCCGTTGCGGAAGGCAACGGTGTTTGCATCCAGAGCGCCGAAAGCAGCGCCGCCGTTGCCGATGTAGACGTTGCGCTTGAACGCCCCACCGAGGGCAAGAACCAGGTGAGCACCGTTGCTGATGGTGAGCG
Source organism: uncultured Chthoniobacterales bacterium (assembly GCA_902805675.1). Classification (GTDB taxonomy): domain Bacteria; phylum Verrucomicrobiota; class Verrucomicrobiia; order Chthoniobacterales; family UBA10450; genus JACCTI01. Next base: position 51,098 of record CADCTA010000040.1, on the reverse strand, counting down.
CGTTTTGCGTGGGGCTGTCGAGAGGCTGGGGCCCGAGCGCGAGGGAGTTTGCAAACACGAGTGTGCCTCCATGCAGGAAAGTGCCACCGCTGTAGCTGTTCGCGGTGTTCACGTAGAGCGTGCCGTCGCCTGTTTTCTCGAGTCGGCCGCCGCCGCTGGTGAGCTCGCTAATTCCGGTGCCACTGACGGTTAAGGTGCTGCCCGCGGCGACGTTCACGATTCCGGAAACAAGGCTGCCATCCGACTGCGTGCTGCCGCCGGTCGCTCCGAGAACGATCCCGTTGGATAACGTGAGGCTGCTCGTCCCGGTGAGCATCGATCCGCCGCTGATTGTCACCGCTCCCGAGCCGACATTCGCCGCGCTGGAGATTGAGATTGCGCTGCTGCTGCCACCGGTGATCTGCGTCCCGCCGGAATAGGTGTTGTTGCCACTGAGTGTCAGCGTTCCGGCTCCGGCTTTCGTGAGGGCGCCGGCGCCGCTAATCACACCACTGAGGGTCGCGGAGTTGTTGTTGGTGTTGAACGTGCCGCTGCTGGCGAGAACAACCGACCGAGCGCTGTCGAATCCGGCCGAAAAGAGCGCTGTGCCGCCGTTGAACGTCAGACTGTTGCCCGCGTGCCCGAGGTTTTGGTCGGCTGACACCTGAAGGCTTCCGCTTGTCAGGGTCACAGTCTGGCCCGCCCCGCCGAATGTGTTCGCGGCGGTCAGCGCGAGCGTTCCGGCGCCTGTTTTGCTGATCGTGCCGGCGCCGCTGATGACGCCATCGAATTGCGAGTCCAGGTTGTTCGAAGCGCCGATCGTTAATACGCGGCCCTCGCCCAGACTCACGTTTCCAATACCACTCAGCGCGCCGACTGTTTCCGATCCGCCAACCAGCGCAAGCGTGCCGTTGACGGTGAGTGATGCCGCGTCAGCGATCTGTTGCGACGCGAGCAGGTTGGTTGTGGCGCCAGCATCCACCTGCAAACCGCCGGTGCCGACGGCGTCAACGCCGGAGTTCTTGTTCAAGTTCAACGTACCCGCACTAACGGTCAGCAAGCCGGAGTAGGTGTTCGCGGCCGATCCGCTAAGCGTCACCGAACCAGACCCGTCGCTGAGGATGCTCCACGCCGTCGCACCACCGCTAAGCACGCCACTCAGGTCGAGCGCGGTGCCGGATTTCGCGCTGATCTGCAGGTTATTGGCGAGCGTCAGCGGTGCCGAAATCGTATGCGAGCCTTGCAGGACGCTGATTGTTGCGGTGCCACTGTTATTCAGGGTCAGGCCCTGACCGGCGACTCCGCTGGCCGCGATGGTGTAGCTGTGTGCGCTATCGAACGTCATCGTGCCGACGGTGTACGCGCCGTCGACCGTGACGGTCTGCGCGTTGTTGATTGCACCGAAGAAGTTCGCCTGCGCGCCGACAGCATTTGGCGTTACGCCGTTCGTCCAGTTCGTGGCCAGGCTCCAGTTGCCGCTGGCATCGTGAGCCCACTGTTGATCCGACGTCGAGACGAGTAGATCGATCGAGCTGTCAGTGGTGTTGTTCGAGAGTGAGTAGCTGAAGCCGCCGCCAGGCGTGCTGCCAAGCTGCAGGTTCGCGATACTCGACAGCGCGGTGCCGGAGTAATCGAACAAGCGATAGCTGCCGGCACCGAGGCCGCCGAGATTGATGATGCTGACGGTGGAAGGACCACTGAGGCTGAGGCCGTTCACACTGCTGATGCTGATCGCCGGCGTGTCAGTCGGCGCGCCGAGATGAAAGGTGGTGAGCGCGCCGGCGTTCAGCGCGAGCCCGCCAAAAGTGAAGGTGCCGCCGCTTTGAGCCACGACGGTTCCACCGCTGTTCACGGCGACGGATCCGGAGATCGTGCCCGGTGCTGCAAACCCGGCAGCCGTGGGAAGCCCGCTCAAGGTTCCGCCGCTGTTCACCGTCACGGCGCCGCTGCCCGTGCCGCTGCCGGTGCTGTTGTTCACCTGCAGCACGCCGCCATTGATCGTGGTGCCGCCGCTGTAGGTGTTCGCGTTCGTCAGCAACTGGGTGCCGGCGCCGGTTTTGATCAATCCGCCCGCCCCGTAAACCAGCCCGTTCTGTTGCTGCGAAAACCCGCCGGCTACGTCGACGGTGGCCGCGCCGCCTGCGAGCTCAACCTGACGACTATTGGCACTGTTGCTGAAGCTGTAGCCAAGCGTCACACCGTTCGCGAGGTGAACAGCGTAGAGCGAGCTACCGGGCGTCGGCTGCTGGCCGAGCGCCTGGTTGTTGGTGATATTGACTCTGCCGCTGTTGATGAACGTTTCGCCTGTGTAGGTGTTCACGCCCGAAAGTGTGAGGGTGCCGCTGCCGATCTTCGTCAGGCTGCCCGTGCCGCTGATCACGCCGGAACGCGTCACGGCTGCGCCGCTGGTGATATCTAACGTGCCACCGCTGTTCGCTCCGCCTGAGCCGCCGAGGCTGACCGCCCGCGAAGTGGTGTAGGAGCCAGTCGCCTGCAGCACGCCCGTCGGGTTGATCGTCATCGAGCTGGTCGCCAGGCCAAGCGCGGCAGGATCAGAGCTGCTGAGGACACCGCCATTGATGATGGTGCCGCCGCTGTAGCTGTTGCCCGTGTTCGTGAGCACAAGTGTGCCGTCGCCGGCTTTAACGAGCGCGCCTGCTCCAGAGATTGCGCCGCCTACGGTGAGAGTGTTCATGTGCGACGCAGGGCGACCGCCGGCAGGCACGACCGGATTGCTGGTGCTCGTGTCGAAGCTCGGATTCGTGTCGGCGTAATTCTTTACCTCGATGGTGTTGGTGCCCGCACCGAGGTTGATCTGCCGGTTCGTGGTGAACGTCGCCAGGACCGTGCTGGTGCTGGTCCCGCCGTTGCCGGTGATGTCCACGCCGTCTTCGACGCGCAGTGTTCCACCGTTCAGAAACAGCTGGTTCGCCGCTGCGCCAAGGTTGGCATCGCGGCTGATCGCTGCCACCGCGCCGGCCTGAACGATGACGCTGCCGGTGAAAGTGTTGTTGCCACCGAAGCCGTTGACGCCTGACGCGACTGTGACGCCGCCGCTCTGACCTGTGACGTTGGCGAGCACACCGTTGCGGTAGGCGATGTTTGTCGACGTGGTCGCACCGAGGACAGCACCGCCGGTGCCGATGTTGACGTTGCGGCGGAAGGCGCCGCCGAGGGTCAAGCGCAGTTCGGCGCCGTTGTCGATCGTCAGCTGATTGAACGACGGATCGTTCGAAGGCTGAGGCCCGAGCGCGAGCGTGTTACCGAAAACGAACACGCCCTCGTGGATGTAAGTGCCGCCGGTGTGATTGTTGGCCGTATTCATGACCAACGTGCCCGCGCCGGTCTTTTCCAGCCGCCCGGTGCCGGCCGTCGTTTCGGTGATTCCGGTGCCATTCAGCGTGAGGGTGGTGCCGCTCGCGGTATTGATGCGCCCAGAGACGGTCCTGCCGTCGCCCTGCAGTGAACCACCTTGCGCGCCGAGGACTGCCCCGTTCGACCAGCTCATCGTGCCGGTGGTCATGAGCTCGGAGCCGCCGTTCAACGTCACGGTGCCCGTGCCAAGATTGCTGGCAGAGCTGACACTCAAAACGCTTGTCGACCCACCGCTGACGGTCGTGCCGCCTGAGAAGGTGTTGTTGCCGGAGAGCGTGAGCGTGCCGGCACCGGCTTTGGTGAGCGCACCGGTGCCGCTTACCACACCGGAGAGGGCAACGGAGTTGTTGTTCGTGTTGATCGTCCCGAGACCATTCATCAGCACACTGCGCGCGCTGCTGAACGCGGCCGAAAGCTGCAGGGTGCCGCCGTTGAAGCTGATCGTGTTCGCACTGTTGCCGAGCAGGCCGTCGTTCGCGACTTGCAGGATGCCGCCGTTGATCGCGGTCGTGTGACCGGCGCCACCGTAGGTGTTAGCGCCTCCCGCCGAGAGGATGAGCGTGCCCGCGCCGGTCTTCACCAGGCTGCCGGTGGATGTGTAGTTCGCGACGGTGCCGCTAAGCGTGAACGTCGAGCCCGTGTCGACCTGGATCGTGCTGCTTGCGCTGCCGAGATAGTAGCCGCGCGTGTTCGACACCGTGTTGCCGGCAAGCAGCTGGAGGGTTGCGCTATTGATCGCGACGCCGCTTGTGCTGGCGCCGAGGCTGCTCGCGGTGTTGATCTGCACGATACCGCCATTGATGATCGTGCCGTTCGTGTAGGTGTTGACGCCCGTCAGGCTCAGGGTGCCAGCTCCTGCCTTTGTGAGGCGCCCGCCGCCACCGATGATACCGGCGGCTGAGATCGTGCGGTTGGCAGCGACGTCCCATGTCTGTGCGGCGCCGAGCATGATTGCGGCGTTGAGGTTCAGATTTTGCGTTGCGGCGCTCATGTTGATGCCGCCGCTGCCGAGCGTGAGAGTTCGGCCGGCCGTTCCGTTGATCGTGACAAGGCCGCCGGGGTTCGTGATCTGAATACCGAGCCAGCTCAGGTTTCCGCCGATCGCGGCGGTGTTCGCGCTGGTCACCAGTGAGTCCCACGACGCGATGTCGGCGGAGGTCGGGACACCAGTGGACCAGCTGTTGTTTTTGTTTAGCGCGTTGTTGTTGTTTGCTTTACGAACGGTCGCCGCGTCGGTGGCAGAACAGATCAGCAGGAGAACGGCGGCGAATAGGGCACAGCTCGTCGCCCTGCGCAGGATGCGGAAGCGCTCTAAGGCGGAACGGAAATGCTGGCAAGGCACCGCGCCGCCAGGTCCAGCTGGCAGTCGGAGACACATAGGGGACACTCGCTAGAGCGTTTGCCGTGCCACCTCGGGAATTTCCCGTACACGCGCCTACGGTGACTACCTACGAAAGACAGATTGTCTGGGGCAAATGCCTGTCGCTCGCAGTCACGGCCGCGGTGGCTAGGTGACAAAATGTGCCCTTGTGATCGCGACCGCTTTGCCTCTATTCACCCGCTATGCCGTACAAAGACATCACACCGCCCGCTGGCGACAAAATTTCGATCGCAGAAGGCAAATTGACGGTCCCGGATCGTCCGGTGATCCCGTTCATCCGCGGCGACGGGACCGGCCGCGACATCTGGGCGGCCAGTGAGCGCGTGCTCGATGCGGCCGTCGAGAAGGCGTATGGCGGGCAGAAGAAGATTGCGTGGTTCGAGGTATTCGCAGGCCAGGCGGCGAAGGATAAATTCGATAACTGGCTGCCGGACGAAACGGTCGAGGCGTTCCGCGAGTATCTGGTCGGCATCAAAGGGCCGCTGACCACGCCGGTCGGCGGCGGCATTCGCTCGCTCAATGTCGCGCTGCGGCAGATGCTCGATTTGTTCGTCTGCCTGCGCCCAGTGCAGTACTTCGAGGGCGTCCCCTCACCCGTGAAGCGCCCGGAGAAGGTGGACATGGTGATCTTCCGCGAGAACACCGAGGACATCTACGCCGGCATCGACTACGCCGCCGGCAGCGACGAAGCCGCGAAGATCCTCGCGTTTTTCGAGAAGGAGTTTCCGAAGGAGTTCGAGAAGATCCGCTTCGGCACGAAGGAAAAAGCGGCGGCGTTCTGGAAAATGGTGGGCGCGCCGGAAGGCAGCGACGTCATGGTCGGGCTTGGTTTGAAGCCGGTCAGCCGTGCCGGCAGCGTGCGCCTGATCCACAGCGCCATCGCCTACGCGATCAAGAACCAGCGCAAGAGCGTCACGCTCGTGCACAAGGGGAACATCATGAAGTTCACGGAAGGCGCTTTCCGCGACTGGGGCTACGAGATTGCGAAGCAATACTTCGGTGCCGAGGAGATCGATGGCGGACCATGGTGCCAGATCCCGATGGGCAAGCCGGGGGCCGGCATCATCATCAAGGACGCGATCGCCGACATCACGCTTCAACAGGTCCTCACGCGGCCGGAAGACTTCGACGTCATCGCGACACTGAACCTCAATGGCGATTACCTGAGCGACGCGCTCGCGGCGCAGGTGGGCGGCATCGGCATCGCGCCGGGCGGGAACATTAACTACATCACCGGCCACGCCGTCTTCGAAGCGACCCACGGCACAGCGCCGAAGTACGCGGACAAGGACATGGTGAATCCGGGTTCCGTCGTGCTCTCAGGCGAAATGATGTTCCGCTACATGGGTTGGACGGAAGCCGCGGACTTGATCGTCAAAGGCCTGAACGGCGCGATCGGCAGCAAGCGAGTCACCTACGACTTCGCGCGCCTCATGGAAGGCGCGACGAAGATCAAGTGCTCCGAGTTCGGGCAGAACATCATCGATCACATGTAAGTTGGTGCTGCGAGGCGCCCGCGACGGTCGGCTCACGCAGCTGTCATTCCGACCGCAGCGAAGCGCAGTGGAGGAATCCCGTGGCACTATCGGCCGGTCGTGCCACGGGATTCCTCGGCTGCGCTCGGAATGACACGCGTGATAAGCGAAAGCTGTCGGGCCGTTGCCAACTGCTCTACAGCACCCGCGGGTTACGGAGCAATCGCGCGCACCCGCCAAAACATCTTGCTTCCCGGCGGAACGTCAGCGTCTTCGATTGTCCGCCGGGACCACGGCAGCGTCTCGCGCGGTGTCGTTGAAATCGTGCTCCAGCTGACAAAATCCGCAGAACGCTCGAGCGTGTACAGCAAACCGAACTGGCCCGTGTAGATAAAGCTCGCGCGATTCGCGGGGCGATTCACCGCCGTCTCGACGACCGTCGGCGGATGCTCCCGCATCGTCAGCAGCGCCGGCTCTTCACCTTCCGGCAGCAGGTAATGAAGGATGCCAGGGAGCCGCTCTTTCCACGCTGCCTCATCGTGGCCGTGGCCGCAGCCAGACACAAACGTGACGTCGCCATTCGCGGCATAGCCCTGAGCAAGGTGCGTGTCGTACATGCTGAGCGCGCGATCCCAGTCATCGGGCGAGTCGTCTTCCGCCGTTCCGTAATCCAGGTAGACGCGGATCTGTCTCTTCGGCGTGCTGTTTACGTGCGCGACATAATTCGTGGAGGTCCAGAACGCCGGCGAAATCACACCGATTTTTCCGAAGGTGGTGAACTCGCGTCCAAGGTAAAGTGAAACCAGGCCGCCCATCGATGAGCCGAGGGTCAGCGTATTTTCCGGATCGTTGAGGGTCCGGAAGTGTGTGTCCACGTAGGGCCGCACGTTGTTGATCACGAAACTGGCGTAGGCATCAGCGCGTCCGGGCGTTCCGCTGAACTTGTCGGTCGGCGGCTGATACTCCGCGATCCGCGCAGGGGTATTGTCGATCGCCACGAGGATTGCCTCCCGCATACGGCCGCGCGCCATCTCTCTCGTGGCGGTCGCATCCGCGCTCCATGAGCCATTCGACCCACCGGGATCGAAAACGTTCTGGCCGTCGTGCAGGTAAAGCACGGGGTATCGCTTCGCGCTGTTCTGCACGTAACCGCGCGGCAGGTAGATCCGGATGTTTCGACCGTCGATGTTCGGCGCGGTCGAGTTGATGAATTGCGAGACGATCTGCGGGGCGGAAATCTGCGGCTCCGGCTGATACGAATAGACGTTGCCGTCCTGCACGTGCAGCACGTCGAGCGTAGTCAGGTAATTCCCGCCGCCGAGGGGATTGTCCCAGCTGCCGGCCCCGTTATTGAAGACGAACTCGAGCGGTTCACCCGCTTCGCCGATGCCGCGGAGCTGCCAGAGCGACTCTCCGGCTGCGCGGCCTGGACCGGCGCGCTGCATCGGCGCAGTTACCCAATCGCCGCCGCTGCGGTAGAACAGATTCGGCGCGCTCCACGAGCTGAAGTAATAGACCGCTTTGCCGCTGAAAGGCGCCGGCGGCTGCGCGGGCACTTTCCTGGTCAGGAGACCAGTCAGCTCGACTGCGTTGCCGTCGATGCACCATTCGCCCGGGAAGGTGCTTCTCCGGATGAACTTGTACTGCAGCTGCGTGCCGGACTGGATCGCGATCTGCCCAGTCCAGACGTTCTCCGCGGCGGGTCGCAGCTTCACCGCCTGGCTTGGATCCCACGCGCCGAGATCCGGATGATTACCGACAACGAAGACGCTGTTGCCGAAGCCCACGTTTCCGTTGTACGAGAACGTGAGGACCTCGCGGTGCGGACTCGCCGCTGACGCTGAGAGCGCGAGCGCGACGAGCAGAAAGAGCAGACGGAACGAACGCACGCGGCGGACATTGTGGTGCAAACCGGCCAAACCTCAACTGCCGCTTGCCGGCAGCGACGCGTCGCTCCGTCTGCATCGAATATGATTTCGCGCTCGCGCGTTTTCCGGTAGCTGAGGAGGCATGTCCTCGTCGTTGTGGGATCGGTTCCAGAAGCACTTTCTCGAGTATCCTGAGATCGGTCTGTCGCTCGATATCAGCCGGATGCGGTTTGCCGACGGCTTCCTCGCCGAGATGGAGCCGGCGGCGCAGCGCGCGTTCGCTTCCATGGGCGAGCTGGAGGGGGGCGCAATCGCGAACCCGGACGAAGAGCGGATGGTCGGCCACTACTGGCTGCGCGACAGCCGCCTTGCCCCTAACGAGCAGCTGCGCCACGACGTCGATGAGACGAAGCGCCGCATCCAGGAGTTCGCAGCGCAGGTCCACAGCGGCGAATCCGCAGGCTCGAAAGGCGGCCGGTTCCGAAATCTCCTCCTGATCGGAATCGGCGGCTCGGCGCTCGGGCCGCAATTTGTCGCCGACGCCCTCGGCCGGCCGATCGACAAGCTGGCGATCCACTTCTTCGACAACACGGACCCGGATGGTTTCGACCGCGTCTTCGCGCGTCTCGGAGCTGAGCTCGCGGCGACGCTAGTAGTCGTAATCTCTAAATCCGGCGGGACGAAGGAGACGCGCAATGGCATGCTCGAGGCCGAGGCGTGGTTCACGGCCGCAGGCCTTTCGTTCCGCCAGCACGCGGTCGCCGTGACCGGCGTCGGCAGCGAGCTGGATCGTCACGCGGAGAAGAATGGCTGGCTGGCGCGTTTTCCGATGTTCGACTGGATCGGCGGGCGCACCTCCGTGATGAGCGCGGTCGGCCTGGTGCCCGCAGCGCTGCAAGGGATCGACATCGATGCCTTCCTCGGAGGCGCCGCCGCCATGGACGCGCAGACGCGCCAACCGACCACCGCGCGCAACGCCGCAATGCTCCTCGCCCTGATGTGGCATTACGCCGGAAACGGGCGCGGCGAAAAGGACATGGTCATCCTGCCCTACAAAGACCGGCTGATGCTCTTCAGCCGTTACCTGCAGCAGCTGGTGATGGAGTCGTTAGGCAAAGAGAAGGACCTCGACGGCAAGCTGGTTCACCAGGGCATCGCGGTTTACGGCAACAAAGGCTCCACCGATCAGCACGCCTACGTGCAGCAGCTGCGCGATGGCGTGCTTAACTTCTTCGTCACCTTCATCGAAGTGCGCAAAGATCGGGCCGGGCAACGATTCGAAGTGGAGGAAGATCGGACGAGCGGCGATTACCTGCACGGCTTCCTGCGCGGCACCCGCGCCGCCCTGTATGAGAACGGGCGCGAATCGATCACGATCAGCATCTCGGAGGTGAATGCCTTCACGGTCGGCGCGCTGATCGCGCTCTATGAGCGCGCGGTCGGCTTCTACGCGTCGCTCGTGAACATCAACGCCTATCACCAGCCGGGTGTCGAGGCGGGTAAGAAAGCGGCAACGGCGATTCTCGATCTGCAACGCCGGATCACCTCCGCCATCGGAGATGCGCCCGGAAGCAGCGCTGCCGAGATCGCGCAGACGATCGGTGCCGACGCCGAAGACGTGTTCCACCTTCTGCGGCATCTCGCAGCGAACGATCCTGACATCGTGACGGCACCGGCCGACCGGCCTGGCGAGCAGAAATTCTATCGCAGGCGCTAGCGCAGTCGGGTGCCGTAGCTACTGTTGGCCGGAGCTCCCAAGATGTCTGCAACGCACGAACAACCAACGAACGCCGCCCCTGCGGACCTTCAGGTCCCGATGCCCGTAGTTGTGCGGTTCATCCGTCAGCTAAGCCACGATCTTCGGAATCACCTGAATGCGGCTGAGTTGCAGTCGGCCTTTCTGAAGGAGATTGCCGAGGACGCGGAAGTGAAAAGCGAAATCCAGCGGCTTCGCGGAATGCTCTCGGAGCTCGGATCGACCCTGCAGAAGCTCACAGTTGCACTCGCGCCGGCGAAGCTAACCCAGATGCCGTATGGCGCACCGGTGTTCCTGGAGGATTTCCAACAAAAGGTGCAGAACGATTTTGGCGCGGATGCGGCCGCCTTTCAGTGGAATGTGGGCGTAGCGAGCGGCATGTTGAACATCGACCCTCAGCTGCTGCAGCAAGCGCTCCTCGAGCTGCTCTCGAACGGGCTGCGGCACGGCCGGGGCGAGGGACCGATCGCCGTCTCGGCCGCAGCGGCCGATGGCAAACTCGCGCTGACCCTCCGCGAGCCGAAGAATGCCTTCGACGGATCGACTGCGGAGTGGGGTCGCGAGCCATTCAAGCATGTGAAGCACGGCCACTACGGCGTCGGCCTGCATCGCGCGCGCGGCATCATCGAAGCGCACGGCGGAGATCTCACCGCGCAGCACGATTCGGCGGCCGGCGCGCTGGTTACGACGGTGACGCTCCCGATCTTTGAATAACGTGAGCCGTCGTCGCGCATACCTCTCCGCTGCGGGGCACCGCGCCTGCTGCAAGCTCCAGCGATGAGCGCGGATAATCGTCGAATCCTGATCATCGACGACGAGCGGCCGATTCTGCTCACGCTGGAAGCCCTGCTCGGGCGACACGGCTACCAGCCCGAAACGGCAGCGACCGCCGCCTACGGCTTACGCGTGCTGAAGAACAACCCGCCCGCGCTCGTCCTTCTCGATCTGCAGCTGCCCGACGCGGATGGCTTGACGATGCTCGACCAGATCAAACAGGAGCATCCCGAGACGCAGGTCATCATCCTGACCGCGCACGACTCGTTGAGTAACGCGATCGAGTCGATCAAGCGCGGCGCGTATCACTTCATCAGCAAGCCGTACGCACCCGAAGAGCTGTTGAGCCTGGTGGAGAAGGCGCTCGAAAAACGATCGCTGCTCCGCGAGACGGAGGCGCTGCGCGAGAAAACGCAGCAACTCGAGAAGCGGCTCGAGATTGCCGAAACACGCCTCGCGCCAGTGATCAAGAGCAAGGCGATGCAGGAGCTACAGGAGCTCATCAACGCGATGGCGCCGTCCGAAGCGAACGTGCTCATCACTGGCGAAAGCGGCGTGGGCAAGGAAGTGATCGCAAACGTCATCCACACGCGCAGCCTCCGCGCCAGCAAGCCGATGGTGAAGCTGAACTGCGCGGCCTTCCCGCAGGCGATGATCGAGTCGGAGCTGTTCGGCTACGTGCGCGGCGCGTTCACCGGCGCGATGAACGACTTCCCCGGGATGATCGCCGAAGCGAGCGGCAGCACATTGTTCCTCGACGAAATTTCGGAGATGCCGCCGGAGCTGCAGACGCGTTTTCTGCGCGTGCTCCAGGAGCGCGAATATCGCCCGCTTGGGAGCACGAAAACGTTGAAAGCAGACTTCCGCGTCGTCGCCGCGACCAATCGTCCGATCCCCGAAGCACTCGCCGATAACCGGCTGCGCGCTGATTTGTATTACCGGCTGAACACGTTTCAGATCGAGATCCCGCCGCTGCGCGAGCGGAAGGAAGACATCCCGCCGCTGGTCACATCGTTTTTGAAACGCTTCGCGCAACAGCTCGGCAAGGCCGAGCCCGAGATCATGCCCGAAGCCTTCCAAAAGCTGCTCGACTACCAGTGGCCCGGCAACGTGCGCGAGCTGCAGAACGCGATGGAATACGCCGTCGTGCTTGCGCGGCAGGGACAGATCAGCGTGAAGGAACTACCGGCGGAGGTGCAATTGCCCGTCGCGCTGCAGAAGAGTGAACGCAAGGCTCACATGAACGGTGGCGCCCAGAATCTCGACGACCTGGAGCGCAACGCGATCCTCGCTGCGCTCGCGCAGTGCCACGGGAACAAGAAGAAAGCCGCGCAGGTGCTCGGGATTCAGCGGCCGACGCTCTACAACAAGATGAAGCGTTACGCGATCGAGCTTTGATGCTTCGATCGCTCGCGGTGCCCGAAGCTGGCGCTGCGCGACTTTAGCGCGACGTTAGGGCTTCGATGTCGCGTCATCTCGAGAAAGTGCTCGCCCACGCGGAGCGGCAACTCGCTCCCGCCGGTGCCAGCCGCCCGACGGACGTCCTTCCCCTCTACAAGAAGTTCCTCCGCATCGAGGAGCATCGCCTTCGCCTCAAACACCAGGCGGGCGGTGGCGGTCGCGAGATCTGCGCGCGCCGTGTCGACTTGGTCGATGTCCTGCTGCGTCACGTCTTTGGAGCGGCGGCGCGTTTTGCGCGCGAGCAAGGCGGGTCCGAGCCGACGCCGCTCGCGTTATTCGCCCTCGGCGGCTACGGGCGCGGCGAGCTGAACCCCTTCAGCGACGTCGACGTCATGTTCGTGCATGGGCAGAACTCCGGCGAGATCTCGCCCTATGTCGGCGAGGTCGTGCAGCAGGTTCTCTATCTCCTCTGGGACATCGGCTTCAAGGTCGGGCACTCCACGCGCTCTGTGACCGATGCGATCCAGCAGGCGAATCACGACATGCTGACCAAGACCGCCATGCTCGAGGCGCGGCATCTGGCCGGCGACTCCGCCGTGGCGCGACTCTTCCGCGGTCGGTTTCGGGCAGAATGCGTGACCGGTTTGGAGCGCGAGTATGTCGCGGCGCGCATGGATGACCAGGTGGCGCGTCACGCCAAGTTCGGCAACAGCGTTTACATGCAGGAGCCGAACGTGAAGAGCGGCTGCGGCGGGCTGCGCGATTACCAGAACCTCCTCTGGATCACCTTCTTCCAGGAGGGCGCCCTAACGACCAATCAGCTTGTCGGCAAAGACTGGCTGAGCGAAGCCGATCAGCGTCGCATCGAGGCGGCGTACGACTTTCTGCTCCGCGTGCGCACCGATCTCCACTACGCCAGCGGACGCGCGACCGACGTTCTGCATCTGAACTTCCAGGAGCAGATCGCAAAGCGGCTCCATTACTCCCATCGGGCGGCGCAGCTCCGCAGCGAAGCGCTCATGCGCGATTACTACCAGCACACGCGCAACATCTTCCGGGTGACCGAGCGCATTACGGAGCAATTCGCTGCCGGCGCGGCGACAAACGGGGCGAGCTCTCTTTTCCGCCTGCGCACGCGCGCCAATCTCGAAGAGACGGATCTCGGCGACTTCCTCAGTCGCGGCGGCCAGCTCCACGCCAAGCACAACAAGCAGTTCCAGCGCAATCCGGAGCTGCTCATGCGTGTCTTCCAACTCGCACAGGAGCAACACCTCGCGCTGAGCCCTGAGCTCGAGGATCTCGTTAGTCGCAGCCTCCGGTTCGTAACCAAAACTTTCCGCTACGCGAAAGGTCCACGGGAGATTTTCCAGGCGATGCTCTCGCGCAAAGGGCAGGCCGGCTGCGTGCTGCGCATGATGCACGAGGTCAATTTCCTCGGCCGCTACATGCCGGAATTCGATCCCCTCACCTGCCTGGTGCAGCACGAGTTTTTCCATCGCTACACGGCCGACGAGCACACGCTCGTCTGCATCGAGAAACTCGACGCGCTCACCACGACGGATAATCCGAAGCTGATCGCGTATCGCGAGCTGTTCGAGAAACTCGAAGATCCCTTCGTGCTCTATCTCGCGCTCCTCATGCACGATACCGGCAAGGCGGTCGGGGCGCGGCCGCACTCAGAAGCGAGCGCCGTCTTCGCGCAGCGCGCCGCGTTGCGCCTGCAGCTATCGTCCGAGCAGCGGAAGTCGCTCATCCTGCTTGTCGATCATCACGTCACGATGTCGAACATGGCGCAGCAGCGAAACCTCGACGACCCCGAGACGATCGTGGAGTTCGGCCGCATCGTTCGTAACCAGAAGAATCTCGACGCCCTGATGCTTCTGACGCTGGCCGATGGCCAGGGCACGAGCGCGGAGGGCTGGTCCGATTGGAAGGAGACGCTCGTCTGGCAGCTCTACCATCGCACGTCGCAGTATCTGACCGACCAATCGGCGTTCTACGAAGAACAGCAGATCAAACGAGACACGTTGCAGGCGGAGGTCGCGCAGAGATTGCCCGCCGATTTCGCCGAAGAAATCGAAGCGCACTTCGAGTTCATGCCGGACAACTACTTCCGCGCTTTCGGCGTGGAAGAGATCGTCTCGCATGCTGAGCTCTTCCGGCGTTTTCTGCTCAACCTCTACATCGAGAACGGGCCGCCCCTTCGCCCGATCCTGAGCTGGCAGGCGTATCCTGAGAAAGGCCACAGCACCGCCAGTGTCTGCACGTGGGATGCGGCGCAACTCCTCGCGAAAATCGCGGGCTCCTTCTCCGTCATACCGCTGAACATTCTCGGCGCCGACATCTACACGCGGGGCGACAGCGTGGTGCTCGACACGTTTCGCGTTTGCGACCTGAGGTCGCGCGCCGTCACGGATGAGGCGCAGTTTGCGCTCGTCGAGTCGACGCTGCAGAAGGCGCTGAGCGATCCTGCATTCGACTTTGGGCCGTTGCTCGAGAAAGCGCGGCGCAAGGTGCCGCCGCGGGTAGCGATGGACCTCGAGTTCCCGACCAAAATCATCACCGATAACAAGGCGCACCCTGCCTACACGCTGATCCAGATCGAGACGCCGGATCGGCTCGGCTTGCTCTTCGACCTTCTCTCGGTCTTCGGCCGTGAGGGCATTTCGATTTCCCTCTCACGCATCAGCACCGAGAAAGGCGCAGCGATCGACACCTTCTATGTCGTGGACAGCTTTACCCGCGGCAAAATCACGGATGCGCACCGCATCGCCGCATTGCAGGAAGCGCTGAAACGTTCCGCGCTTCTCCTGCCCCGAGCTGCGTAGGCGCGCGGGCGCCGCGAAGCGCGAATGTAGAGCGATTATGAACGTCCTCATCCTTGCTGCGGGATACGCCACCCGCCTCTACCCGCTCACGCTCACCAAGGCGAAGCCGCTGCTCGAAGTGGCCGGCAAACCGATGCTCGAGTGGGTGATCGACAATCTCGCGCCCGTGCCGGACATCGACACGATCTACATCGTGACGAACAACAAGTTCGCGAAAGATTTTCAAGCGTGGGCGGACGGCTATCGCCAGCGCAATCCGAACCGCAGCTTTAGCATCATCAACGACGGATCGACGGATGACTCCGACAAGCTTGGCGCGATCGGCGACATCAACTTCGTCCTCTCACGCGAGACCGCGGCCGCAAACGACGACCTCATCGTAGTCGCCGGTGACAACCTATTCAGCGAACCGCTGACCGAGTTCGTGGCGCACGCGCGCAGTTCCGAAGCGACGCTCGCCACCTACGACGTTGGCGACCTCGAAGCGATCAAGAAATACAGCGCCATCACGATGAACGACGAGGGTGTGATCACCTCGTTCGAAGAAAAGCCGCAGCAGCCGAAAAGCACGCTGACGGGCATCGCGCTTTACTACTTCTCGCGCGCCACGATCCCGATGTTCCGCACCTACATCGAGGAGGGGAACAACCCCGACCAGCCCGGCCGCTTCATCCAATGGCTCTACACGCGCAGGCCGGTGAAGACGCACCAGATCCAAGGCACCTGGTTCGACATCGGGAGCAAAGAGACGCTCGCAGAGGCTAACGAGCTGTTTCGCCAGTTCGTGCGGTAGTTGCCCCCATGCACCAATCAGCCACAGCGGTCGACGTATCCTCCACCGGAGAGATCCGCGCACATTTCCCAGCGCTCCAGCGCGCGCACAACGGCAGCCCGGTCGCCTACTTCGATGGTCCGGGCGGCACGCAGGTACCGCGTGCCGTGCCCGAGGCGATTAGCGACTACCTGTTCAACCACAATGCGAATACGCACTGGGCGTTCCCGACGAGCCACGAGACGGACGCGATCATTGCTCACGCGCGCGAAGCGCTCGGCGATTTCCTGGGAGCGGCGCCGGACGAGATCGCTTTCGGAGCGAACATGACCACGCTCACGTTCCATCTCGCGCGCGCGCTCGGGCGCAAGTTTGAGCGGGGCGATGAGGTCGTAGTGACCGAGCTGGATCACCACGCGAACATCGCGCCGTGGACGGCGCTGGAGAAAGACCGCGGCGTCACCATTCGTGTGGTCAAAATGACGGCGCCGGGGGAGCTGGACTGGGATGACTTTGCGGCTCAACTCAGCTCGCGCACGAAGCTCGTAGCAATCGGTGCCGCGTCGAACGCGCTCGGCACGATCACCGACGTCGCCCGCGCAGCGGAGATGGCGCATGGCGTCGGTGCTCAGGTGTTCGTGGACGCAGTGCACTATGCGCCGCATGAGCTGGTCGACGTGCGGGCGATCGACTGCGATTTCCTCGGCTGCTCGGCCTACAAGTTCTACGGGCCGCACATCGGTGTGCTCTACGGGAAGCACGAGCTGCTCGCGGAGATCGACTTTCCCAAGCTGCTCCCCTCGCCCAACACCGCGCCGGAGCGCGCCGAGACGGGCACGCAGAACCACGAAGGGATGGCCGGGGCGGCTGCCGCGGTGGAGTTCCTCGCCTCGATTGCTCCGGGTGAATCACGGCGCGAGCAGCTTCGCGCCGCGTTTGGAGCATTGCATGCGCGCGGCACCGCGCTGGTGACACAGCTTTGGAACGGCTTGTCCGCGATTGACGGCGTCTGCATGTACGGCGTGCCCCCATCCGCCCCGCGCACGCCCACGGTGGCGTTTACGGTGCGCGGCGTGTCGTCGATAGCTGTCGCGCAGCAACTCGCGGAGCGTGCTGTGTTCGTCTCAAACGGGGACTTCTATGCGACGACGCTGGTCGATCGCCTTGGACAGGCGAAGGACGGAATGGTGCGCGCGGGATGCGCTTGCTACACCACGACTGACGAGGTCCAGCGCCTGATCGATGGCGTGCGGGAAATCGCGCGCGGCGTGTAGTGGTTTTCGATGTACGCCGACGTGTAATCACCAGCTTGTCATTCAGAGCGAAGTCGAGGAATCCCGTTGCTTGACCATCGGGTCGCGCCGCGGGATTCCTCCACTGCGCTTCGCTCCGGTCGGAATGACTGCTCCTGCGACTGCGTGCGAGAGATCGCGCGCCGAACGCAGGCAGGGATCGCCTAAGGATTCGCCGCTTCGGCTTTCACCTGCGGGATGCTGGTCGCCTCGTACTCGGTGCTCGAATAGCCGAGCGCATCGAGCACGCGGCGGAGGCGACGGTTCAACTCGGCGATCGTCTCTGGTTGCAGCTTCTCCTTGTAGTCGCCAGGCACGACCTTTCGCTTGTGGGAGAAGATGTCTTCACTCGCGCCCGGCTTCACTGATTCCGCGTAGCGCTCCGCCACGATGCGATAAGTCTCCTCGCTGTCGTTTAGCTCGAAACGCGAGACGACTTTCCGGAGCCAGCTCGGGAAATCGAGGACCATCTCTTCGTAGGAGATTGCGAGCGTGTTCGGCCGGCCGATCACTTCGCGCAGATAACGATCGTAGCGCTCCGCCATGTTCCCGATGTGCTCGAGATACGGCCCTCCGGTTCCATAGTCGCCGTTATACTTCGCGGCGGCGGCGCTCGACATATCGAGCACGAACTTGTCGATGCCCGCATCGGCCACCTCCTTCCGCCGACCAGTGTTACCGGGCTCAGGCCCGCGGTGCATGAAGCAGTAGGAGAAAAACATCGAGGTCAGCACATCCCGGGGATCTCGCAGATGGAGGAGGATGTGAGCCTCGGGCAGCGCGCGACTCGGGACAAAGTAACGGATGGGGCCGAAGCAGCCGGTGTGTTTCGCGATGTAATCAGTGCCGGCGAAGATCTTCCTCGCCGGGAACTTGGGATCCGGACCGTTCTCCGAGTGATACTCGATGTCGTTGTGCTCGCAGATGTCGCGCAGCACGCGGTGCAGGACCATCGATCCGGCCTTGTGCACCGTGAACGCCACGACGCGGCGCTCTGGTTCGCGAGAGCGGCGCCGAAAGAGCATACGCCGCCAGCTTGTGACGGCGCTCGCCTACGGTCAATGGTTCGCGATCCGCCCGACTGAAGCTGCGCGAACACGCTCGCAAGAATTCTTCCCCTTTTCTGCGCAGACGCTAATGTCCCCGCGAACTCAAACGCTCTGAAAGGATTACGACTATGGGATTGATGGATTATCTCCGCGGCCAGCTCATCGACATCATCGAGTGGACCGACGATTCGCGCGATACGATCTCGTTCCGCTTTCCGGATAACGACGCCGAGATCAAGAACGGCGCGCAACTCATCGTGCGCGAATCGCAGGTGGCGCAGTTCGTTTATCTCGGCGAGTTCGGCGACACCTTCGGGCCCGGCAAGCACACGCTTACGACGGACAACATCCCGATCCTCACGTCGCTCAAGTCGTGGAAGTACGGCTTCCAGTCGCCGTTCAAGGCGGATGTCTACTTCGTCACCACGCGGCTATTCACCGGCAACAAGTGGGGCACGTCGAACCCGATCATGCTGCGCGACCAGGATTTCGGGATCGTGCGCGTGCGAGCGTTCGGCACCTACGACTTCCGCGTCAGCGATCCGAAGTTGATGCTGAAGGAAGTCGCCGGCTCGGATCACAATTTCCGGCTCGATGAATTCGCGGAAACGATGCGCTCCCGGATCGTCAGCATCTTCACCGATGCGCTCGCGACGGCGAAGGTGCCGGTGCTCGACGTTGCATCGCGATACCAGGAAGTCGGCGAAGCGCTCCTGCCGATCATTAACCCAATCATCCAGGCGAAGTACGGGATCGAGCTCGCCAGCTTCGTGCTCGAGAACGTTTCCGTTCCGCCGGAGGTCGAGCAGGCGATCGACAAGCGTTCGAGCATGGCGGCGGTCGGCAATCTCAACGACTTCGTGAAATTCCAGATGGCGCAGGGCATGGAGAAAGGCGGCAGCGCGGGTGGTGTCGCGACCGAGATGGCGGTCGGCATGGCGATGGCGCAGCAGATCATGCAGCAGCAAAATTCGCCGCAATCGACCGCGCCATCCGCCGCAGGGGCGGCTGCCGCCCCGGCAAGCAGCGGACCGCCGGAGATGCTGGCTCCCGGCGTGGTCGCGCAGGAGCTCGGGGTGAGCGAAGGCGACATCCTGGCCAGCATCGAAAGCGGCGATCTGAAGGCGAAGAAGATCGGCTCGACCTACCGCATCACGCGCAAAGCTCTGAACGAGTTCCTTCAGAGCTGATGCAGGCTGACGTGGTAGGGACGCCGCGCTGCGGCGTCCGATGTGCGTGGCTCGCGCGCTACGCTGCGCACCACCCACGACGTAGCCACGCGTCCCGGACAGCGCAGCGCGCTGTCCCTACCCTGAGCATCCCCCGATGGCCGACGTAACTGCGCGGCAACGCTTCGATTGTCCGGCCTGCGGCGGCGCTGCGGAGTGGTCGGCGGCCAAGCAGGCACTCGTCTGCCCATTTTGCGGCACGGTCTCGCCGATGAAAGCAGACGGCGCGGCGGCAGGCGGCGTGCAGGAATACGACCTCGTCACCGCGCTCCGCAACATCCCGCAAAGCGAGCGCGGCTGGGAGATCGCGACGCGCTCGGTGAAGTGCAAGAGCTGCGAGGCGATCTCGGTCTTCAAACCGGAACGCGTCGCGCAGAACTGCGACTTCTGCGGTTCACCGGCGCTGGTCGAATACGACGAGATCAAATCGCCGATCCGGCCCGAGAGCGTGCTCCCGTTCAAGCTCGGCGAGGGCGATGTGCGCGACAAAGTGCGCGCCTGGTATCGCAGCCGCTGGCTCGCGCCGAATCGTTTCAAGAACCGCGCTTTTACCGACACATTGCACGGCGTCTACCTGCCGTACTGGACCTTCGACGCGCAGGTCTCGGCACAGTGGACTGCGGACGCCGGACATTATTACTACACGACGGAGAGCTACCGCGACTCGAACGGCCGCACCCAAACACGTCAGGTCCAGCACACGCGATGGGAGCCGGCGAGCGGCGCGCTCGAGCACTTCTTCGATGACGAGCTGGTGCCCGCATCAAAGGGCGTTCCGCCGGAGCTCCTGCGCAAGGTGGAGCCATTCCCCACGCCCGAGGTGGTCCCGTACGACGCGGGCTATGTCTCCGGCTGGGTCGTCGAGCAGTACCAGATCGACCTCGTGGCCGCGGCGCAGCATTCACGCGAAGCGATGGACGCGAAGCTCCGCGAGCTTTGCGCGGCGCAGGTGCCGGGCGACACGCATCGGAACCTGCAGGTCGATGCGGATTACAGCGGGCAAACGTTCAAGCACGTCCTGCTTCCGCTCTGGCTGCTGACCTACCAGTACGGCGCAAAGACATTCCGCATCGTTTGCAACGGCTTCACCGGGACGGTGGCGGGCAAGTATCCGAAGAGCTGGATCAAAGTCGCGCTGCTCGTGATCTTCATCCTCATCATGATGGCGATCATCTTCGGCTTCGCGGAAGGCGGCGGCGGGTAGCGCATCGCTTAGCGTCGGCCAAAGTATTCTGCGTAAAGCCGCGCGTCATTCCGAGCGAAGTCGAGGAATCCCGTGGCTTACCGGATGGTGTCGCCACGGGATTCCTCCACTGCGCTTCGCTCCGGTCGGAATGACGGACTGGCGACGCCACCGCTGAACGCGGCGTCAGTATTCCGGCGCGTACTTCGCGGCGAGGCGGCGCACGGTGTTCACGTTGCGCAGGGTCGTAGCCATTCCGAGCGTCTTCTCGAGCTTCGCCCCGGAGAACGTTGACTCGCTCGACGGCCCTCGGCAGCGCCAGTAAAGCTCGCGTCCATCGAGCCGGAAATCGTCCCGCTCGGTTTGCGCCGCAAGCAGCCGCTTCTCGACCTCACGATCCGGCGGACTCTTGAGCAGGCCGATGTACAAAGTCGAGCCCTCACTCACCTCTTCGAACGGCTCGAACGTCGCAACCCTGGCCACCTCTGCATCTGAGCGGACGAACGTCTGCACAGCATAGCCGAGCTCCTTCTCCAGAAGCCGCTCGATTTTCTCTTCGATGGCAGCCGTGCTTTTCGCCGGCGACTGAAAGATGACGTTCCCACTCGCGATAAACGTCTCTACGTTCGCAAAGCCGAGCCCTTGGAAGAGCGCCTTCAGCACCTGCATCTTCACCACGTGCCCGCCAACATTGATGGCGCGCAGAAACGCAATGTAACGCGGCATCTCGCGCGTCAGAGTTGCGCCGCCTGGTAGCCCCTGGCCCGCAGCATCGTGAGCAGACCATTCGGACCGCCGAGGTGCGCCGCGCCGACGATGACGTAGTGCGTTTCGCCGCTCCGCAGATAGCCTTCGATCTTCGGCATCCAGCGCCGGTTGCGTTCATCGAGGATGCGCACCGCCCAGGCCGGAAACTCGCGATACGCCTGGTGCATGCTCGCGGCAATCGCGTCCGCGTCACCGCGGCGCCACGCGCCCATCCAGCTGGGCGAATCGCCACGCTCCTGACTTTGCGGGATGAACATGTGGAGCAGCAGCGCCTCGCCTTGTCGGTCACTCAATCCGGAGTAGACCGCCGCGTGCTCGGGACCACTCTCCAAGCCGGAGACCGGCTTCTTGTTCGCCTTGGCGCGATTCGAGAGGAACTGGTCGACGCCGAGCTGGCCCGAGAAGTTGCCCATTCCCTGCGACTGCAGCATGAGGACGAGGAACCACGGACGGTAGCGGGCCCACTTCGCCTCCGGCACCTGCATGAGCGCGAAGACCCGCTTCACGTACTCATAGGTGCGCGGGTCGACGTGGTTCTTCAGGCTGTCGCCTTTCGGATACGCGCCCGCTTTCAGGAGACTCTTGCTCGTGCCGGACATCCCTTTGTCGTCCACCTCGAACACCAGATGCGAGGAGGCATCGAAGGCGCGGTTAAAGGCGGGCGGCAGCGGGTAATCCGTGCTGCGCAAGGCGTGGATGGAACCGCCGAGATACATCGTTCCGCCATTCGGTCCTGTGACCTTCCACACCGCAGCCGCGTCGGTTTCGGGAAGCCCAGCAATCAGCAACAGCGCGACAAAAGCCCAGCGCTTCGGGGAACCTAACGACACCATTCTACCGTTTAGCCGCAGACTCTTGGGCGGGCAAGGCGCAGCTGTCTTGTCGACCGACATTCTGCTTGGATGACGTAGGAGGTTCATCTACAAAACGTCGATGCTCCTGCGCTTGTCGTACGCCACGAAGCTGCTGGCAGCGTCGTTGATCTTCGTCTCCGCGACCGCACAGGGCCAGCAGCCGGATCCAACGATCGACCGGCTCCTGAGCAAGCTGCCTCCGCCGGAAAAGATCGTGAAACCGGCGCCGAGCAGCGCGATGCAATCGGCCGATCCGGCGGGCCGTGATCCGCTCGTGCAGGGAATCTTCACCGCTCTCAAAGGGGGCAACGGAAACCGCGCTTACTCTCTCGCTCGGCAGTTAACCGAGCGCCACCCGCGCAGTGCCGGCGCGTTCATCCTGCGCGGCGCAATCGCCAGCGCCGTGCAGCAGTTCAACGACGCGCGCACGTCTTACAAGACGGCGGCCTCTTTGCAGCCGAACCTTTCCGCCACACACCTCGGGCTGGCACAAGTCGAGGCCGTGCAGGGTCGGGCGGCCGCGGCGATTCCACATCTGCAGCGCTACGTGAAGATGGAACCGAACGCCGCGGTCGGATGGTTCGCCCTCAGCGACTGCGCGCAGCGTGTCGGAAGGAAAGCGGAGAGCGTGACCTATGCGCGGAAAGCAGCCGCGCTGGCTCCTTCCGACGCTCTGGCGTGGGTGCAGCTCGCGCGCGCGGAACGGGCCGTCGGCAACCAGGAAGGCACCCTCAAGGCGCTGACGCGCGCCGCCGATGTGTCGCCGGACAGTGGAGTGATGCTGGCCAGCGTCGGCTACAGCTACATCAACCTGAACCGAATCTCACAAGCCATCCCGCCCCTCACCCGCGCGGCCCGGCTCATGCCTAACGACGGCCTTGTCCATGCGCAGCTCGGCTACTGCCTGCAACAAACTGGCCAGGTCGGTGCGGCCGTGACGCATCTCCGCAAAGGCGCCAGCCTCAGCCCACAGTATGGGATGGTGTGGGAACACCTCGGCGTCGCTTATGCGAAACAAGGGAAGCAGCGCGATGCGGCTAAAGCCTTTGAGCGCGCGACAAAGCTAATGCCGGCTTACCGGCCGAGCTGGGAGCACCTCGCGCAGAGCTACCGCGCGCTTGGCCAATCGGCCGAAGCCGCCCGTGCCGACGCGCGCGCTCGCTCCCTGCCCGCCGCGCGCTCGAACCTGGCTGGCCGTTAGGCGATTGCTCTGTGCGCGCCGCAGCGAGTCTGGCATTCCGACCGGAGCGGAGCGCAGCGAAGTGGAGTGGAGGAATCCCGTGGCGCTACGGTCAGTGCTGCCACGGGATTCCTCGGCTTCGCTCCGAATGACGCCGCGAAGGCTGCTCAGCTCTTCGGAAAGTTCGGATCGGCTTTCACTTCGAGGATCTGCGCGGTGTGGCGCTTGCCGTGCGCGGCGTTGAAGAGCAGCCATTGATAGGCATCGATCGTCTTGAGAAACGGATGCTCCTCGAAACGGCTCCGCATGTCCTCCTTCGTCTCTTTCAGGAGCGCAAGCTCCGCCGCACGCGTCGTCTCGAACGCCTTCAGCAGCTCCGCGCGATCAGCCCAGCGTCCCGTCGGTTGGAGGCGCTCCGGCGCCTGAGCCGTGCGTGAGCGGTCGGGCACCGCGTTCAGGATGATCTCGTCTTTCGCCTTTGTCTCTCCGCGGCGATCCGGAGTAGGCGGCATTTTCATCAATTTCTCGCTCACCAGCTGCCAGATCGTGCCCTCGCTGACCGCGATGTGCTCCGCGGTCTCGGCAATCGACCAGCGCTCGGGCGCCGACTTGAACTTCCACTGCTCTTCGGAGAGCCCGGCGACGGCGGAGAGGAATTCCCTCCGCGTCTCCTCGAGGTAGCTCACCCCACGCTCGCGCTCCTGCTCCGTCAGCGTCGCCGTCCCGGCGGAGGCCTTCGTCTCTGCCGCCGCGCGAAGCGCAGTC
Source organism: uncultured Chthoniobacterales bacterium (assembly GCA_902805675.1). Lineage (GTDB taxonomy): Bacteria > Verrucomicrobiota > Verrucomicrobiia > Chthoniobacterales > UBA10450 > JACCTI01. Next base: position 27,169 of record CADCTA010000040.1, on the reverse strand, counting down.
ACGGCCAGAACCCCCACTGTCGCTAACAGCAATGTGTTTCTCATAGCGGACGATGCCAGAGGCAGCGGCAAAGCCAAGCGCGCGGCTTCAGAGCGGGCAAGCGATGAACACTTGTGCGAGCGATTATGGTGGCTACAGAGTTGCCGCGATGGTCCCGAACCTCATTGCCCGTTTATCCAAGACTGCAATCGCGGTCGCCCTGCTGCTGCCGATCGCGCTCATCGGCATCCCGGCATGGCTCGCCTTTCGTGCCGAACACGAGCTCGAGCGGTCCTTTGAGATGGTGACGCGCGCGTTTGCGGTGGAGCGCGCGGTCCAGAGTCTCGTCTCCAGCCTTGTCGATGCGGAGACCGGTCAGCGCGGGTTCCTCCTGACACGGCGCGACGTTTACCTCCAGCCTTACGAGACCGGTCGAGCGCGCCTGGGCCAAAACGTGAGCGACCTCCGCGCGCTCAGCGCCGGCGATCCGGCGCAGCAGCAAAGGCTCGATGAGTTGCAGCCGCTGATCAGAGAACGCGTGGCGCTGCTCGATGAAACCATCGCGCTCGGGCGGCGTGGAGAACATGACGCGGCCCTGGAGATGGTGAACAGCGACCGCGGCAAGAACTCGATGGATCGGATCCGCGGGCTCCTGCAAGTGATGGGCGACGAGGAGCATCGCCTTCTCTGGATGCACAAACGAGAAGCTTCGCGCCAGGCGGGGCGAAACACCGTCCTGCTCTTCACGCTGCTCGGCGCAAGTGTCCTCTGTAGCGCGACGCTGTTCTACCTTTTGCGACGACTGTCGAAGGTGGAGCCATTCGTCAAAATGTGTGCCTACTCGCGGACCATCGAGTACCAGGGGGAGTGGGTCTCGTTCGAAGATTATCTGCGCCGCCGCTTCAAGATCGCGACGAATCACGCCATGGCCCCGGCCGAGTTTGAGCGGCTGCGAGCGGGAATCCGGCGGTAGCCTGCGAGTTGCGGCCCGCGGTGGGCGGCTGGACTGTTCTCGTCATGCGCGTCCCCGCTCTTCTCCTCTGCGCCGCCGTGGCCGGATCTGCTCACGCCCAAACACCTGCGCCTTCTCCGGCGCTGCAGAATGAAGTCGTCATCCACGCGGGAACGTTGCTCGACCGGCCCGGGCGAGATCCTCGCCGGAATGCGACGATCGTGATCCAGAACGGCAAGATCACCTCGGTGCAGGACGGCTTCAGCAAACCGGCTGCGGGCGCGACGGTCATCGATCTGCGCGATCGCTTCGTCCTGCCGGGCTTGATCGACTCGCATGTCCATCTCGATTCCGACCGCGCAGGCATCGAGGGCCAGCTCGCGAGTGTCACCGACAGTCCCGCGAATAGCGCCTACGAAGCCGCCTGGAATGCACGCAAGACGCTCGACGCCGGCTTCACCACGGTGCGCAATCTCGGCAGCGGTGATGGCGTGACGCTCGCGCTGCGCGATGCGATTGCGAAAGGCTGGACCATCGGTCCGCGCATCGTCGACGCCGGCAGCGGGATCTCGACGACCTCGGGCCACATGGACCAGACGCTCGGCTTCCGCGAGGAACTCCACCCGGTGCTCGCATCCGGCGAGACAACCTGCGACGGCGCGGATGATTGCCGCCGCGCCGCGCGCAAGCAGATCAGCCGCGGCGCTGATTTGATCAAGATCGCCACCACTGGCGGCGTGAACAGCCGCATCGGCCTCGGGCTCGGGGCGCAGATGATGGACGACGAGGCGAAGGCGATCATCGAGACGGCGCACCAATACGGCAAGAAGGTTGCGGTGCATGCGCATGGCGCAGATGGCATCAACATCGCCCTCCACGCAGGCGCCGACTCGATCGAGCACGGCACGTTGATCGATGACGAATCGCTTAAGCTCTTCAAATCCTCAGGCGCGTACTACGTGCCGACGCTCTCGACGATCAACGGTTACCTGGAGCGCATCGCCGCGAATCCAAACGCCTACGCACCTGAAGTGCGCAAGAAGATCGATTGGCGGATCAGCATCACCGGCGAGGCGCTGCGCAAGGCTGTTGGCGCTGGCGTGAAGATCGCCTTTGGCACGGACGCGGGCGTCTCGAAGCACGGCCGAAATGCCGATGAATTCGAGCTCATGGTGAAACACGGCATGACGCCCGCAAGCGCGATCCAGGCCGCCACGGTAAACGCAGCAGACTTGTTAGGCGTGGCCGATCAAGTCGGCTCGCTCGAGCCCGGAAAGAGTGCCGACATCGTCGCGGTGCAAGGCGATCCCCTCGCTGACGTGACGGTGCTGAAGAAGGTCGGCTTCGTCATGCGAGACGGGAAAGTTCACAAGCACGAGCGGTAGCTCCTGCACTGCACTGCCGCGTCGAACGCTCCCTACTCCACCTGGAGCTTGTAGACCTCGACCAAGCCAACTCCTCGCGTGTCGTTCACGCCGCGGACGATCGCGGTATACGCGCCGGGCTGTAGTACCGCGACGATCGCGGCTTCGCGTTCATCCTGCGGTGCGGCACCGGTCAATGTAATCGCTGCCTCATTGTCGCTGCGCCAGTTGTCGTTCGCGTCCACGCGAGCACCCTGACCGTCATGCACCTCGAGGGTCGGATCGCCGAGCGAGCCCTCCACGCCCGAGCGCGCCAATGATGGCCCCAGCGCTCGCACAAGAACACGGCTCGGCGACGCCCCGCCGAGAATGAACCCGCCGATCATGACGTCTTCGCCCACGCTGACCTGCCCACGCGTCGAGATATTCAGGAATTGCGTCTGATCGTCTGCATCGAGGTCATACGCTTCGATCAAGCCGACGCCGGTGGCATTCTGATAACCCCGCACCACCGCCGTGTAGCTACCGGGCTCGAGCCGAGCCACGACGGCGGACTCCAGGTGCATCGCGGGCGCGACTCCCGTCCACTGAACCGATTCGCGCGCCACCCCCGGTTCCCAGTCGTCGTTCTCCGCAATCAAGTCGGACCCTCGATAAAGCTCGAGCACCGGGTCGACCATCGCGCCCGGCACGCCCCGCGCGGCCAGAGAAGGTCCGATCGCCCGCACGATGATCTCGCGTGGCGCGCTTCCGCCGACGATAAATCCACCAATCATTGCGTTCTCGCCGTGGCCGACCTGTACGCGGGTGGAGATGTTCTTGAGCAGCGGCGCGGTGGCGTTGCCGACCAAACGGATCGGCGGCGGCGAGTAGCGATGCCCGAAGTCATCTACATTGAACGTGATATTCGCATGCGCTGTGGCGTCGCTGCTCGGCGTGAACCGGACCACCAGCGTCACGCCGGGCGGATTGACGGTGAAGCTGTCGCCAGAGACAAACTGCCCCGAAGCCGGATCGTAGACCTGCACTGAGAAAGCCTCGGCCGCACCGTGGACGCGGAAGTTGCTGATCTGGATCGAGCGCTGCCTGCCGAAGCCAATGTAGGACAACGTGATGTTCTGCTCCGCGCTGGTGGAACCCGCCGGCGTGGCAGGGAATGACGCTCGCGGCGGCTTAGCCGAAACGGGAACGCGGCTGCTCGAGCCATCGCCGTTGCGATATGCCGCCAGCACGGGCCCGGTGAGGTTTACCATCCGCGCATTGTCAGCGCTGTCGCTGCGTCCCTTCGGCACGCCAGTCGGTGCGCCTTTGTAGGCGATGTTCGGATTGGAAAACAGCGGAATTACCTTGGCGCCCTGGTTGCCCGCGTAGGACATGACACAGCCGTACTTCGATCCGTCGTCCGTCGGGAAGACGTGGCCGTAGGCGAAAGTGGTCCCGAAGTTTCCGGCCGCCGGCCGATCGTGCTGGCAACCGAAGTTGTGACCGAGCTCATGCACGAAGAGCTCCGGATATCCGGTCTGCACAACGGCGAAGTAATCGCTCGGGTAGAGGTTCGCCATGCCGAGCCGGCGGCCATCGCCAAACAGATGCACCACATCGGCCTGATGCTGCTCGCGCAGCGCGCTCACTTCATCGAGAAAGCCGTCGCTCGGATTCATCAAGCGCGAAAGGTCGATACCGGGCTCGCCTGATTCGACGTAGTTCACCAGCGTGGCATTGACGAACCGCACACGCGGATTGATCTGGCTGTCCGCGAACATGGTGTTCGCCAGGTCGACCGCGAGCTGACAACGCGCCTCGACTGCCGCCACACTTCCCATCGTGTTCAGGAAGGCCTGCGTGTAGAGAATCATCACATCGACCACCGCGCCCTCGCCCGCAGCTGCGGAAGAGTCGATGCCATCCGGCGCGATAACGGCAGCAGATGAAGTTGGCGCCTGTTCAGCAGTCGCCGCGCTGGCGTGTTGCGAATCCGTCGCCGCCTTCCCGTCGTTTGCACAGGACGCAGCGTGCGCTTGCGGATCGACTTCGCTCACGCGGCACAGCTTTCCGCCGGCAGAAGCGATCGAAAACTTCCGGGCGTCGGGCGTGACGACTTGCGCCTGAAGAACACCGTCGACCACCGACAGCAACGCCAGCCCATCGCCCGCGCCACCGCCCTGTTTCAGACGCCCCCGGATCACGTACCGCCCAGCGCCGTACCACTCGACCTGCGTCGGGTACACGGTGACGGCCACATCATCGAGCAGCTGGAGCTCCAACGGCTCATTCTTTCCGCCGGAGGAGAGCGCCCGGGAAATTCTGCCAAGCTGTTCTGGGTCGAACTCCGCCATCCGCCCTCGCTTTTCGTGGCGCGCCTGTGCAGTAGCCCAATGGGGTGTCTCGGCTGCGCGGGCAGCGGAGATGAGTCGGTTCGGCGCCGTGTAGCCGGTGTTGGACAGCGCACAAAGAGCCGTGGTGTATGTCAGAATCCAGTTCGTGCAGCGTCTTGAATAGGTAATCACGTGACCGGCAGTATGAGCGGCGAGTCCATAGATAATCAATGCCTTTCCTTACGCGAACTAACTATTTCCTTCGGAACCGGTCGGCACGAGATCTCCTTTGCGCCGCCGCCTCGCCTGAAGCGTAGGTTGGCTACGCAAACCTGAGTTCAACCGGCGCGGACATGAACCGTCCGTACGAGTCGGCCGCCGTCGTGATCGCGCTTCGGGCGGACCTCGAGAGTGGCGCGAATTGTTCGATGGTCACGATGACAGCTCGAGCTTTCACAGCTCGCTTCCAAGTGCCGACGATCCGGCCATTCACCACCACGGTCGGCTGAAAGACCCCGTTGTTGCCCGGCACGACCTTTCCTGCGTGCAGCGCGTCAAGGGCAGCGCTCCGGTCGCGATAGCCGAGCAAATACTCGTCGAATGCCGGAAGTAAGTGCGCGGCCGCCGCGATGTCACCTGCGGGAGCCGCTCCGTGCGCTGACGTCCAGTGCGGAACTCCATCAATGCTTTCCTGCGTCAACCCCGCCGCTGCGATCGCCGCTCTCGCATCCACGACTTTGAGGCCGCACCACCAGACGAAATCCTGCAGCGTCGCCGGCCCATGGCTGCTGAAATAGCGCCGCGCGAGCTCCGCGAGCGGGTCGCGCGGTCGAGCGCGCTTCGTCGGCGGCACCCACTCATCGAGCAGGACAAACGTGGGCTGCTTGCCTTCGTGCGGGCCGAAGCAGATGAGCCGCTCCTGTGCGAGCCGCCACAGGATGTGATAGCCACGCTGTGCTTCGGTTGCGATACCGCGCGCGTTGAGTTCAGCGAACAATGCGGCCCGCGTCAGCCGCTGCCCGCCGCAGAGGAGCTCCACGCAAAGCTCGCGGCACCGGGACAAAGTTGCCACGTCGAGCCGATGCACCTCGGCGCGCTTCGCTGCTGCCGCAATCACTCGCGGAGTCAGCAGCTCGAGCATCCAATGCACATCGGCCGCGGCCACGAAGTGCAACGTTCCCCGCATCGGCCAGGTGCGCACGATCGCGCCGACCGCAATCGCTCCTTCGACGACCGCCTCTGTGGCGCTTGGTGTGCGAAGCCCCACCGCCCACAGCGCGTTGCGGTAATCCTGCGCCTGCATCGCTCCCATGTGCGACACCACTTCGACCGGCGACGCAGCGGCAGAATTCGATATCCGCTGGTGCATCATGCGTCTGCCACGGAAGTCGGTCACAGCTCGCATCGAAGCTTTCTGAGGCTACAAATACAACGCTCCGCCGCTGGCGTGTCGAGATGCTTGCCGAGCTGAACGCGTTTCTGGTGGATCGCTCGAGCTTTGGCGGTAAGCATTTGGTGCGATGAGCCGCGTGGGAACAGTCGAGAGCCTCTGGCGCTATCCCGTCAAGAGCATGCGGGGCGAAGAGCTCGAGGAGATCTTTGTCGGCGCCGCAGGAGTTGCCGGTGACCGGCTTTACGCGTTTAGGAGCTCGGCCGCACCTGCGGATTTCCCGTACTTCACCGGGCGCGAGCAGCGCCAGATGCTGCTTTACCGGCCGCGATTCCGAAAGTCAGGGGAAGCTCCTGGTGTCGTGGATGTCGAGACACCGGAGGGTGAAACGATGGCTATTGATGATCCCGCACTCATCCACCGGCTGCGCGTCGGTGCAGACCCAAAGCATCAGGTCACGTTGACGCGTTCGGAGCGGGCAATGACTGACGCGTATCCTGTTTCGATCATGAGCGTGCAAACTCCCGCCCGACTTGCCCGCGAAACCGCAACCACTCCAGAGAAGCGGCGATATCGAGCAAACATCTACATCGATCTGCCCGGAACGGACGGCTACGGCGAAGATCAGTTCGTCGGGCGATCGCTGCGGATCGGGCGCGACGTGGTTGTCTCCGTGGCGGAGCGGGACGTCCGTTGCACGATGATCACGCTCGACCCGGACACCGCGATCAAGGCGCCGGTGCTGTTAAAGCAAATTGCGCAGGCGCACGGTGGCACCGCCGGAATCTATGGCGGTGTCGTTGTGGAAGGCGCCGTGCGCAAAGGTGATGCGGTCGAGTTGTTAGACTGATCGCAGCCAGCGGAACTGCGTGAGCGCTGCTCGAGTCTTCTTCCTCACAGCGCTCGCGATGATCGCGTTCGCGTCAAACTCCCTGCTCTGCCGCTTTGCGTTGCGCGAGACGCGCATCGATCCGGCGAGCTTCACCGCGATTCGCATCGTCTCCGGCGCGCTCGTCCTCTGGTTGATCGTTCGCCTGCGCGCAGGCGGCACGTCAGCGACACGGGCCGGCAGCTGGCGATCGGCGCTCGCGCTCTTCGGGTACGCGGCTGCATTCTCGTTCGCCTACACGAGCCTCTCGGCGGGAACTGGCGCGCTGCTCCTCTTCGGCGCCGTGCAGGCGACCATGATTCTGTGGGGACTCGGTCAGGGCGAAGCGCTGCGACGCCTGCAGGTAGTTGGCTTGCTGCTCGCGATCTGTGGTCTGGTTGTGCTCGTGTTTCCCGGCCTCGCGGCGCCGCCGCTGGTCCCTTCCATCCTGATGCTCGTCGCAGGGATCGCGTGGGGCATCTATTCGCTGCGCGGTAAAGGTGCCGCTGATCCAATCGCCGCGACCGCCGGCAATTTCCTCTTCGCGGTGCCGTTTGCGACTGCGCTCGGCGCCGTGCTGCTCCCGTGGGCTCGCATTGATTTGGCGGGCGCCGTGTATGCGCTGCTGTCTGGCGCGCTCGCGTCGGGCGTCGGCTACGCCATCTGGTATACGGCCCTACGGGGGCTGAAAGCCGCCAGCGCGGCGACGGTGCAGTTGAGCGTGCCGGTGCTCACGGCGGTCGCAGGCGTCCTGTTGCTAGGCGAGGCGCTGACCCTTCGATCGATCCTGGCGTCGGCAGCGATCCTCGGTGGCATCACCCTGGTGGTGAGAAGCCGCGATCGGGCCCCAAGCGAACGCTAAGAGCTGCGCGCAACCGCGATGATGCGGCGCGCGGACACACGCGGTGCGCTATCCTGTGGGAGTGAGCAGCGAACGGATCGTGATTGCTGGAGGAGGCGCGGCGGGTTTCTTCGCGGCCATCGCATGCGCGCAGGCTCGGCCTGCGAATGATGTGCGGATCTACGAGCGCGCTTCGCATTTCCTGACCAAGGTGCGCATTTCCGGTGGCGGTCGCTGCAACGTGACGCACACCGCGCTGGAGCCGCGCACATTCAGCAGCCGTTATCCGCGCGGTGAGCGGGCGCTGATCGGCGCGCTGCATCGATTCTCGGCTGAGGATACCGTCGCGTGGTTTCAGCGCCGCGGGGTCAATCTGAAAACGGAAGAGGATGGCCGCATGTTTCCGGTCACCGATTCGTCTGCCACAGTGATCGATTGCCTGATGTTCGAAGCGAAAGGGGCCGGCGTTCAACTGATCGCGCGCAACGGCATCGAAGGCGCGGAGCGCTGCGGTGACGGCTTCATCGTGCGGCTAACGAGCGGCGAATTTCTTCCGTGCGATCGGCTCCTCCTCGCAACCGGGGGGGCGCGTGATGTCGCCGGCGCAGTCATCGCGCGCGATCTCGGACACACGATCGAGCCGCCGGTGCCGTCATTGTTCTCACTCCACATCGCGACGCCGTGGCTACGTGAGCTGCCAGGCGTTTCAATGCCGGACGTCGAGCTGGCGGTTCCCGGCACGTCGCTGCGCGAACGCGGGCCGCTCCTGATCACGCATAATGGCGTCAGCGGCCCGGGCGTTCTGCGCATTTCAGCGTGGGGCGCGAGGGTGCTCGCCGAAAAGGACTACGAGTTCCCGCTCCGCGTTAACTGGCTGCCAGACATGAGCGAAGCGGATGTCGCGGCGGAGCTGCAAGCGCGACGCACGACACAGCCGAAGCGTCACATCGTGAGCTCGCCGATTTCTCCCATTCCGGCGCGCCTGTGGGAGCAGCTCGTCCTCGAAGCGGGCGTCACCCGCGACACGCTTTGGACAACCCTGACGCGTCCGCAAGGACTCGCGCTTGCCGCATTGCTCACGCGCACCGAGCTACCGGTGAACGGCAAATCGCTCAACAAGGATGAATTTGTCACGTGCGGCGGCGTGAGCCTGCGCGAAGTGAATTTTAAGACAATGGAAAGCCGGATCGTGCCGCATCTTTACTTCGCGGGCGAGTTGCTCGATATCGACGGCATCACGGGCGGCTTCAATTTCCAAGCTGCGTGGACGACCGGCTGGATCGCCGGACACGCGATGGCGGATGGCGACATCGGATGAACGCGCGGCTTCACGGACAGCCTGGTAGGGACAGCGCGCTGCGCTGTCCGAGGCGCGTGGTGTGCATTTGTGCGCATGCTGTATCCGTAGGCACAGCCACGCTGCTCGGACGCCGCAGCGCGGCGTCCCTACCGTAACACCGATGGCACGAGAACCACACGGCGGGCGCGATGCGGCGATAAGCAGAGTGCGGCAGATTTACGCCGACCTCGCGGAGCGCCCGATCGAGCGCAGCTGCATGCGCTTAAATGAATGCTGCCAGTTCAAGCTCACAGGACGAACGCCGTTTCTCACTCGCGGGGAAGCGCTCGTCGCGGCGAAGGGTCTACGCGCGAGTGGACGCAAGGATCTGCCCGTGTCGGCGGACGGAGCTTGTCCCCTGCTCGACCAGCGCGCGGGTAAATGCCTGATCTACGCTGACCGACCGTTCGGTTGCCGCACACACTTCTGCGCCGCTGCTGGCGGGCCATACGCGAGACGCGAAGTGGCGGATCTCATCCAGCGGCTCGAGACAATCGATGCGGAGCTTGGTGGAAATGGCGCGAGCGCGTTGCCGCACGCCGTCCGTGAAGCGGTTAAGCAGTTGCGATGAGAATGCGGACGGCTCTCGCGCTTCTTCTCGTCGCCTCGACGACATCCTCGGCGTTCGGCGAAGTTAACCCTGAATCCGTTCGCGCCGCCGCCGCTTACTCCGCAAGCCGCAAAGGCGCTTCGCTCCTCGTCATTCAGAATGGCAAGACGCTGCACGAACAGGGCGCTAACGAGGCGCGGAGGATCTTTAGCGGGACGAAGGCGTTCTGGTGTCTCGCTGGCCTCGCTGCGGCGCAGGACGGGTTGCTGAATCTGGATGAGCGAGTCGCGGAGACGATCCCGGAGTGGCGCAACGACCCGCGTAAGGCACGCGTGACGATTCGCCAGTTGCTCGATTTCTCCGCCGGCCTGGAGCAGGGGCTGCGACTGCATCGCGACAATCCTGGTGATCGCGACGCGATCGCAGTCAAGCTGCCGATCCTGGCGGAACCGGGCAGTGCCTTCATTTACGGGCCGAGTCAGCTGCAGGTTTTTCATCGGGTCCTCAAATCGAAGCTGGGCGGCAAAGACCCGACTGCCTATCTCGAGCGACGTGTGCTCAGTCGGCTGGGGCTCGGCCGTCAGCGTTACCTGAAGGACAGCGCGGGCAATCCCCTCCTCGCTGCGGGCTGGGCCTTAAGTGCGCGGCAATGGGCGAAGATCGGGCAACTCGCCGTCAACGGAGGCTCGCCTGTTGTTTCCACCGGCACGTTTTCGCAGGCTGTGCGCGGCTCATCAGCAAATCAGGCCTACAGCTTCGGCTGGTGGAACAACGGCAACGCGCCCGGCGGACGAGAGTTTGATTTTGAAGCGGCGCTGACGCCGAAGTGGCACTCGCAAAGCTGGAGCAACGCCGCCATCTGCAACGCCGCGCCGAGCGATCTCGTCATGTGCGTCGGCTCGCGTTATCAGCGGCTCTACGCGATCCCTTCGTTAGGCCTCGTCGTCGTCCGGCATGGAAACGGGGGCACGTTCTCGGATGCGCGGTTCCTCCGGCTCCTCCTCGGGCGGGAGCGCTGAGGCGGCGCGCGGGTGCGCGATCACCAGTCCGGAGCGGTTCGGTTGCCATTGATAACCGAACCCGAAATCGAGTGGCGCCGGCACGCGTGCGTTGAAGGCGTTCGCGAGCGCCGGCTGCACATGCTGTTTGAAGATGTCGATCGGCCCCACATAGCGACCGCAGAGCCGCAGGATCCACTGGTCGGGATCGAAGAAGCGATACGGAACCCCGGAGTCGTCCTGCACGATGACGCTGCTGTTGTTCATCAGGAACTCACGGACGCGATCGAAGTTCTGCCCGTGCATCAGGTAGGACGCGGCTTTGAGCAGCGTGAGGCCGCGACCCTGCGCTTCGAGGAATCGCACGAATCCCGGGTTCGACTGTGTGGCCCAGTCAGAGAGATCGCTCGCGAAGTAGTAGAGCGTCTGCGTGCCGCCTTCGTCGGAGCTGAAGTCGATGCGCACACCCGGCGTGTTGCCTTTGCCCGCGCTGGTGAAATTGCCGGAGCGATCGAGTGCGACGAACTCCACCTCATCGATCGTGTAGCCGGCGCGCGCGAGGAAGACATACAGCACCGGCAGCGTGCCGTTGAGCTGCGTCTGCTGGAGATCGATCTTCATGTTCTTCGTGATGAAGAAGCTGAAGCTCAGCACCGACTCCATGCTCTTGCGCAGGTTCGCGAGCGCGGAGGGCAATACCTCGGGCGCGATGCGCGTGACATCCGGCAGCGTGCCCACCGGCTCAATGCCGCACAGGATGTAAGTGCGCGCGTAGGGGAAGAAAGCGTTCGCGTAGAGAAAATCCGGGCCGCTGAACATGTAGAACATCGGCGCCTCGGACTCGTAGGAGCCTCCGAGGAATTGCGGGCCCCACTCGCGGATCATCGAGAGCTGGCGCCGCTCGAGTTGCGCCCATCCTTTGTCGAATTGCGCGGCGTGTTCGGCCCAGACGGCGCGACTGACGTAATTCTCAGTCTCGCCGCCACCTGTCGATAAGCCGGCAAGAAACTTCGCCGTCGCGTTCGGGCTGGGGGCGGCCGCATGCACGCTGCCGCACAGTGCAACGGCAGCGCAGAGGATGAGGCGCTTCAGCATGCGGTTATGGGCGGCTAAGGACTAGCTGTCATTCCGACCGGAGCGAAGCGAAGTGGAGGAATCCCGTGGCGACACGGGAGGTATTGCCACGGGATTCCTCGACTTCGCTCGGAATGACAGCCTGGTTGAGCGCAGCAATCTCCACTCGGCAACCTAGCGCTTCTTCGCCTTGCCAGGGGCAGTTGATCGGCTCCGAGGCGCCTGTTGCGGCGTAGGCGGCAAAGCCTTCATCACGGGCGGTTGCGGCGCGGATATCGGCGCGGCATTCACCGGAACAGCACCACCCGCGTCCGGCTGCGCAAGCATCAGAATGCCGCGATCCGGCTGCCAGTGGTAACCAAACGCGAAGCCTAGTTCCGCCGGCGGATTCTGCTGATACACGGCGGCGAGATCGGGCTGCCAATATTTACCAAACATCTCGCCGTGTTGAACGTAGCGCCCATAGCAACTCACCGCCCACGATCTCGGAAAGGCGCGAAGCGGAACCCCGGTGTCGTCCTGGATGATGACCCGGCTGTTGTTGAGCAGGAAACTGCGCACGCCGTTGAAGCCTTCCGTGTGCATGAGGTATGACGCGGCTTTCAGCAGGCTCACGCCCTTGCCTTTCGCGGCGCACCATTTCAGAAACGCGCTCTGACCGCCGCCGGAGAGATCCGTCGTGAAGTAGTAAAGCGTCTGCGGCTGCTGCCGCGCCGGATCCTTGAAGGTGATCTTTACGCCGCGCGCCGGGCTCGTTACCGGCGTGGCATCCATGATGAAGTATCCCAGGCGCGCGAGGAACACATACATGATCGGCAGCGTGCCGGCGACGTTCCCGCGGCCAAGCTCCGTGCGCATATCTTTGGTGATGAAATACTGGAAGCGCAGGATGGTGCTCATCGAGCCACGCATGGTGGCTAGCTCCGCCGTGACCTGGTCGGGATGCATGGCCGCGAGATTCGGGACCTGCCCGACCGGCTCAAGGCCCGCGAGGATGTAACTGCTCGCGTACGGGAAGAAGACGTTCGCGTAGAGCACATCGGGCCCGCCGAACATGTAGAACATCGGGCCGCCGCTGGTGAAGTATTGGTCGGCGTTCGCCCACATCCACTGGCGGATGGGCAGAATCTGCTGCGACATCTTCTTCGCCCAGGCTTCGTCCATCTCGCGCGCGTGCTGCTGCCAGCCCGGCGTCTGCATCAATGGCGCGAGTGCACCATTTACCGGCAGGCCCGCGAGGAAGCGCGCGGTTTCGTCGACGGTGACTTGGACTTGGCCGAACATCGTCGCAGGGCTGCAAAACAACAGCGACAAGAGCGCGGTCATCCTGAGCGTAGCGGAGCGGAGTCGAAGGATCCCGTGGAGCGGCCGAGCATTACTGCCACGGGATTCCTCCACTTCGCTGCGCTCCGGTCGGAATGACGGCAGGAGATTGATCATCGAATTCAGTTATAAGACGCCGCGGGCGCTGTTTTCGGCGACACGAAGTAGATCACGAGACCGAGCAGCGCCGTGCCGAGGCCGAGCAACGATGGAATGCGTGTGGAAGCATTGGTGAGCAGATTCGACATCATCCACCCCTCGATCGTTAGAAAAATCAGCGGCGTGACCGGGTAGCCCCAGACTTTATACGGCCGAGGCAGATCAGGCCGGCGCCACCGCAGCACGAATACGCCCGCGACGGCCAGGGTCGTGCAAAGCGTGAGCGCGAACTGCACGTAGTTCACCACGGTCTGGAACGTCGCCGTCAGCAGCATGATGTTCACTACGACGAACTGCGTCAGCGTTGCATTCACCGGAATTCCGCGGCTGTTTTTGCGCGCCAGCCAGCTCAGCATGCGCAGGTCTTCGCCCATCGCGACGGTCACGCGCGGCCCAATCCACATCATCGCGCTCACGGTCGAGATCAGGCCGAGGCAGATAAATAGCGCCATCACCCGGCCTCCGGCCTCACCGAAAATGTGCGTGCCGGCGACGAGGGCGACCTGTTGTTTCCCGACCATCTCCGGAATCGGAGTCGTGCGCATGAAGGCGGCGTTCACGCCAATGTAGAGCACCGTGACGATCAACGTGCCGACGCCTAACGAAAGCGGAATGTTGCGCGTCGGGTTCCGCACTTCGCTTGCGATGTAGGTCGACGCGTTCCAGCCCGAGTAGGCGAACATGACGAAGTAGAGGCTGACGGCGAATGGCGCGCTCGTGATTAACGCCGCATCACCGGCGACCGGCAGGAATGTGATCGGCTGCGAGCCGACGACGTAGAAGCCGGCGGCGATCATCACGACGATGAGCGCGACCTTGAGCAGCGTTGAGCCGACCTGAAAAATGCTGCCGAGTCGCAGATCGAAGAGCAGCACGGCGGTCGTGATCCAGACGACAGCGAAGGCCCAGATCAGCGGGTTCGTTCCCGGCAGGAACTCCGAGACATACGTGCCGAATGGCATGGCGGCGATCGCCACCGGCGCGGCAAACCCGACCGTCGCCGAGACGAACCCCGCGAGGAATCCGATCGCCGGATGGTAGATCTCGCGCAGGAAATTATACTCACCGCCGGATCGCGGCAGCGCGGCTCCGAGCTCCGCATAACAAAGCGCACCGCACATCGCGCAGAGCCCGCCCACAGCCCACAACGTGGCGATCGCGAAGCCGCTCGGGAGATCGCCGACCTGAAAACCGAGGCTGGTGAAGATGCCGGTGCCGATCATGTTCGCGATCACGATGCAGGTCGCGGTCAGCAGCGAGACCTTGCGGGCGGTCCCGGCGGATTCGGAGTTCACCGCGCAGCATTTAGTTGGGCATGCAATGCGCGTCAAGGTAGGGACGCCGCGCTGCGGCGTCCGAGACGCGTCGCTCGCGCATGCCGGCACCGCAGTATCTCTCAGCCAAGCCACGCCGCTCGGACGGCGCGGCGCGCCGTCCCTACCATCGCCGCAGCACGAGCGCGCGATTACCTTCTGCATGGCAGCGAAACGCGCGACGCGGCACCCCGAGCTCGTGATCACGAATCCGGACCGAGTCCTCTACCCTGCGGGCCGCTTCACGAAGGCGCAGGTGATCGAGTATTACGTGAACGTCTCGCGTTATCTCCTACCGCACTTCGCGCAGCGGCCGGTGACGTTGAAGCGGTATCCGACGGGCGTGCACGGCGACTTCTTCTACGAAAAGGACGCGCCGGGCTTCACGCCGGCCTGGGTGGAGACCACACCGGTGCCGCGGCGGGAAGGCGGACCCGACATCCGCTACATCATGATCAACGACGTCGCGACGCTCGGCTGGTGCGCGAACATCGGCAGCATCGAGCTGCATCCGTTCCTGCATCGCGCGCCCGAGATCGAGCGGCCCACGTGGATCGTCTTCGATCTCGATCCGGGCGAAGGCGCAGACATTCTCAGCTGCGCGGAGACGGCGTTCCTCCTGCGCGATCTCCTCGAGCAGCTGCAGCTGAAGTCGTGGGTGAAAGTCTCCGGGTCGAAAGGCCTGCAGGTTTACGTGCCGCTGAACACGCCCATCACGTACGACTCGACCCAGCCATTCGCCCGCGCCGTTGCACAGATGCTCGAGCGGCAGCATCCGAAGCTGATCGTCTCCGAGATGGCGAAGAACCTCCGCCACAACAAGGTGTTCATCGACTGGAGCCAGAACGCCGATCACAAGACGACCGTCGGCGTCTACTCGTTGCGGGCGAAACGAGAGCGACCATTCGTTTCGATGCCGCTCGATTGGGACGAGCTGCGTCAGGCGTGTCGGAAGAAGAACATCGACGCGCTCTACTTCTCGCCCGGCGAGGCGCTCGCGCGCTTGAAGAAGCTCGGGGATCTGTTCGCGCCTGTGCTGAAAACCAAGCAGCGACTGCCGGAGCAGTTCGTTGGTAGGGACGTCGCGCTGCGACGTCCGAGCGGTGTGGCTAAAACGCAGGGAGCTCGAACGGCCGCCGGTGCAGCAACGTCTCCCGGACGCCGCAGCGCGGCGTCCCTACCCGCCCTCCGCGAGTACGACGCGAAGCGAAACTTCAACCGCACGGCCGAGCCGGCTCCGGAAGCGCCGCGCCGCAGCCGCCAAGGCAGCCGGCGCCGCTTCGTCGTGCAAAAGCACGCGGCAAGTCACCTCCACTACGACTTCCGCCTCGAGATGCACGACGTGCTTAAATCGTGGGCCGTGCCGCGCAACCTGCCTTTGAAGCTCGACGACGTGCGGAGCGGCTTTCAAACGGAAGACCACCCGATTGATTACCTCGATTTCGAAGGCGTGATCCCGCAGGGCGAATACGGCGGCGGGACGGTGATGGTCTGGGACATCGGGACGTATGAAGTCCTCGACGGGAACTACTGGAAAGGCGCGCTCACCGTCTTCCTCACGGGCAAGAAACTGCGCGGCGAGTGGAACGTGCAGCGCACAGATGAAGGCGGCGAGAAGACGAAGTGGCTGATCACCAAGGTCGGCAAGCCTAACAAGCGGCTAACGGCGAAGCAGGATGACACTTCAGCGGTGACCGGCCGCACGCTCGACGAAATCGCCGGCGAGAAGACAAGGACGTGGCACAGCAATCGAAGCGACGGCAGCGGCGGCAAAGCTAACGCAGGTAGGGCGAGAGTCCCCTCGAGCCTGGCGAAGCGCTCCTCCAGGCTCGACAGAGTCTCGCCCCACCGTGCGCCCGCGTTCATCCCGCCTATGAAAGCGACGCCCGTCGAGAAGCTCCCGGGCGGCGATGAGTGGCTCTACGAGGTGAAGTGGGACGGCTATCGTGCGCAGGCGCTGAAGCACGGCGGTTCGGTTCGGCTGCTCTCGTTGAAGAACAAGCCTCTAGGCGCCGACTTCCCTGATGTCGTCGCTGCAGTTAGCGGACTCACTGCCGATACGGCCGTGATCGACGGCGAGGTTGTCGCCGTGAACGCGCAAGGCAAGCCATCATTCCAGATGTTGCAGAACCGCGGCTCTGCCGGACGCGAGTGGCACATCGTCTACTACGCTTTCGATCTGCTGAGTCTCGAAGGCAAAGACCTGCGCGCGCTGCCGCTGCTCGAACGGAAGCAGCTGCTGCGGGAAGTCGTCACCGATTCGGATGTGCGCTACAGCGCCGAGCTGACCGGCGATCCGGAAGCCGTCGTGCGCTCGATCGAAAGCGCCGGCCTCGAAGGTGTGATGGCGAAGCGCCGCGATTCGAAATATCTCGCGCGCACGCGTTCGCCGGATTGGCTGAAGCTGCGCATCGGCCATGCCCAGGAGTTCGTCATCGGCGGCTACAATCCGGACGGTGAGACGTTCCAGTCACTGCTCGTCGGCTACTACGAAGGGCGGAAGCTGATCTTCGGGGGCAAGGTGCGGCAGGGTTTCAATCCAACGTCACGACGCAAGCTGTTCGAGAGCCTCGCGCCGCACGCCGTGACCACCTGCCCGTTCGCCAATTTGCCGAGCAGCAAGAAGAGCCACTTCGGCGAAGGCGTCACCGCGGAGGACATGAAGAAGCTCAAGTGGCTAAAGCCGAAGCTCGTCGCGCAGGTGCGCTTCGCTGAGTGGACCAGCTACGGACTGCTGCGCCACGCCACCTTCCTGGGCCTGCGCGACGACAAATCGGCTCGCGAGGTTGTGCGCGAGCCGACGGCCGAACTTTAGGTCGCGGCCTTACCGGGCCGCGGCCAGCGCGTAGTTCGTGTGTCGGGCTGCGCCGGCTTCGGCGATCCGCTTCAGACCCGCGAGACCTTTCTCGAAGTCGCCTCCGATCATCTTGTCCATGTTCATGAACAAGCCCATCGCCTTGCACATGAACTTGCTCTCGCCATGCATGCTCCACGTCACGCGGGTTCCTTCCGCGACGGGCTCGAAGGTGAACGCGGCGGTATTGGTCGCTTTCATCGGCTTCAGGAAATCGAGCCGAAACTGAACCCGCTCGTTAGGCTGGCTCTCGGTCACGGTCATCGCGCCCTCACCGACCTCTCTGTTGCCGGCCCATCGGAACGCTGCCCCCTCGCCCGCTGCCGGACCTTCGAAGGACATCTTCGCCTGCGGGTCGCGTTTCGCCCACGGCGACCAATCCTGAAATCGCCGCACGTCGTTCACTTGCGCGAAGAGAGTGGCGGGCTCGGCTGCAACGATGGCGCTGCGCGTGATGCGGAACTCGGACGGGCGGCTCGCGACAACAGCTGCGAAGGCGGCAGCAAGGACGACGGTGCCGGTAAGAATGGTTGTGATCATTGGGTGTTCGCTCGGATTAGCGAAGGGTTAGCTCGCCACAAGTGTCTCGAAGCCGCCGTAAAGCATGCGCTTGCAGTCGAACGGCATCTCCTTGTTCTCCATGTCTTCGGCGATGCGCGGGTCTTTCATCACCTTCTCGTTCACCTCGTCGCGATGCGCCCGCGACTGGTAGGTGATCCAAGCGAAGACGACCGTTTCCTCTGGCTTGGCGTTGATACCGGCGGCGAATGAGAGGCCGAACTTCGCGTCGGTGTCTTCGGCGATGCACTCGCGGTAGTCGAGCGCGCCGTGTTCGAGCCATATCTTGCAGCCTTTCTCCGCCATCCGCTTGTAAGCGGCGACGTTCTCTTTCGGCATTGGAAGCACGAATCCATCTACATATTGGGGCATTTGATGTTCTCCTTGTTGGCTGAGGTTGCTGGTTTCATACGTGCAACGAACAACGCGACGGGTTCCGGACAGCCTCGACGACAATTTTTCGGCACGAGAAAACTGAGGCCGCAGTGTCGGAAGTCCGGTTGTCGTTCGTCGTAGTTGATGATGGATTACAACAACCCGCACATCATGGACAACAACCGCACTCCCTACATTCTGTTCTTCCGGAACTCAGGTCCCGAGAACTACGCGCATCTCTCGCCTGACGAACGTCAACGCCTGATGCAGAAGTGGAACGCCTGGTATGACGGCCTCGCGAAGAGCGGCAAGGCTGTCGAAGGTCAACCACTCGAACTCGAGACGCGTCTCGTCTCCGGCTCCGGCGGCGCGCGCGTGATCGATGGCCCGTTTGCCGAAGCGAAGGAAGCGATCGGCGGCTACGTGAAGTTGATGGTCGGCAGCCTGGATGAAGCGACCGCCGTCGCCCAACAACATCCCGGGCTGGAATACGGCCTCGAGATCGAAGTGCGCGAGATGACCTCGAGCTGCCATCTCGGCGTGCAGCATCACGCCGCGCACGAGTTGTCAGCGGTCTAGGTGGTCGTTGGTGGCCAGCTTTCAATCAGTCGCTAGAGCAGCGGACGATGCTGTCGCGGATGCGCAGCCGACCGCACGGGCTTCGCAATTGGTCGAGCACTTCTTCCGGCACGAGACCGGGCGGCTGCATGGCGCGCTGATCCGCGTGCTCGGCGTTCACAACCTGTCGCTCGCCGAAGACATCGCGCAGGAGGCGATGCTGCGTGCATTGCGCGCGTGGTCGATGGGCGGTGTCCCCGCGAATCCGCCGGCGTGGATCATGCGCGTGGCGATGAACCTTGCCAAAGACGCGCTGCGGCATCGCAACATGTCCGCTGCGAAAGAGGCGGACATCATCACGCACGTCGAGCAGATGACGCCGCAGGCTGCGGTGATCGGCGAAGGCGCGCCTGAGATCCGTGACGATGCCCTGCGCCTGATGTTTGTCTGCTGCCACCCATCGGTCGCGCCAGACGCCCAGGTCGTGCTCGCGCTCAAGGTGCTCTGCGGTTTCAGCACGGGCGAAATCGCGCGGGCGTTCCTCACCAGCGAAGCCGCGATCGAGAAACAACTCACGCGCACCAAGCAGCGCATCGCGGCCGCCGGGATCGGCTTCGAAATCCCGGAAGGCGAAGACCTCACGCCGCGGCTCAACGGTGTGCTGGCCGCATTGTATCTTCTGTTCAACGAAGGCTACAAAGCTTCCGCCGGCGATCGCCTGCTGCGCGAAGAGCTTTGCGACGAAGCGATCCGTCTTGGCTCGTTGCTCGTTGCCCATCCTGCCGCTAACACGCCGCGAGCACACGCACTGCTCGCGCTGATGCTGTTGACGAGCGCGCGCTTCCCAACGCGCCTCGATGAGGAGGGCGACTTGCTACGCCTCGACGAGCAGGACCGGTCGAAGTGGGACCAGTCGCTCATCGAGCGCGGGTTGATTCACCTCGCCGAAGCGGCGCGCGGTAACGAGATCACCGCTTATCACCTCGAAGCCGGCATCGCGGCGTGTCATTGCACGGCTCCTGACGTCGCTTCGACTGATTGGGCGCGCATTCTGAGTCACTACGACGAGCTGCTGCGCATCAATCCGTCGCCCGTCGTCGCGCTCAACCGCGCGGTCGCAGTATCGTACCTGCAAGGACCGCAGGCGGCGCTCGACACGCTCGCGGCGATGAAGGATCGCCATCGCCTCGAAGCGCATCACCTGCTGCATGCCGTCACCGGCGAGCTGCAACTGAAGCTCGGCAACCACCGCGCGGCGGCCGAGAGCTTCCGTCGCGCGCTGCAGCTGGCACAGCTCGCGCCCGAGCAATCGCACCTCACGCGCATGCTCGAGCTCAGCGAAACCGGCTAGAGCCTATCATGCACTTTGCCGCGCGGTCATTCTGAGCGCAGCGGAGCGAAGTCGAAGAATCCCGTGGCGTTACCTTAAACTCAGGCCACGGGATTCCTCGGCTGCGCTCGGAATGACCGCTCGGAAACGCGCATGAGCAATCTAACTAACACCCACCGCGTTCGGCGACGATCCGGTCGCCTCGAATTGCGTGATGTTCTCCATCGTGGTGCGCGCGATGTTGTCGAGCGCCTCCCGCGTGAAGAAACCCTGGTGCCCAGTGATGATGACGTTCGGGAAAGTCAGCAGCCGCGTGAAGATGTCGTCGCGCAAAATCGTGCCGGAGAGATCCTCGAAGAACAGCTCGCTCTCCTCTTCGTAAACATCGAGGCCGAGGTGGCCCAGCTTGCCGGATTTGAGCGCGGCGATCACCGCGCGGGTGTCGAGCAAGCCGCCGCGGCTGGTGTTAATCAGCATCGCTCCTTGCTTCATCTTCTCGAGCGCGTCGGCGTTGATGAGGTGGTGATTCTCCGGCGTGAGCGGGCAATGCAGAGTGATGATGTCCGACGCGCCGAGCAGCTCATCGAGCGCTACGTAGCGGACGCCGAGCGCGCGGCAGCTTTCGGCTGGATACGGATCGAAGGCGAGCACCGTGCAGCCAAAGCCATGCAGAATTCGCGCGGCCACGGCACCGATCTTCCCGGTGCCAACGATCCCTGCCGTGCGGCCGTTCAGATCGAAGCCGAGCAACCCCTCGAGCGCGAAGTTGCCCTCTCGCACGCGATTGTAGGCGCGGTGCAACTTGCGATTTAGCGCGAGGATCAGCGCGACGGTGTGCTCCGCAACGGCATGCGGTGAGTATGCCGGCACGCGAGCAACCGTGATTCCGAGCCGACGCGCGGCGGCAAGATCGACGTTGTTGAACCCTGCGCAGCGGAGAGCGACGAGCCTTACGCCGTCAGATGCGAGCGCGTCGAGCACGGCACTGTCCAGCCGGTCGTTCACGAACACGCAAACGGCATCATGGCCGTGGGCTAGCGGAGCCGTCGCGGAGTCGAGATGCGGCTCGAAGTAATCAAGCTGATGCCGGCCGGCATTGACCTTATCGAAGGATGCGCGGTCGTATTGTTTCGCGCTGAAGACGGCGACTTTCATTCAAAGCACCATATTCAGACGGCCCTGCTCGGCGACGACGAAACGGGAGCGCGCCGCCTTGGTCCGGCGAGGCATCCTATTTCCACGCGCTGTCCGTATGTTCAGCAACTCCATGAAACGGTTCTTCCAGATCTCGAAAGAAGCAGCGTCAGATTTCTTTAACGACGACACGATGACGCTTGCCGCCGCGCTCGCGCTTTACACCGTCATCGCGCTGGCGCCGCTCGTGACGGTGATGCTGACAATCGCCGGCTGGATCTTCGGCGAGCAGGCGTCGCAAAGCTTTATCACGCAAGCTGAAGGGCTGATCGGCAGCGCTGGCGCGGAAGCGATCCGCGGCATCGTCGACAATGCGACGAAGCCGAGCACCGGGACGTTGCAGGGGATCATCGGCTTTGTCGTGCTGCTGGTTAGTGCGTCGGCTGTGTTCGCGCAGCTGCAATCGTCGCTCAACCGCGTCTGGAATGTGATCGCAAAGTCCGGGCTCGGGATCATGCACATGATCAAGACCCGCCTCTTCTCGATGGCTGTCGTCGCGAGCCTTGCGTTCCTGCTCATGGTTTCGCTCGGCGTCAGCACCCTGCTGGCGGCGCTAGGCAGTTACTTCCAAACCCTCGCGCCTGAGATGGAATTCCTCATGCACGTGGTCAACTTCATCGTCGCGGTGGGTGTCACGACCGTTCTCTTCGCCTGTATCTTCAAGTACATCCCCGACGTGATCATCCGCTGGAGCGACGTGTGGGTCGGCGCGGCAGTGACTGCGATCCTGTTTAACCTCGGGCAGCTCGGGCTCGGCGTTTACCTCGGCAACAGTTCGACCGCCACCGAGTACGGCGCGGCCGGTTCGTTCATGGTCCTCATCCTGTGGCTCTACTACTCGACCGTGATTCTGTTCTACGGCGCGCAGTGGGCGCAGGTGCGCGCGCGCATTATGGGCAATCGGTTCGAGCCCGCGGAGCATGCAAACCGCCTGGTGGTGGAAGCACGCGACGCGGACGATAAAGAAGCGGAATCCAAGATCGCCGACCGCAGCTCCAAAGAGGCGACGAAGAAGCCCTAACAAATCTCCGGTGAATGCCTGTCGAACGGACGCGGCTCATCGACCTGAGTCACACGGTCGAAGACGGCATGATCACCTACAAAGGCCTGGCGGCCGATCCGCGTTCGCCCGCGTGTGAACGCTCGCCTACCGCCGCTCCTCGACTCTCGTCACGAGCTTGATCTTCTGCTTGCCGCCCGCTTCGGGAATGTGCTGGTTCCGTTCCTCCCAATAGACGCGAATCTTGCGCCCCTTCAGCTTGTTCGGATGGTCGAGATACGACTGCACCGATTTGTCCGGGCGCAGAACGAAGTACGACTCCTGTCCCTTCGGCGTTTTCACGAGGAAGTGCGCATAATCGCCCTGCTCAATCCCTGCGAACGTCCCGTTGGTCGTGCCCTTGGAAGCGCGAGATTCGCTGAAGGCACTCGCTGCAAAGGCGAGCGTGACGATGAGAGCGGTGCAAAGTTGTCGAGCATTCATGCTGCGAACTGATCAGATGCTCGAGCTCGTGGCAAGTGAGCGCCTTCCGCATGTCTGACGATTCCGCTCCCGTACCGCACAAACGCCGCAAGCGTTACAGCGGCAAGAATCCGCGGCACTTCGGCGATAAATACAAGGAGCGTGATCCGCAGCGTTACGCGGCCACGTTCGCGAAGGTGCTCGCGTCAGGCAAGACGCCCGCAGGCACGCACCGGCCGATCATGGTCGCGGAAATCCTGGAAGTGCTCGCACCCGAACCCGGCCGCATCGCAGTTGATGGCACGCTTGGCTACGGCGGACATGCGCAGGAGATTCTCGCCCGACTCGCGCCCGGCGGTCGGCTCCTCGGGCTCGATGCAGATCCCATTCAGCTGCCGCGAACAGAAGCGCGGTTGCGGGCGCTCGGCTTCGGGCCGGAGACGTTCAGCGTTCACCGCAGCAACTTCGCCGGGCTACCGCAGGTGCTCGCGAAGCTCAAGTTCGGCGGCGCAGACATCATCCTCGCCGACCTCGGCGTCTCATCGATGCAGATCGATGATCCCGCTCGCGGCTTTTCACTGAAGCTGGAGGGGCCACTGGACATGCGTATGAATCCGCAACGGGGCCTGCCTGCGTCCGCATTGCTCGAGCGAATCAGCGTCGACGCGTTCGCCGAACTGCTGGGGGAGAACTCCGACGAGCCGCACGCCGCAGCGCTGGCAGCGGTGCTGGCCGGCAAGAGCTTCGCGACGACGATTTCGCTTAGCGCCGCTGTGCGAGCAGCTTTACCGCGCAGCAAACCGGAAGATGCAGAGCTTTCCGTTCGCCGCGTGTTTCAGGCGCTGCGCATCGCGGTAAACGACGAGTTCACCGCGCTCGACACGTTCCTGCGAAACCTGCCGTATTGCCTCAACTCCGGCGGGCGCGTCGCCGTTCTGACCTTCCACTCGGGCGAAGATCGCCGCGTAAAGAAGGCGTTCGCCGCTGGGCTGCGCGAGGGCTTCTACAGCGAGGTGGCGCAGGAAGTCATCCGCCCGACGGCCACGGAACGGAATGCAAACCCACGCTCCGCTTCGGCGAAGCTTCGCTGGGCGCGGAAGGTATCGTGAAGCTGGCCGCGGCAAGTACGAGTGCTGCTGCCCCATCGTCATCCCGAGCGAAGTCGAGGCCCGTGGCGGAACCGTTCATTACTGCCACGGGATCCCTCGACTTCGCTCGGGATGACAATGCGGCGCTTCGGCGAAGCTTCGCTAGGGCGCGACGAGCTTCCTAGCTCGCGGTTTTGCGCCCGCGCGCTCGGCCCCAGATCCGGCGAGCCAGCGAAGGTGCGGGCTCGCGGGCGGCAGGCGCCGCCGTCTGCTGCGCAGCTGGTTTGGAGGAGCGGCTTCCACGCACCGCGCCTTGCGGGCGATTCCGACGCTCACGCAGATCGCCGCGCGGTTGTCCCCTGCCCCGGTCTTCGCGCGGCGGAGCAGCCATGTCGTAGTCGAATCCTTCGGCCCGCTTGCGCACGATCCCGCGCCCGATGAAACGCTCGAGCGAGCGCAACGTCGCCTGGTCCTCGGAGGTGACGAAGCTAATCGCGTCGCCAACGGCGTGAGCGCGGCCAGTTCGCCCGATGCGGTGCACATAGTCCTCAGAGTGCATCGGGAAGTCGTAGTTCACGACGTGCGAAATGCCTTCGACGTCGATGCCGCGCGCGGCGATGTCTGTCGCGACGAGCACGCGCACCGCGCCGGATTTGAAATCCTTCAATGCGCGCAGCCGCTGATTCTGTGAGCGGTTCGAGTGGATCGTGCCGGTCTTGATGCCGGCGTTCTCGAGCCGACGCGCGATGCGATCGGCGCCGTGCTTGGTGCGGGTAAAGACGAGGACGGTGTTGAACTGAGGATCAGCAAGCAGATGCAGGAGAAGCGATGGCTTCAGGTGCTGATTTATCTCGTAGACGAACTGCGTGACCGTCTCGGCCGGATTCGCCCGACGGCCGATCTCGATCACCTTCGGTGACTTCTGGAACTCATGCGTGAGCGCTTCGATCTCGCGCGAGAGCGTAGCGGAGAACATGAGCGTTTGCCGTTTCGGCGGGAGACCGCGCACGATCTGGCGCATCGGCGGCAGGAAGCCCATGTCGAGCATGCGATCGGCTTCATCGAGGACGAGGAACTCGACGCCGCTGAAGTTGACGTGTCGCTGGCCCATCAAATCGATGAGGCGACCGGGTGTTGCGACGACGAGCTCGACGCCCGAGCGGAGCGCCTCGATTTGCGGACGCTCACTCAAGCCGCCGACAACGGTGGCCATCCGGAACGGCAGATGTTTGCCGTACGCGCGCACGTTCTCCTCGATCTGCATGACGAGCTCACGCGTCGGCGCGACCACAAGCGCGCGAGTGCCGCGGCGTTTCGCATCGTCGTTCAGCCGTGTAGCGAGATGCTGCAGGATCGGCAGGACGAACGCTGCCGTTTTGCCGGTGCCGGTCTGCGCGATGCCGATCACGTCGCGTCCTGCGAGCACCTCCGGGATGGCGGCGGCTTGGATCGGAGTCGGCTCAGTGTAACCGGCTTCCTTGATTGCTTTGAAGATGCGGTCGTCGAGACCTAACGAGCGAAATGGCACCCGCCACTATACGGAGCGGACGCCCTGCCGCACGTGCAACTATGCAGCTAGCGCAGTTCGGACCGGACTTGGTCGATCTCGCGCACAGACCCAGGCCGCCCTGAACCGCCGACACTACGCCCCCTAAGCCGTCGCCGGCCCCCTGCGCCCGGTTCCTCACCTTGTGCCGGTCCCGAGCTTGATAGGCTCGATGTTATCGCCTTCCTCCCAGTCGAGCAGGTTGTACGGGTCAATGCCGCCGCGCGCGGGACGGTGCGGCACTGTCACCATGATCGTCTGCGGGCCAGAGCGGATGCGATGCTTCTCCACGTACAGCGGCTGACCCAGAACCTCGCCGGGACCAGCGGCGGCGAAGACGCCGATTTCCACCCACTCATCAACCGGCAGCTCCATGTCGACGCCGGCGCTGTCCGTAGCCACCTTGCGCGCCTCCACGTCGAGCGTCACCTCCCAGCTGCCTGCCTCGGTCTGCACCGCGGTGGCGTGCTTTGTGTCGAACATCCAGATGATGTTTGCTTCGAAGAGGTCGTGCAGGAGCGACCGCGCTGAGTCCGGCGCGACCGCCTGAAGCTCACGGTAGAGATCGAGCGAGGTGGCGAGCGACGTCGCCTTCTTCTCCAGCAGGCTGCGCAACGCTGCATTCACACGATCCTCGCCGATGTACTCGCTGAGCGCGTGGAACGCGTAGGGACCCTTGCGATAGTTCGCCCACGGATCCATCGCGCGGAGCAGTGGCAGGCCGGTGCGTATCGGCGGCCACGGGTTCGGCTCGCGCATGAAGCTCATGAAGCGGCGGAGGGCTTCGCGGCCCTTGACGTTCTTCACCAGCTGCATCGCGGAGTACCAGGCGAGGCTTTCGGAGATGACGCCCCCTCCCTCCGCGAATGCCGGCTTGAGCTGCATTCCCCACCACTGGTGCCCCATCTCGTGCGCCACGATTTCGAAGATCGCGTCGAACCCATCGCCCTCGGGATTGAGCAGAAAGATGCCTTCTCCGGCGGTGACGACGCCGCTGCCGTCCACGCCCATGCCGCGGAAGTTGCCCGGCTGTTCGACGATCTGCAGGAACCGATATGGGTAGGGGCCGAACTGCGCCGAGTAGTACTCCAGCGATGCTCGCACGCTCCGTAGGAAGCGGTCGAGGTGCTTCGTGTGTGCCGGGTGGAGGAACACCTGGATGTCGACGTGCTTCCATCGTTCGCGATGCACCGCGTAGGCTGCGGAGAAGAAGACCTCCTCGCCGCTGATCGGAACGTCGCTGCCGTAATGAAAGTAGCGGCGCCCGGCTTCCCTCCAGGTGCGACGCAACTCGCCCGGCGCGACCGCGACCTGATCGCCGGCCGTACCGATGATCGCCTCGAACGTCGCGGCCGGGGTGGCCGCCACATCCGGAGCGACGTCACCGACCATCGCGAGGGTGACCTGCCGCGGCAGGCCGTGCTTGCGCCGGTCCTCCGCACTCGAGAGCTCGCGGCGCGGCTGGTAACCGATGACCGGGAGCGCACCACTTTTGAAGTGGCTGCCGTTCCGCACGATCTGCATGGCTGCTCCGCTGTTGCGGAAACCACGCGGCTGCAAGCGCACTTCGAAGTTGAGCATCAGCGAGTCGCCGGGCTGGAGTGGCTCGTCCAGCGTGTAGATGAAGTGGCCGAGCTTGGCATCAGCCACGGTGACTTTCGCCGGACGATCGAACGTCACATCCGTCTCGACATAGAACGCCGGCTCCACGTGGACGGCGCTGATAGATCGGAAGAGCA
>CADCTA010000039.1 GCA_902805675.1 uncultured Chthoniobacterales bacterium | reverse complement strand
CGACGCTGGCGCCGTTCACGACCAGGCCAACGACATCATGCACACCGATGCGTGTGTCCTCGACGCTCGCGTTCCCGCCGCGGATGCCTTCAGTCCGGACGATGTAGCGGTAGCCGGTAGCTACGTCGTTCATCGAACCGGAGTTTAGCCGCTAAACCGAAGGCAGTCAGCAACGTTCGTTTTCGCAGCTCATCGGCGCGAATGCCTCCGTCTTGCGCAAGGAAGTCAGCTGTCCGTTCTAAATGAATGTTCGCGGGCCTGTGCGATTTTGGTTAATCTTCAAGCCGTGAGCGTGGAGCAACTCGAAGCCGAGATCCTGAGCCTCTCACCGGAGGAGCGACAACGCCTTGCCGTCTGGTTCGAGGAGAACCGGCAGAAGTTGCTCGGTGATGACGCGGACGACCTCAACGAAGACCAAATGACGGAAGTCGTCCGGCGTCGCGACATGGCTCTGGCACATCCCGATTTGCTTGAGCCTTGGGATGGGACAATCGAGCGCGCGCGCGCCCGGCTGAATGAGGTTCGTCGTTCGAAAGCTTCGGCTGGCTGAAGAAGACGCGCGATGAACGAGTATGTTCGAGTTGCTCGTGACGCCGCCATTCGGCTATTTTCGAAGCTGTGACTGCGGGCGAGATCATCAGGCAAATCGAGCAGCTTCCATCGATCGAAAAGGCCGAAGTGCTGAGCGCGTTGCTCCGGTCGCAGACGAAGGACAGCAAATTGTCGCCTGCTGAGCTGGTCGCACTGGCGGACCAGATGATCGGAACGCAAGACCCTGCGGAGGCCGATCGGCTCGAGGCGAGAATCCTCGCCGGGTTTTACGGCAAATGACCGATGCCCCGGGTCCAACGGGAGCACATTCCGGAAGCGCTGATGGCGCATCTCGTGAAGCGAATTCGGCAGCGAGAGATCTCGACAGAGCAGCTCGGGTTGTTTGCGCTGTGGCTGGATAGCGATCCTGAAGTTCCGGAGGGTCTCTGGTTCAAGCGCTTCCCCGAGCTGATTGTCTGCGGTGAAGGTTCACTGGTGAAAACATTTCTGCGGACCGGGCAGCTTCCCGTCGGCACGGAATTGACGTAATCGCACCGGCGGGTCCCGGCGCCGCAGACATCGGCAGGCGCGAGGTGCCTCGTGGGTTTGTGGTGCATATGGATTCCTGAATCCAAACCGCCCGCGTCCCGCATCTCACTTCCATAGCCGCGCTCGCGTGGGGCGAGCGCGCGTCTCCCCCACACCTATGGAAAAGCTCCTGCAGGACATCCGCTTCGGCATTCGCCAGCTCCTCAAGAAACCCGGCTTCGCGGCGCTCGCCATCACCTCGATGGCGCTCGGCATCGGCGCGAATACCTCCATCTTCAGCCTCATCGATACCGTGCTGCTGCGGCCGCTCGCGGTGCACGAGCCGGGGCAGCTCCGGCAGGTCTACGGCACGGCGAATAACGGCAAGGACGTCTCCACCCAGTCGTATCTCAACTACAAGGATTACCGCGATCGCAACACGGTGATGTCTGGCATGGTGGCGTATCGCATCGTGGTGAGCAGCCTCAGCCACGCCGGCAGGAACGACCGCGTCTGGGGTTATCTCGTCTCCGGGAATTACTTCGACGTGCTCGGCGTGAAACCGGCGCTCGGGCGCGCGTTTCTGCCGGAGGAAGATCAGGCGCCCGGCTCGGGTGCAGTCACGGTGCTGAGCCACGGCTGCTGGGAGCGCCGCTTCGGGTCGAACCCGGCGATCATCGGGCAGACGGTGCAGTTCAATGGCCAGCCGTTCACGGTGATCGGCGTGGCGCCGAAAGGCTTCATCGGCACGGAGGTGGCGTATGCGCCGGAGATGTTCGTGCCGATCACGATGGCGACGACGATCGAGCCGGGCGCGCGCTGGCTCGAGAGCCGGACGAGCGACAACCTCTTCATGGTCGGGCGGCTGAAGCCGGGGATGAGCGAAGCGCAGGCGCAGGCCGGGCTGGAGACGCTGACCGCGCAGCTCGCGCAGGAGTATCCGGAAAATGCCGGGCGCGGTGTGCTCCTGATGGCGCCGGGCCTGTTCCTGCCGGAGATCCGGAATTCGGTCTTTGGGTTTGCCGGGGTGCTCTTTGCCGTCGGCGGGCTGGTCCTGCTGCTGGCGTGCGTGAATCTCGCCAATCTCCTCCTGGCGCGCGCGACCGAGCGGCGGAAGGAGATCGCGGTGCGGCTCGCCGTCGGCGCCAGCCGGTCACGTCTCGTTAGGCAATTGCTCACCGAGAGCGTGCTCATCTCGCTGGCGGGCGGCGCAGCGGGCGTGGCGCTCGCCGCGTTCATCAACCAGGCGGTGCGCGGCATCCAGTTGCCGACCGACATCAGCCTGCTCTTCGATCTGCGGCTCGACTGGCGCGTGCTCACCTTCACGCTCGTCCTCTCGGTCGCGACCGGCATTCTCTTCAGCCTCATCCCCGCGCTGCAATCCTCGAAGCCGGAGCTCGTGCCGGCGCTGAAAGACGAGGCCTCGATGGCGGGCTTCCGGCGTTCGCGCCTGCGCAACTCGCTCGTCGTCGCGCAGGTGTCGCTCTCGATCGTGCTGCTGCTCTGCGCGGGATTGATCGTGCGCAGCCTGCAAGCCGCGCAGAAGATGCGGCCCGGCTTTAACCCGGAGAGCGCGGTCGCTCTTTCCTTCAGCGTGGTGCTGCAGGGATACGACGAGGCTCGCGGACGCGCCTTCTACAAGCAGGTGCTGGAGCGCGCGGCCGCGTTGCCGCAGGTGCAGAGCGTGGCCATGACGGACAATTTGCCGCTCGGGCTGAACTACAATTCGACCACCGTCTACATCGAGGGCACCGAAGCGGTCAGCAAAAGCAATATGCCGCTCGCGATCCCGTTCGCGACCAGTCCCGGCTACTTCGAGGCGATGGGCATTCCGCTCCGCGGCCGCGATTTCCGGATGGATGAAGAGAAGCGCGAGAACCGCGTCGCGATCGTGAACGAGACCTTCGCGCGGCGCTTCTACCCGGGGCAGGATGCGATCGGGAAGCGCTTCAACTGGAGCGGGCCGGACAATCCGTTCTGGGAGATCATCGGCGTGGTGCCGGACGGGAAATACAACAGCCTCGGCGAGGATCCGAAGCCGGCGGTTTACCAGCCGTTCTTCCGCGACTACGAAGGCGCGGTCACGCTCATCGCGCGGACGCGCGGCAACCCGTCGACGACGCTGGCCGCACTGCGCGCGGAAGTGCAGAAGCTCGATCCGCA
>CADCTA010000038.1 GCA_902805675.1 uncultured Chthoniobacterales bacterium | reverse complement strand
GGGTTACCTGACGGCCAGATGGAGGTAAACTGCGCGCCCGCGTCTTCGCTCTTCCACACGCCTCCCGTAGCCGCCGCTGCGTAGATCGTGTCCGGCGCCACCGGGTCTACCGCCACGTCCACGATGCGACCGCCTACGTTCGTCGGCCCGACGAACTGCCATCTTGCCGCGGCCACCTGCTCCGCCAGCTGCCCAGGAGCCGCCGAGCGCGCGGCAACGCGGGCGCGAGTCACTTGGGCGCGAGCTTTTTCCATTGCTCCGGCGGGAATCCCGCCGTGAACGACGCGCTGGGTCAGGAACGAATCCTCCGGCGGCGTTTTCACCCGCTTCTCGCGGCGCTCGGTAGCGCCGGGCGGGTGTGCAGCCGTTTCGCTGGACCTGCGCAGCGACGCGAGCCCAAACGCGGCCGCCGCGACCACCATGATCGCCAGGAGTGCGACGATCGTGGAACGCGGCGCCTTCATCGCGTCCTCCCGCCGCCAGCTGCGATCGCGCTCATTCTATCGCGCGGAACACGTGCGAGCATCGGTAACGCCGCGCGCTGTGTCCCGCGCGGAAATGGTGTCGTCAGAAGCCGCGGGACAAAGAGGAGCGGGTTGTGAATACCGAACATCATACACAAAATCGTCAGATCTCTGGGTTCTACGCCTTGGTAGATGATGGCGGCCTAGATTGTCAATGGCCTGCGGGCGAAGCGTAACGACGGGCGCGACCCAGCACGTCGCCGGCTGCGCGCAGCCGCCGAGTCTTTCTCTCGGACGGAGCGCGCGCCGACTGCGCAGACAACGCTGGCGAAGGCGTCGAACCGGTTCTAGGAGAGGGGAAGCGACTTCATCCGGGGTCGCGGAGCCATGCACGATATTTCGCTCATCAGCACCATCGCGCTCGCACTGAGCGCTGCGCTGGCGTTCGGGCTACTCGCAAAGCGTGTCGGCCTCTCACCGATCGTCGGCTACCTCGTCGCTGGCGTCCTGATCGGGCCACACACCCCGGGCGTCGTCGGGGACCTGAAGATCGCCGGCCAACTAGCCGAGATGGGGGTGATCCTGCTGATGTTTGGCGTCGGGCTGCATTTTAGCCTGAAGGAGCTGCTCGCTGTCCGGTCGATCGCGGTCCCCGGCGCAATTGGGCAGAGCGCCGTGGCGACACTTGCCTGCACGGGCCTGGCGGTCGCGGTGGGGTGGACGTGGCAGACCGGGTTGATCCTCGGTCTCGCGGTTTCGATCGCGAGCACCGTCGTGTTGCTGCGCGTGCTGATGGATCACGGCAGCGTGAACACGCCCGAAGGTCATGCCTCTATCGGCTGGCTGATCGTGCAGGACATCATCGCTGTCCTGGTGCTGGTCCTTCTGCCGCCGCTGGCAGCCACGGCGGGTGACGGCGTCAGCCTGTGGCAGACCATGGGCATCGCCCTGCTCAAGCTCGCGCTACTTACCGCGATCGTTTTGCTCGCGGGCGCGCGCTTCGTCCCCTGGCTGCTTCTGCGCGTGGCGCGGCTTCGCTCCCGCGAACTCTTCACCCTCACCATTCTCGTGATGGCGATCTGCGTAGCTACCGTTTCGTATGTCGCGTTCGGCGCTTCCATGGCGCTGGGAGCGTTCCTCGGAGGAATGGTCGTCGGCCAATCGAAGGTGAGCGAGGAGGCTGCCGCGGATCTGCTGCCGATGCGGAACGTGTTCACGGTGCTGTTCTTCGTCTCGGTCGGCATGCTGTTCGACTATCGCGTGCTCCTCGAGTCACCCGCCCTCATCGCCGGCGTGCTGGCGATCGTTCTTTTGGTCACACCGCTCGCCGCTTTTACGATTGTGATCGCCGGCGGCCACTCCTTGCGCACTGGCCTCACCATCGCTGGAGGCCTGGCGCAGATCGGCGAGTTCTCCTTCATCGTCGGTGACATGGCGACATCACTCCGCCTGCTGCCGGGCACCGGCAGGAATGTGCTGGTCGGCGCTGCCATCGTCTCGATCAGCCTGAATCCCTTCATCTTCCGCGGCGTGCTTTCGCTCGAGCCGCGTCTCGCGAAATGGCCGCTCCTCGCCCGGTGGCTCGCTGGCCGCGGCCAGAAACTCGGCGCGCGTGCTAATGAAGCCATGGCGCACCGCACGGAGGATCCCGGAGCGATTGTGGTCGGCTACGGTCCGGTCGGGCAAACGGTCACGCGTCTCCTGACCGAGTTCGGCATCAACCCGATGATCATCGAGACCAATGTCGACGCGGTCCTGGAGCTCCAGCAGCGCGGGCAGCAGGCGCTTTTTGGCGATGCCACGCGCAAGGAGATCCTCCGGGCCGCGGGATTAGAGTCGGCTGCCTATGTCGTTGTCACGGTGCCGCGGGCGGAGATCAGCCTGCGCATCGTGCAGGCGGCGCGTGAAGTAGCCCCCGTGGTGCGGATCCTCACCCGCGCGGAGTACATCAACGGCTCGGAGGCATTCATGCGCGCCGGCGCCGCCATCATCCGTTACGACGAGGCGGAATCCGCTGCCGCAC
This sequence comes from uncultured Chthoniobacterales bacterium, assembly GCA_902805675.1. Taxonomy (GTDB): domain Bacteria; phylum Verrucomicrobiota; class Verrucomicrobiia; order Chthoniobacterales; family UBA10450; genus JACCTI01. The sequence continues at coordinate 874 of CADCTA010000038.1, read as the reverse complement.
TCGCCGAAGCGCTCCTGCAAGACATCGACGTGCCCGCCGATCGCATCGACGCGCTGGTCGGCGGGATCCGGAAAGAACTTTCGCCGGCACGAGACGGCAGGAAAATGGAACTCTGATCTCTGCTTCGGTGGCCTACGGGAAGCGCCACCGATAAGCCTCGCACCTGAGGATAGACTCTCAGCAGCCGGCGCACAGGCAGAGCGCTGAAGCGCAAAGGGCCGACGAGGACATCGAGCGAGAGACAAGATCAGCCGCGGCGACCCCACAGCGGTCGACGCCCGGACCGGACGCTCGACGGCTAACCCCCAGAAGCGGTGATCGCAACCTCCCTCGGCCGCTGCATCGCCTGGTGAGGTCTTTTTCTCACGACTGTTCGTAGTGATAGAGAACGTTGTGATCAGCATCGAACCAAAACACGGGACCGTGCTGCCCGACGCGGACGACATAGCCGCGCGCGATCTTAGATGCCTTCCACCACCTGGGCGGCGGCGGGAGCCAGCCGACGCCTGGCGCGGAGTTCGCAGGTAGTGCAACGCGTTGGGAGTGATCGGCCGGAAACGAGAGCCGGTGTATGCGTGTGCTGTCCTCGACGTGCCGATCAACGTCCGCGGGAGCGAGGGTGAAGCGAACGTAAAGGAAGTTCTGCTGTGTGCCTTCACGCCGGTAGTGGAGGTAGATGTCCCGTGCCGAATCAGGGAATGAGTAACGGATATCCAGGCGACGTAGCGCATCCTCGCGTGAGATCGGCGTGTCCCATCCTGCTCTCTCCGCCGTGGCGAATGGAATTGCGGCCCAAACAACAACCACAGCGATGAGGAGAGTCGCCAGCGCGGGCGCAATCCAGACGGCGTGCTTCAAGGCCTAACGAGAGACA
>CADCTA010000037.1 GCA_902805675.1 uncultured Chthoniobacterales bacterium | reverse complement strand
CACGCCGACCTCGCAAACGGTGACGGTTAATTTCGGTACCGCGGATGGCACCGCCATGGCGGGATCGGACTACACAGCTCAGACCGGCATGCTGACGTTCGCGCCCAATGAGACGAGCAAGACGATTACTGTGCCAATTATTCCGGATGCCGACGATGAGGCGAACGAGACATTCTTCGTCAACCTCTCCGGCGCGACGAACGCCCGCATCGCCGATAATCAGGGAGTCGGCACGATCACGGACAACGAAGGGACGCCAACCATCTCGGTAAATGACGTCACGGTCACCGAAGGAGACAGCGGCACGACTGACGCGACCTTCACGGTCACGCTCTCGAACACTTCCGCGTCCACGGTCACGGTCGACTACGCCACCGCGGACGGCACTGCGACCGCGGCAACGGATTACGCCGCCCAGAGCGGGCCGCTCAGCTTCGCTCCTGGCGAGCTGACGAAGACCGTCACGGTGCCGGTTATCGGCGACACGATCGATGAGGCGGATGAGACGTTCACTCTCAACCTCTCGAACGCCGCGAACGCGACGGTCGATAAGGGCCAGGGCACTGGAACCATTACCGACAATGATCCGCAGCCGACGATCTCCATCAACGACGTGACGGTGACCGAGGGGGACACCGGCACGACCGACGCTACGTTCACCGTCACCCTCTCGGGCCAGAGCTCGTCGACCGTGACAGTCAACTACGCGACGGCAGATGGCACTGCGACTTCCGGCGCCGACTACACATCAGCCGCTGCCACTCTCACGTTTGATCCGGGCCAAACGAGCAAGTCGATCACGATCGCTGTCCAAGGCGACACTACCGATGAGGCGGACGAGACATTCGTCGTGAACCTCTCCGATGCCACGAACTCGACGATTGCCGATAATCAGGGCACCGGCACGATCACCGACGACGATGCGACACCGAGCCCGTCACCAAGTCCGTCCGCCAGCCCCACCCCCTCGGCCAGCCCGAGCCCAAGCGTCAGCCCGAGTCCGTCCGCAAGCCCAAGCCCTTCGGCAAGTCCGACCGCTAGCCCAAGCCCGTCAGCGAGCCCATCGCCTTCAGCGAGTCCGTCCCCAACGCCGACCCGGTTCCAGAACATCTCCACCCGCGAGCGTGTCGGCACCGGTGAGAACGTGCTCATCGGCGGATTCATCATCACCGGTGAGCAACCGAAGACGCTGGTCTTGCGCGCGATCGGGCCTTCCCTGGCCGGCAGCGGTGTTGCAGATCCGTTGCTCGATCCGGTTCTGGACCTGAACGGGTCTAACGGCTCCGTCCTCGCTACGAACGACAACTGGAAGGATGACCCGCAGCAGCAGCAACAAATCCAGAGCAGCCAGCTCGCGCCATCCGATGATCGCGAATCCGCCATCCTCGTCACGCTGAACCCTGGCCTCTACACCGCAACCGTCCGCGGCAAGGGAACAGCGACCGGCGTCGGCCTGGTTGAAATCTACGATATCAGCGCGAGCACACCGTCGCGGCTGGCGAACATCAGCACGCGCGGCTTCGTCCAGACGGATCAAAACGTCATGATCGGCGGCTTCTTCCTCGGCGGAGATAGCGGGGCAGCCGAGGTCGTGCTGCGCGGCATCGGACCGTCCTTGGCGGACGACGGCGTCCAGAACACGTTGAACGATCCGACGCTCGACCTGCGCGACAGCAATGGCGAACGAATCATCTTCAACGACGACTTCGGCGATGATCCAGCGCAAGCCGCCGTCGTGGCCGCCCGCGGGCTCACGCCGGAGGACCCGCGCGAATCAGCCATCGCGGTCAACCTCCCGTCCGGGCAGTACACGGTCATCCTGGCTGGCGCGGATGGCACCACCGGCGTCGGGCTGGTCGAAGTTTACAACACGCGGTAACGCAGCTTCACATCGCGTGTTCGAACCGCCTCTCCAGCAACGGAGAGGCGGTTTTACGCCTTGGTTGGGCAGCGGCGCAGCACCGACGTGACCGTCCCCGCCTTCGGTCTTCGCTGACAAACGATGGAGTGCCGGACGCGCTCAGCGATCCGGTCCTTGAGCTGCGCAGCGGCAACGCTGCGCATCTCGCCGTGCGAGGATGGGCGATTCACTTTTCAGATCGGAAAGTTCGCGGCCGTCACCGGCAACTGGGACCCGCGCCAGCTCTCCTGGGGTAACCGTTCATCACAGCGCCGCTCATGTTACGGAGCTTCACCATCCTCAAGGACGAAAAGGCGCTGCCGCTCGAGTACTTCCGGGGCGGCGAGCTGCGCGACTGCCCGGGCTGAATGGGTTCGATGTTCTGCGGCAGATTCGAGACCGACGCATCTCCACCCGCGTGCTGATGCTGACGGCCCGCGGCGAGCTTAACGATCGGCTCACGGGGTTGAAGCTGGGCGCGGACGATTACCTGTCGAAGGTCGCGATGGGAGAGCTGGTTGCTCGCGTGAATGCGTTGGGGCGGCGTTACACCGAAGAGCCGGCGCTCACGCTCCGCGTGGGCGATCTGACGCTGGGGCTTGTCGACCACGAAGCCCGCGGCAGTTCGCGCCGCATCGATCTTTCCATGCGCGAGGTGACGTTGCTGAAGGTTCTGATGCGAGAGCCGGGCCGCGTCTTCACACGGACGGAGCTGTGCGAACGAGTCTGGGAACGGGAGCACGACTGCGACATGAAACTCGTCGAAGTGTTCATCGGCCGGCTCCGACGCAAGCTCGGCGCTCCGCCATTGATCCACACCATTCGGCATGTCGGCTACACGATCCGCGAAGCGGCGCCGGCTGAATCTGATAGGGGCATTGCACATCGGGCTAAGTAACAGCGGCGTCACTTTCTGCCGCTCGCGCAATGTGTGTGGTGTTCCTACGTTGAGGCTATGAAATGGAACAGCCTCTCGTTTCCCAGGCTGCTAGGCCTCAGCGTTGCGGTGTTTACCCTCCTCGCTGCATCTGTCGCCCGAGCCGAGCATGTTGATCGCATGATCGATGCACCTTTTCGGCAACAAGGGGTCGGAAACCAGGACGCATCCGGAAGCCCGGCGAACATCCTGGGATCGGTCCGCGATGTCACGATCACCACTAAATCTACCTTCGCCCCGCTTACCGCTGAGCTACGGACGAAAGACGTGTCTTTCGAAACGGGAGTACCCACAGGCGATAGCACGCTAACGCTCGGATACGGGGTTCCGTTTGGCGGCGGTAGTTTTATGGCGGACTTCGTTGAACCTGGGAGCGCAAACTGGAACTCAATCGTCGTCCGACTTTCCATCGGAATCTCCGCCCGGGGCACACTGAGCCTGACGGTCCATAGCGGCGGACGGGAATTCACGTTTCGGCCGCAGAACACGCCGGTGGGAACTGACTTCAGCCGAGTCGATGAATACACATTCTTCTACAGCGAGGATGCTGCGCAGACGATCGATTTTCGGTCAATCGATGGAGTTCGCCTCAGCTTCACCACCATCTCGACGGAGGGTCTGTTTCGCTTCAAAGGCATTCAACTCGCCAATTCCGCTCCGCCCTCTCCAAGCCCCTCTCCGACGGCGTCGCCAAGCCCGTCTGCCACGCCTGCTAACACGTCGACGCTACTAAATATTTCGACACGTCTGCGTGTGCAGACGGATGAAAACGTGCTGATTGGCGGATTCATCATCACCGGAAACACCAACAAGCGGGTGATTCTGCGTGCGGTGGGCCCGTCGCTGACGAGCGATGGAGCACCGGTCGCGGGTCGCCTCGCTGATCCCACGATCGAGTTATTCGATGGCGACAATAGATCGATCATCTTTAACGATGATTGGAAGGACTCGCCGGATCGCGGCGAGATCGAGAACAGCGGCGTTCGACCAAGCGACGATCGTGAACCGGCAGTCGCGCGGACACTCGCGCCCGGCAGGTATACGGCGGTCGTGCGTGGCCAAAATAACAGTGCTGGCATTGCCGTGGTTGAAACGTACGACCGCGACAATGGCATCGGTTCGAAGCTGGCAAACATCAGCACGCGCGGCTTCGTCGGAACCGGTGATAACGTCATGATCGGCGGTTTCATCACTGGAGGCCAGAACGGCGCCACCACGGTGCTGGTCCGTGCGATCGGGCCGTCGCTGAGATCCACGATTGCCGCTGCCATCAATGACCCCGTGCTCGAGCTGAAGGACCAGAATGGGCAGACGGTCCGGGCGAACGACAACTGGAAAAGCGATCAGCGTCAGGAGATCGAGGACACTAACGCGCCTCCTTCCGACGACGCAGAATCGGCCCTTGTCTCAACGCTCAACCCCGGCAACTACACCGCGATCGTCAGCGGCAAGAACGGCAGCAGCGGTGTCGGCCTGGTCGAGGTTTTCGGTATCAGGTAACAGGAGCCGCGAGCTTCGAGTCATCGCCAGCCGCGACGGTGCGGGGGCTCGCTGAAGTTTACCACCTGCAGTGATGTGGTAGGGACGCCGCGCTGCGGCGTCCGAGGCGCGTGGCAAGCGGGCTGAGGTGCGGAAGACCTGTTGCGTGGCCCACACGTCTCGGACACCGCAGCGCGATGTCCCTACCATCACGCGCCGCGCTCAGCGGCGCGCGAGCCGCTCTTCCACCGCCTCACAGAGCACGTGCAGCAGGAGCATCTGCGCTTCCTGGATGCGTGCCGTCGACTCGCCGCGGACGAGCAGCTGTATGTCCGCCATTCCAGCAGTCGGTCCTCCGTCGCGGCCGAGCAATACGACCGTCGTGACGCCGCGGCCCTTCGCCTCCTCGAGCGCGCGCTGCACGTTGCGCGACTTCCCGCTGGTCGTTAGGCAAATCAGCACGTCGCCCGGGCGCCCAAAAGCCGCCACCTGGCGCGCGAAGACTTCGTCGAATCCGTAGTCGTTCGCTCCCGCAGTGAGCGTCCCGCCATCGCTCGAGAGACAGATCGCCGGATACGCCGGACGGTCCGCCATGAAGCGGATGACAAACTCGGTCGCGAAGTGCGCCGCATCCGCCGCGCTCCCGCCATTCCCGCAGATGAGAATCTTGCCGCCGGATTCGAGACACCGCACGGTCGCGTCAACCGCCTCCTGCAGCGGCTGCTGCAGAACCGCCAACGCTTCAAGTGTCTTCGTCGATTCCGCAATCGAGTCGCTGAGGATCCGCGCAGTATCTCGCATGGTGAGGCGGAGACTAGAGCGAACGGGCGCGCAAAGTCACGCCTCCGAATCGCGCCCTTGGAGGCCAGGGTGCGGTGAGATGTTGCTCTTCAGTTGTGCTTCAAGGTTCGCGCCTAACGAGACAAACCCGCGCCACGGACGATTCGCCGATTGACATGCCGACGCCAAAACCAGTAGTCACGTGGGCATGAAGCGATTCCTCCTCTGCCTCTGCATGATGTTTGTCACTCTCACGGCCTTCGGCCAGGACGCGACGGAGAGCCCCGCGAGCGATGATGCCGCCAATGCAGCCGGAGCGCTGGCCGCGCTCGGATGCGGCATTATCCCGTGCATCCTCGGCCTCGCGATCCAGATCGCGCTCGCTGTCTGGGTCTACAAAGACGCGACCAAGCGTGGCATGGAGAACGCCGTCCTTCTTACCGTCGTGACCGCGCTGACTGGTCTCATCGGTCTCCTCATCTACCTGCTGATGCGACCCAAGACTCCGAACGTTCAGCCGTAAGTTCGGCGCGACGCTTTACCGGCAGCGCGACATGTCCGCAGCGCCGCCCGCGCCGAAGCGCCGACGCACGCGAATCAGACTCATCGCCGCGGTGGTGTTGGCCGCCGCGGCGATTTTTGATTGGTCGCGTGCGCCCGGCGAGCAGCTCTCCGTCGCAGTCTACGAGCGCGCGGTCGTCAGCCCGTATCGGTGGCTCGTCCGTCCATTCATGTCGGCCTTCGTCCGCTGCCGCTACCAGCCGACGTGTTCGCAATACTCACTCGACGCGGTACGCGCGCACGGTTTCCCTAAGGGCTTCTGGCTGACGGCGAAGCGGCTGTTCCGCTGCATGCCGTGGGTGCCGCTTGGCACTCACGATCCGGTGCCGGCAAGGTAGAGGCATTTGTGAAACGCGGGCTTGTCACCGCAGCCGCCGCTTGTGAGTTCAGGCGCGTCCGTTAGGCTTCGTCATGCGTGTGCAACGCTTCGCCCTTGCAGCTGCCGCGCTGCTTTCGTTAGGCATCTCTCGGATGGATGCGAAAGAGATCGGCTATCCGCAGGCGGCGCCGCAATTCACGATCAACATGCCGGACACATGGAAACCGGTTCTCCGAGAGGACAGTCTGACACTGCTGCCGATCCCGGAAGACGGGTTTGTTATCCAGGTGAATCAGCAACCTGCCGCGGCGGAAGAACTCCTCGACAAGCTGACCGAACGGATCGCCGGTCAGATGCAGTTCACGGAAATCAAGCTCGGCAAGGAATCCGAAGCCGAGAACCAGCACGACGTGGAGTGCACGATGATGACGTCGACGGGAAAATCAGGCGGCGTAGACGTCGTGGTGACGGTGGTCGCCTTCACACTCGAAGACGACAGATACTTCACTATCCAGAGCGCTGGTCCGGCGGCGCTCAACCAAAAGCACAAGGCGGTTCTGCTCGGTATCATCGATTCGATCAAGCCGACGGAACAGTAGCGCGGCGTGCGCACTCGATCTGCGGCGGTGACCCCAATCGCGATTCACGCGCTCACGCAGGACGACGTCGACCTCGCAGTCGGCCTGCTCGATGCGCAGCTGCGCGAGCACGACATCTCAACGCCGGCGGCGGCACTGCGGGAGGTCGTGCGTGCCGTCATCGCGGATGACCGTCACGGCTTCATGTATCTCGCATGGTTGGGTGATCGCGCGGTGGGGATCGCCTACGCGGCTGCCCACCTGAGTGCCGAGCACGGCGGTGTCATCGGGTGGCTGGAGGAGCTGTATGTCGCGCCCGAATGTCGTGGCGCAGGGGTTGGTTCGTTGCTGCTGCACGAGGTAATTTCGCACGCGCAGCAGTTGAACTGGCGCGGAATCGAGCTCGAGGTGGTAGCCGGCCACGAGCGAGCCGCCGCGCTTTATCTGCGGCACGGCTTTATTGCGGCGCCGCGCGCGCGCTACACCCGACTGTTCGAACGATCGGCGGCGGCTGAGATCAACCGCACAGCCTGAGCGATCCTGAACCCCGAATCGTAGACATGAAGTCTAGCACCAAGGATAAGATCAAAGGACGCGCCGCTCAGGTAAAGGGCGTTGTGCAGGAGAAGACCGGCCGAGCGACCAAAAATCCAAAAATGGAAGGTCGCGGCACCGGTTCCAAAGTGGCAGGGACGGTTCGCAACAAGGTCGGCGACGTGAAGAAAGTCTTCGGGAAGTAGCCGCGCAGCACCGCAAAAAAAAGCGCGACCATTTCTGGTCGCGCTGCTGAAGCTGAGGAAAAAATCTAAGGGTGTGTAAGTGTCTTCCTAGTTCGCAGGCATTGTTATAGCAGCGGTGATGCCATCGCGGGCGCTTCGCTAAAATCTTTTCTTCATTCGCGGCTGCCTGCTCAGATTCTGTCGAGTTTTGCACCGGCGGCGTGGGCGCCGTCTTGCGTCTCGTTGACGTGCCACCCGACCGCTGCGCCATCCGCGATGCGGCAAACGAACGGCGCGGATGAATGACCGCTGCGCTCGGTGTAGGCACGCTGAATCTGTTCGGCGACAGACTCTGCCTCCGCCGCATGGACGAGCGTCACCGTGCCTCCGCCAAACCCGCCGCCGGTGAGACGCGAGCCCAGCACACCTGAAACCGAGCGCGCGACTTCGACGAGGGTGTCGAGTTCCGGCGTGCTGTTTTCAAAATTCGTGCGCGAGCTTTCGTGCGACGCATTCATCAGCACGCCGATCGCCGCCGCGTCCCCGATGCGCAACGCCTCCACCGCGTGCGCGACACGGCTGTTCTCGCCGACGATGTGGGCCGCGCGTCGGTAGAGAATCGGATCAAGCGATGCACGTGCGGCGTCGAGTTGTTCCGGAGTCACCTCACGCAGACTGTCGACGCCGAGCGCGCGTGCCGCCGCCACGCATTCTTCACGGCGCGTGTTGTATTTGCTCTGCAGCAGGTTGTGCTTCTTACCGGAATCGGCGATCACGAGCGCGAAGTTCGGCGGGAAGGCGATCGTGCGGATCGCGTCTGTGTTGAAGTCGAGGAAGACGAGGTGATCCGCGCGCCCGAAGACAGACGTCGCCTGGTCGAGCAGGCCAGACTTCACGCCGACGAACTCGTTCTCTGCCCGCTGACAAAGCTTCGCCACTTCCAGCGGTTCGATGCGGAGCTGATGGAGCTTCATCAGCAGACCAGCCGTCGCCACTTCGAACGCTGCGGAACTCGACAGTCCCGCGCCTGCAGGAACGTCGCCGGACACCTCCGCCTCGAAGCCGCGGATCTCGTATCCCGCGCGGAGAAACTGCTGCACAACTCCAAGCGGATAATTCGCCCAGCGCTGTTCCGTCTGCGGGCGCAATTCGCGGATCGCGACGGTTAACCTTGCCTTCGGTCCGCTAGCCCGCAGCGAGATTACGTCGTCGTCGCGCGACGAACCGGTGACGGTCAGACCGCGATCGATCGCAGCGGCGAGCACGACACCGCGATTGTAATCGGTGTGATTGCCGAGCAACTCGACTCGGCCGGGGGCGTATGCTGTTGCCGAGGCCACGCCAAATCATCCCACACAATCCGATCAACGTCTGTAACCACCGGCGCGGTCATCCTGAGCCGCGTAGACGGCGAATGGAGCCCGCGGGAGCGGTGCGACATGGACGCAGCCGCGAAGCGGTGAGCCTGTGGGAACAGGCGAATCAAGGACCTCACGCAAACACACTGATGATGCGCCGGCGGAAAGCGGCAGTCGCGCGGTGATGCCGGCGACGTCCTGCGGATGCAAATACACACGCCACAGCGCGAGGTCCTTCGCCGTCTGCGCGGCTCAGGATGACCGCGCCGGTGGTTTCACGACTGGAGCTACTTCTTGTCGCCGTTCTTCTGCGGCTTCGTCTCGCTCGACTTCTGGATCTCTTCGAGATCGATGTCGCTGTTGCCGAGCTCGCCCTTGAACGCCTGCACGAAGGCGTTGCGGAAGACATTGAACACTGTGTCCATCACCGCAGGCGCGGGATCGTCGAAGCTGCCCGAGATCGGCACCTTCGTTCCAAAGCGATCCTTCGGATGGTTGCGGATGATGCGCGTCAAACCGCCGACGATGCCCTGCCAGATGAAATCGATCGGGCTCTCGGTGTCTTCGCTGGGATCGAAGATCGCCATCTTGTCGAAGACCGGTTCGATGAAGCCTTTGAAGCGGCCCTGCTCCGACTTCATGGCGAGCGCGACCTTCAGCGTGCCCTCCTCAAAGGTGATGCCGCCGTACGCCTTGGCGAAGTCGTTCAGCTTCACGAGCGGGAGCGATTCTACTTCAAGCTCGGCCGCAAAAGTCGGTTTAGCCGCGTAGGGATTCAGATCGATGTTCGCCTTCAACTGACCTGATCGAAGCGGCCGGCCCGCGACCTCGATCTCGGCGTTCAACGTCTCGGAAAGCTTGGCGCTGTTGGTCAGATTCTTGGCGACGATTTGGATCTGGTCGACCTCGATGTCGACGGCCGGCTTCTTGTTGAAGTCGCGATAATGCACCTCGCCGCCGCGCACCGTGAAGCGGTTGATCCGCAGCGGAAAGAGCTGCCGGACCTTGTCCGTCCACGGCTCGTCGAGCGCCGCTTGATCGGTCTTCTTGCTCGCGCCGTTCACCAGGTTCATCTGCGGCTGCTCAAAGTGAATCTCGCCGACGAGGGCGCCCTGAAACAGCGCCTTCCATTCCACTGAGAGATCGACCGTCGGCGCGGCGAAGAAGGGCACGGGCACGTTGCCGGTTGTCTTCTCGATCTTGACGCCGCGGATGCTGTAAGCGCCGCGCCAGAGATGGATGTCCACCTCGGTGATGCGGCCGCGATAGCCTTCGATCTCGGAGAGCTTGCGATTCACGTAATCGCGCACCCAGATCGGCAGCATCGCGCGCACGATGATCAGCGCGACCACGAGGATCACGAGCACCCACAGCAGTTTGCTTCGTAAGAGCGTTTTCATGTAGCGACGAAAAGCGCGTGGCGAGAGTGCCACGCGTTCTCCCATTTCAACGCATCAGGGTTCCGAATCGGTCGTCTGAGAAAACCGGGCTACACGCTGTTCGCGGCGCGCGTTCGAGGGTTGGGTTATGTATCGCGTCTGCGGCGAGAGGTTTCCGGCTGTAATGCCGGTGGACCCGCTCGCAGTTGGTGGTGAAAGCGGCGGAATACCGCCGCACTCCAAGACGCTGCCGCGACTGCCGCGACCATCGCGCTCGCTTGCGTTTTGGAGTGCGGCGGTATTCCGCCGCTTTCACAGGCAGCACGGCCCGGAGCGGAAGCTACTTGGGCGCTGCCTTAGACTTTGGCGACGGGGAAGCGGTAAGAGATCGAGTCGCGCTCGGCGATGCCGAGGGCGAAGGGTTTGGGGTCGCCGAAGAGCCCGCTGCCCGCCCGCTTGAAGAAGGAGTGACACTCGGCGACCGCGCAGCGGGGGAGCCGACAGGCGTCGGGGATGGCGATCCACCAGGCGATGGCAGCGGGAACGCAAACGTCGGTGCTGGTGACGCGCCTGGTGAGCCGCTCGGTGAGGGCGAAGCATCCGGGCTGGCGCTCGGGTTCGGTGTCGGCGTCGCAGTCGGGGTAGGTGTGGGCGTCGGAGTGGGAGTAGGAGTCGGGATGATGTCGACCCATTTGTGCAGCGGTGCGCCGGCTCCGCCGATTTCGTTCACGAGCGCTTCGCAACGCGCGTAGATCTTGTCGAGGTCCGGCGGCCCCCACGGCGTCTCGCCTGTGCCAGGGAAGATGAGGTACGTGACCTTCAGGTCGCTGACGGGCCGATTATACGGCGATGAGTCGCCGCTGATTTCTTTCGCGATGCGTAGCGACGCCTCGCCCGCTTTGTCTGTCGGGCCGACGTCGCCGACAAAGGCAGGGAAGATTCTGTCGCCTGCGATGACGAGCGCATAGTCGCCGACTTTCGCGCCTTCCGTCTTCGTGAATCCGCCGGGGATCACGATGAATGGATCGGTCGCGCCGATGAGGAAGCTGAACTTCTTCAGCTGCTCGATGCCGTCGCGCGCGTTCGCGATCGCGCCCTTCAGCTCCGCTTTGCGCGCGGCGCCTGTGGCCTTTTGGTTCGCCTCCGCTTCGTGGGTCTTGATCCGTTCCTCGAGCATGGGCAGGTACGCGCTCGGATTGCTCGTCTTCTTGGGCCAGCGGTAGCTCGTGTAAGGCTGGAAGTGGGTCGACACGCCGCTGCCGGCCGGCAGCCGGTCGGAATCGGAGCCGTCGGCATCGACATCCATCTCGGCCTGGATGAGCACGGCTTTGCGTTTCGTTTCCGGATGCTCCAGCTGGAGGATCGTCTGGCAGTCATAGAAGTTATGCCGCGAGAGCAGCTGATCGAGGCGCGTGAGATTCGCGCGCAGGCGCTTGATCTTTGTCTCGTAGAGTTCGGTGAAGAACGGCGAGACGGAATCCGGTTTCACCATCCCCGCGAGTCCCGGCAGCAGGCGCGGCAGCTCCGGGTTCACCTTCGCCAGCTCGTCGATGCTCTTGTTAGGCGCGGGGACGCGCGCATGCAGCTTGAGATCGAGCACGTAACTCTGCGGATCGCCGCGCTCTTCCGATGCGGGGCCGCCGGGTGTCGGCTCGACGGTGGCGTTCACGGTGATGCCGCTGAACAAGCGCGCCGTCTCGAGCTTGCCGCCAATGACTTGCGTGCGCGGCGGCGTCGGAGTGGGGTTCGGGGTGGGCTCCACGCGAACGGGCTCGTCGATGACTTTGACGAGATTCTTGCGCCAGCGCTCGAGCGAGACCCAGCGCAGGATGATGGCCGTCATCGCGGCGCAAAACAGCAGCAGCGCGATTACCCGCAACGTCCTCACCCGTGAATCTCCGCGGCCGCGCCGCTACCGTTTCATGAACGCAGCGATCGCCATGACGACGCCGATCGCGCTCAGGATTGCCATCATTCCCGATGGCATGAAATCGCCGCTCTTCATGAACGCGGGGATGAAACGGCCCGCGAGGAGGATCGATACGATGCCGGCGATGGCCAGGCCGGCGGTGGCGTTGTTAGGCAACAGGAACGCCCCGAGCAGCAGCAGGATGCCGGAGATCGAGCCGGCGATGACCGAAGCCATGCTGCCTTTCGAGGCATAGCCAATCACGCCGCCGACGATCGTAAGCAGGCCGAAAATGATGAAGTAGATCTTAGCTGGGCCGATCATAGCCGCACCGGTACGCCATGTCGTTTCGCGTGTCGAGCGCTACTCCCGGAACCAGCGGAGTGCCGCCGCGACGTGCGCGCGCTTTACGACGTGAGGGCCGTCGAACGTCTCGTGGCGAATATTGCTGAAGCCGCGCCGCGCCATCGAAGCTCGGACGGAGTTCTGCTGGACGAGCGGCGCAGTCGCATCGCGCGCGCCGCTGCTGAAAAACACCTTCGTGCGCAGGAACCCGGCGCCGGGGTTGTACTGTCCGTAGCCCCGGCTGAGCGCGTCCTCGTTCAGTCCGGTGAGGAAGAGGCCGGCGATGCGATAGCCGGCGAGCGCGAGCAAGGGCGCCAGCAAGCCGGAGCGTTTTGCGCCACCGGAGAACCCGGCGCACGCGATCGGCCACTGCGTGGAGGCAGGGAAGCTGCGGTGCATTGCGTCGAGCGCGGCCAGCGTCATCCCGAATCGCCAGCCGGAGCTGTCCTGCCGCGGTGGCTGCGGCCCATCCCCTGCGATGATCACCCAGCCTTCCTGCAAAGCGGTTTCGCGATACAATTTCACCAGGTCGTCGCGGTTCTGGATTTTCAGGTCGCTGGTCGAAAACACCACCAACACCGGCCAGCCCTTCGCGGGATCGAACCCAGCCGGCACCGCAAGCACGGCGACCGCGTGCGGTGGCACCGCGTTTCCGCCTTCGGCGACGTAACGCTGCTGCTGCGGACTGAGTGGAACCTCCGCGCGCACCGTCGCTCCCGGCGCGAGCGGCACGCCGGCGAACGTCACGGCGCGCGCGCTCGCGCAGACCATTCCGACAGCAGCGAGAGTCATCGCCATCGCGATGCGTCGCTTCGTCACTCTCGGTTTTACGCAGGTCGTTGTGTTCATGCCGATTAACCCTCGCGCCCGCGGATGTCTCCGTTAGCATCCGCGCCGTGACTCTTACTAAGACACTGCTGTCGCTCGTGTTGTTCAGTGCGACGATTCCGGCTATGGCAGGGCGCGATTCGCTCTCTGCGCTCGAGAAGGCGTCATCGGAAAGACCGGCCGAGGCCGTGCAGGACAACTCGTTCCTGATTGAAGAGGCCTACAACCAGGGGCCCGGCGTGGTGCAGCACATCCTGAACATCGTCCATACGCGCCAGCGTCAGGCGGGGCCGGACGACAACGCGTGGTCGTTCGTCTTCACGCAGGAGTGGCCGCTCTTCTCGCAGACGCACCAGCTTTCCTACACGCTGCCCTACACCTTTCTCGACGAAGGCGGCCGCTCGACGAACGGCATCGAGGACATCAGCCTGAACTATCGACTGCAGGTCTTGATGGAATCCGAAACGCTGCCGGCGTTCGCGCCGCGGGTTAGTTTGATCCTGCCGACCGGCGACGAAGAGGACGGGCTCGGCAATGACACGCTCGGGTATCAGCTCAACCTGCCAGTCAGCAAAATAGTGAGCGATCGCGTGACGCTGCACGGCAACGCCGGAGCGACGCTGCTGCCGGACGTGAACGGCCACGATCTTGTCAATTACCACCTCGGCGCGAGCGCCATCTACGCCGTGACTCCAAACTTCAACCTCATGCTCGAGGCGCTGGCCGAGTGGGATGAGGAAGTGGACGATTTCGGCCACGCTGATCGCGAAGCGTCTGTCGTCATCTCACCCGGTTTCCGCTACGCCTTTAATCATCCCGGTGACGCGCAGACCGTCATCGGTCTCGCCGCGCCGATCGGTGTCACCTCAGCAGCGCCCGATTTCGGCGTCTTCATCTACGCGTCGTTCGAGCACTTCTTCCATCGCGCGAAGGCGCGGTGACGACTCCTACTCGTAATCCTAATCCTACTCTTAATCTTCGGGGTCGGATCGGGCGGGATTATGATTAAGATTAAGATTAAGATTAAGAGTTGAATGAAATACCCGCTCGCGCCTAACCCGATCTTCTGGACCATCCAGGGCGAAGGGCATCTCCGTGGCTTCCAGATGTGCTTCGTGCGCCTGGCGGGCTGCTCGGTCGGCTGCGCGCATTGCGACACGGATTACCGGAAGCAGGAAATCGCCACCGCCGACGAGATCGCGGCGCGCGCCGATGACATTACGCCGAAGAACGCGCGCGACCGATGGGTTTGGGTGACCGGCGGCGAGCCGACGGATCACAACCTGATCGCGCTGATCGGCGCGCTGCGTCGTCGGCGTTTCTCCATCGCCGTCGCGTCGAGTGGACATCGGCGCATGATCCCGCCGGTCGACTGGCTCTCCATCTCGCCGCACGACCCGTCGAAGTGGGTCCAGACCTACGGCAACGAAGTCAAAATCGTGCCGAGCTTGAACGGCTTCTCGATCGAGGATTTCCGCTCCGCGCATCCGGACGACCAGACGGACTTCATGTATCGCTACGTGCAGCCGCTCTCGATCGGCAAACAGGAAGATCCGGCGAGCTTGCGCACCTGTCTCGAATTTGTGAAGACGAACCCGAACTGGGCGCTCTCACGGCAGGATCACCATTATTGGAATGTGGCGTGACGCTCACTGACCTCCGATTCTCCCGCAGTCGACCGACGGTCCTGTCATTCCGACCTTAGTGGAGGAATCTCTAGGTTCCTTCTGCTCCTGGCGCCCTGAGTACCGGAGGAAGTTAGAGGTTCCTCCACTTCGGTCGGAATGACAGTTAGGGCGGCGCGGGTGTCGGGCGCCGATTGCCGGCGTGTTTGCGCTTCTTCCATAACTGAAACAAAGTCGACCTTGTGAACCGCCGCGCTGCCGTCGCCCTTGCAGCGCTCAGCTCGTTCCTGTTCGCCTTTTTGCTGAGTGCGGCGCCCGCACTCCACGAGCATCTGCACTCGGATGCCGGGCATCCGCAGCACGAGTGCGCGCTCACGGTCGTCGAGACAGGGATCGAATCCGATGACGCGCCGCTCGCCGTCGCAGTTCCGCGAGCCGTCTCGCTCTTCTCTACTGTTCCGGCCCTGCAGCCCGTCTGGCTGCCGGCGCTCTTCCAGCGCGCGCGTGTCTTCGAGCACGCACCGCCGGCTCTCTCCTAAGCGCGCAGCTTCGCTGCCTCTCCTGCTCCGGTTTCGCCGGGACGCTGAGTCTTCGCGCAGTGGCGCGTTCGCCCGCTGATCCAGCGGCGGCTTTCGCCTGTTCGTGAACCGTCGCGCCTATGCACGCGAAGAATTCCATCTTTAGGAGAATCGATATCAAACCATCCATCCTGTTTCCGCTCGCGCTGATTGCCAGTGCAGCCACCGGCCTCGCACAAGACGCCGTCCGTCCTTCCACCACTCCCGCGCCCGAGGAAGCGACGCACGAACGCATCATCGTCAGCACGACGCCGCTCGGCGGCGACCTGTTCGAGCAAACGCAATCCGTCACCGTCCTCACGGGCGAAGAGCTCGAGCTGCGGCTCGAGCCGACCATCGGCGAAACGCTCAACCGCGAACCCGGCATCAGCTCCACCTACTTCGGTCCGGGGGCCAGCCGTCCCGTCATCCGCGGGCTGGGCGAAGATCGCATCCGCGTGCTGCAAAACGGCGTCACGACCATTGACGCCTCGAACGTCAGCCCGGACCACGCCGTCAGCGCCGAGCCGCTCACGATCAAAACGATCGACGTGGTACGCGGGCCCGCGACCTTGCTCTATGGACCGAACACGGTCGGCGGTGTGGTGAACCTGATCGATAACCGCATCCCGACCGAGCCGCTGCAACGGCCGGTGATGGGCAAAGCGGACGCACGCTTCAGCAGCGCGGAAGAGCAACGCTCAGGTGCCGGTCTGGTCGAGTTCCAACTCGGGCGCGTAGTCGTTCACCTCGACGGCTTCAAGCGTGCGACGGAAGACGTCGAGATCCCAGGCTTTGCGCGTTCGGAACGCCTGCGCCGCCTCCAACCGCTCGAGCCTGGCGAGCGCGAGGCGCGTGGCACCTTGCCGAACAGCGCAGGCGAGAGCCAGGGCGGAGCCGCTGGCGCGTCATATGTGTGGGAGGGCGGCTACGTCGGCGCGGCGTACTCCGTCTTCGACTCAAACTACGGCACTGTCGCGGAGCCCGACGTGACGATCGATCTGGAACAACAGCGCTGGGATGTGCGCGGCGCATTCAATAAGCCGTTCACGCCAATCAAGGCGATCAACTACAAGTGGAGCCTCTCGGACTACACTCACACCGAGTTCGAAGGTGCTGAAGTTGGCACCGTCTTCGACGTGGAGGGATACGACGGTCGGCTCGAGGTGCTGCACGAAAAGCTCGGCATCCTGGAGGGTGGCATCGGCTACCAGACGCAGAGCACCGATTTCTCCGCGCTGGGTGAAGAGGCATTCCTGCCCACGGTGGAAACAGCCACGCATGCGGTATTCCTGTTTGAAGAGATCGCGCTGAATCCGGTGCGGCTGCAATTTGGCGGACGCTACGATCACCAGGCCAACGAGCGGCGCGAAAATCCGATGTTCGGTCCGCAGCTGTCGCGCGACTTCGACGCCTTTAGCGCATCGGCGGGCATCGTCTACACGCCGGTGGAGCCGTACGTGATCGCGTTCTCGGCCGCGTACACGCAGCGGCCGCCGACGTACGTGGAGCTGTTCGCGAACGGCCCGCATATCGCGACGAATTCATTCGAGCTCGGCGATCCGGAGCTGGGCAAAGAGCACTCGCTCGCCTTCGACCTCGCGTTCCGGAAAACAGCCGGCCGCGTGACTGGCGCGGTCACGCTGTTCTACAATCGCTTTGCGGATTTCATCACCGCGGAGCCGACGGGCGAGCTCTCGGAAGGCGAAGGCGGCGAGGAGGGTCTGCCGATTTTTGCCTATCGGGCCACCGACGCGCATTTTGTAGGCGGCGAGTTTGAAGCACTGGTGCACATCCTGGAGCATCCGCTGAGCGAGCCGGCGCCTCCCGCCGCCGAAGCAGCGAAAGGCATGGCCAGCGACGCGGCGCACACAGCGCATCGGCTGCACGCCGAACTGAAGGCCGACTACGTCTACGCGCAAAACACCGGGACCGATCGCTCGCTGCCGCGCATCACGCCGTTCCGCTCCAGCGCGGCTCTCGTCTATGGCTGGCACGATCAGTTTCATGCGCGTCTCGAAGGGCAATACGCGCACGAGCAAAACCGCACCGCCGAGTTCGAGCTGCCGACTGACGGATATTTCCTGCTCAACGCGAGCATGAGCTACCGGCTGCCGGTGCGCTCGGCCGAGTTCGAGGTCTACGTGAAAGGGACCAACCTAACGAATGAGGAGGCGCGGCTGCACACCTCGTTCCTGAAGGACATCGCGCCGCTAGCCGGCCGCGGTGCATTGCTCGGAGTGCGAGCGTCGTTCTGAGCGCGCGCGCGTTTGCAGAAAGCGGGCCTACTTGTCGGTCACGGTGAATTCATCCACCACCGCGAGGAAAGGCTCGAGATCGAATGGCTTCGTCAGGTAGTTCTTCGCGCCAGTGGTCAGCAATCGCTCGATCTGGCTCGGCGTGGCATCGGCGCTTAGCACCACCACGGGGATCTCCGCAGTGGCCGGGTCCGCCTGGAGACGCTGCAGGACCTGTGAGCCATGCATGTCCGGCAGGTTCAGATCGAGCAGGATCAGCTTGGGACGGTAGGCTTCCGCCATCTTGATGCCGAGGTGCCCTCGCGGAGCGTGCAAGAGGTTTAGCGCCGGCCGATACTCCAGGATCCGCTCGACGAGGGTGAAATTGACCACGTCGTCTTCCACGTAAAGCACATCACAGGCGGGCGCTGAGGTCGCCGTGCTCGTGCCTTCGTCGCCACGGGGTTCGCCCAGTTCCCGCTCGATCACGCCGAGGAGCTCACGCGCCGCTTTCAGAATCTGCTGCACGTCGCCATCTTTCCGCGTGCTGCCCGGCTGCAAAGCAAGCAGCTCCGCGAAGCCGATGATCGCGTTGAGCGGCGTCCGCAGCTTGTGGTTCAAGTCCTCGCGGAACTTGCATTGTTCGCTCGAGTCGTGATCTGACGGCGGCGTATTCGCGCCTGGTCGTTCCGCCGGTGCGGTGCTTCGTGGGTCGTCCATTTGGTTCCTGGTTCGCTGAGAAAACTGGTTACTTGTGCCCCGGTGACATCTCCAGGGTGAGACCTGACGGCTCGTCGTGCAGCTGATCGCGCAGCTTCTTCAGCATGTCGATATCGCGCCGCATCTTGTTCTTGTGCTGGCAGAAAATCAGCGCCGTCTCGTCGGTGATCACGTCCTCCTTGTAAGCCTTCAGAAGCGATTGATCGAAGCTGTGCCAGCCCATCGTGCAGCCGGCTTCGATGATTTCCTGGAAGCTGCTGTTCTCGCGTTCGCCGTAGAGCAACGTCTCGCGCGTGCGCAGGCTGCTCCCCATGATCTCGCTCACCATCAGGCGGCCGCCGCCGATCTTGTTCACGAGCCGCTGGCTCACCACGAAACGCAGCGTGTCGGCGAGCCGCTGGCGAAGCTGCTGCTCCTCGTCCTTGGTAAACATGCCGAGGATGCGGTTGATCGTCTGGCCGGCGTTGATCGTGTGCAGGGTCGAGAAAACAATGTGACCGGTTTCCGCCGCCGTCATCGCGATCTCCATCGTCTCGCGGTCGCGAATTTCGCCTACCAGGATGGCCTTCGGCGCTTGTCGGAGCGCCGCCCGCAAACCGGCTGCGAAAGTGGAGAAATCCTTGCCCAGCTCCCGTTGATTGAAGAGCGCCTGCTGGTGCGGATGGAGGAACTCGATCGGATCCTCGAGCGTGAGAATGTGAATCCGCTGGGTGCGGTTCAGCTCATTCAGCATCGCGGCCAGCGTGGTTGTTTTGCCGCTGCCGGTGGAGCCGGTCACGAAGATGATGCCGTTCTTCTCCCTCACCATCTCGCCAAAGATCTCCGGCAACCCGAGCGCTTCGAGCGTCGGGATCTTGGTCGCCAGCTTCCGCATCACGATCGCGGTGTGCCCGTTTTGCCGGAAAATGTTCACGCGGAATCGCGCCACGCCTTCGACCGAGTAGCTGCAGTCGCAGGAGCCGTTCACCGTGAGGTCGCTTACGAGCCGCTCTTGACCGTTCATCAGGCAGGCCGCGATGTCGCCAATGTGCGTCTCGGTCAGCGTGCCATCCGGCGGCAGGTCCACCGGGAACTCCTCCAGCCCGCCGTGCTGCTCCACGATCGGCGGTTTGCCGACAGCAAAAAGCAGGTCGGAAATGCCTGCGGCGCTCTCGAGCATCGCGGCAAGAAGGGCATCGATTAGTTCTTTGTTCACGGCAGGAGAATTCGACCGAGCTCCAATCAGAGCCGGAAACGTGCCGCGAAACCCGTGTAGCAGAGGTCTGCCTGTCATCTCGACCGGAGCGCAGCGAAGTGGAGAGACCCCGTGGCGACACGATCGATCAGCCACGGGATCCCTCGACTCCGCTCGGGGATGACTGCGTAGGGACGTGGGCGCTTTACCGCCACTCGTGCTTCGGGTACTTGCGCTGCAGCTCCTTCTTGATCTTCGGATAGGCGTCGCGCCAGAAGCCTTCCAGGTCGCTCGTGATCTGGATCGGGCGATGATTCGGCGCCAGCACCTGGATCACGAGCGGCACGCGCGCGCGTCCCAGCGTCAGGTTTCGCTCCACGCCGTAAAGGTCCTGGATCCGCGCCGCCACGCTTGGCGAACCGGAGACATCGTAGGCGATCTTCGCTTTGCGCCCGTTCGGCAGCTCGATGCGCTCGGGCGCGAGCTGCTCGATCGCGGCCTGCTGGTGCGGCGGCAGCCATGACTTTACCGTCGGCCACACCTGCCGATCTTTGATTTCCTTGTAGCTGACCGCGCCGCCGCAGATCTGCTCGATCAGGAGAAGCTTGTCGTCCGGTCCGATCGCCGGGATCTGCAGCTCGGGAAACCAGCGCGATGCGCAGTTCACGCGCGCGATCCATTGCTCGACCGCGTTGTCCCAGTTCTTGAGCGGACAGGTGCCCGCGATCACCTGCTCGGCGAGAAGCGCCGCCGCGCGCTCCGGCGGGACATCCGCGGGGCCGTTGCGCAGAACGAGATCGTGAAAGGTAATCTTCGCCTGCGCCACCACGCGGCGTGAGGTGGCATCAAACGTCACCTCAACCGCCTCGCTGAATGCTTGCGGAAACAGGTCGCGCAGCCAGGGTTCTTCGATGCGCGTCGCGAGCGTGAGCAGTACCTGCCGCTCTTTGTCACTGCTCTCGATCTCACGAATCTCCGATGCGACGAGCAGCGGCGCGCGATGCACCACACTCTCGCGCGCCAGCACGCCACGGCGGCCATGCACGAGCGCGCAACGCAGCGTGCCCTGGTCCATCCGCACCGCCACCTGGTCTGGAAAACCCGCGAGCACGCATCGCTGGATTGCGCCGGGTTCCGCCTCCTGTGCCTCGACGTGCAGGCCCTCGTCTCGCGCGATCGCTACGAACTGCTCCCACAGCTGCGCCGCCTCGCGAGCGGCACTGGCGTTCACGGACAAATGCGCGCAACGCTTCGGATCGAAGTTGTTCTTCTCCGCGAAGCGGAAGGCACGGATCAGGACGAACAGATCGGAATCGTCGTCCGAGCCTAACAAATCATCCCGATCTTCGCGCGCCTGCTTGCCTTCGGCGCGACGGAGAAGGCCGCGGCCTTGTGTCACGGCAGCGATCAAGGCGATCGCGCGCACGCACCTGTGCTCCTCGGCCGCGAGCAGCATGCGCGCGTAACGCGGATGAACCGGGAAGGCGAGCATCCGCCGGCCGAGATCAGTGATCGACTTCACCGGCCCGGAAAGAGCCCCGAGGTCGGCGAGCAACTGCTCGGCACGGGCGAGTGCGCGCGGGTCCGGAGGTTCGAGCCAGCGGAATTCAGCGACGTCGTCGATGCCGCTCGCTTTCAGCGTCAGCACGACTTCGGAGAGGTCGAGACGCTTCACCTCCGGCAACTCCTGCGCAGCGCGCTCCAGATGCTCGCGTTCCGTCCAGAGCCTGAGGCAGCGGCCTGGCGCAGTGCGACCCGCCCGACCGGCGCGTTGATCGGCTGACGCCCGGCTGATTTTCTCGACGAGCAGCGTATTGATCCCGCGCCGCGGATCGAACCGCGCAAGGCGCGCCAGGCCGCCATCGATCACCACGCGTACGCCTTCGATGGTGAGCGACGTCTCCGCTACGTTGGTGGCGATGATCGCTTTGCGTTTGTCGTAACGGGCGAGCGCAGCGTCCTGCTCGGCCGGAGGCAGCTCGCCATAGAGCGGCAGCGCGACAAATTGGCTGCTGACGCGCGAGGCACGCACTGCTGAGAGCGTGCGCATGATCTCGTACTTACCCGGCATGAAGATGAGCACGTCGCCGTCTGTTGTGCGTGCGAGTTGATCGAGCTCATCAGCCGCGAGATCCCAGATCGGGTAATCATCTGAGCGGACCGGCTTCTGCAGATACTCGATGGCGACTGGATGTTGCCGACCGCTCGACGTGAGCAGTGCAGAGGGCGCGAGGAATTTGTCGAGGGAGCCGGTATCCAGCGTCGCGGACATCACGACGATCTTGAGGTCCGGACGCGCTGACTCCTGCAAGCGCAGTGCCCGCGCCAGTGTGATGTCGCCGTAAAGATGCCGCTCGTGAAATTCGTCGAACAGAATCGCGGCGACGCCGCGCAGCTCGGGGTCCTGAATGAGCTGCCGCAGCAAAATGCCCTCGGTCACGAAACGAATGCGCGTGCGTTTCGAGACAACATTCTCGAAGCGGATCTGGTAGCCGACTTCTTCGCCCAGGCGGCCATTCCGCTCCTGCGCGACACGCGACGCCAGCAGCCGAGCGGCAAGCCGCCGCGGCTGCAGGATGACCACCTCACGATCGCCGAGCAGTCCGTGATCGAGCAGGATCTGCGGAACTTGCGTTGATTTGCCCGATCCGGTGGGCGCCTGGAGGATGAGCCGCGGTCGATTGCCTAACGAGCGAACAATTTCCTGCTCGAGCTCATAGATGGGCAGGTCGCGCGGTTGCATCGAACCAGCACGTTGCGGCGAGCGCGTGCCAGGTCAACGCCGATCGCGGCGGTGCTTACGGCTTCGGTGTGGCTGCGGCTGTCGCCGGCTGGGCGGTGTGCCGGGACTTCGGGGCAGCGCCGCAACCACCTCCGCTGTAGAGTCGGCGCTCTCGTGCGGAGCCGTGACTGAATCACGAGTTTGTCCTAAACGTTGGGTGTGGCGTGAGGTCCTTCGCCGTCTTCGCGGCTCAGGATGACCGCGGGGAGAGGCCGAGCGTTGCGCGGGCATCTCGCGCGAAACGCAAGCCGGCAAGTTCAGCGTTGCCGGTGACGCGTTTGCTGAGGACGAGGAACTGGAACGCCATTCCGAGCAGCGTCGGGTGGAGCAGGGTGTGGAGAGCTCGCCGCGTCTTTGCGTCGGCCGCGCCTTCGAACTCACTGCCGATGGCGCCGGTCAGCAGCCCGGTAATGAAATGATGCTGGTCAGTGAAGCCGGCGATCGCGAGGCCGCGTGCTTCCGCGCGTTCCGCCAGAGTGGTCCAATCGACGTGCGCCGTGATGTCCGCGCGGCCGGGCTGCGTCAGCGGAGAGGACAGCACGCGGTGATTCGCGTAACACTGCAATGTGCCCGCCGTCCGCCCCGGCGCGTAGTAATCGTCGCGCGCGTATCCGTAATCGACAGCGATGACCAAGCCCTGCGTCAGCTTTGGCGCCACGGCATCGATCCAGTCGAGCGCGGCGAGGTTCACTTCCGTCTCGTAGCCGGCCGCCACCGGGAGCGGAATCTCCCTTAAGCGGTGGCCGAGCGCGGCGCTGGCGATCGGCCCATCGGTGAATGCAAAGCTTTCCTCCCGGAGGGCGACGTGACGCTCGACCCACTCGCTTCCCGTCCAGCGCACGAGGTGCACCGGCATTGCGTCGACGAGCTCGTTTGAGAAGTGAACGCCGGCGAACGGCTCCAGGTCGTCAATCGACCGCCGCCATCCGACCTTCGCGCCGTAGTCCGTCAGCGCTTGCCGCTGTCTCGCGCGGAGAGCGTCGAACGGCTCGACGATACGATACGTTAGCGCTTCGAGAAACTCGGGCGTCCGCTCCTCCGCCGCAGCGAGCACGTCCCGCGCGAACTCGCCTCCGTGGGCGCCTTGCTCGACGACGGTGAAGTCGCCCGGCCGGCCGAGCTTCTCCCAGAGTTCAGCAAATTGTGCCGCCATCAGGCGACCGAACAGCGGCCCCACACTCACGCTCGTAAAGTAATCGCCGCCGCGCCCGATCTTCGCCCGGCCGGAGCTGTAGTAGCCGTGCTCGGGGTGATAGAGCGCCTGCTCCATGAACCAGGCGAACGTCACCGGGCCGCGAGCATGGATGTGCGCGCGGATGAAATCGACCAGCGGTGGTTCTGCGCTTAGCAAACGCCGCAACGTCGAACGTCGAACGTCGAACGTCGAACGTCGAACGTCGAACGTCGAACGTCGAACGTCGAACGTCCTGCGTGCGATTGGGTCGCAGCTTTAGCGACGGCGCTCTGTCGCGGTGGACACGCGTCTCAGGCCGACAGAGCGGCTTCGCGACAACAAGCCGCCGCTTCGCCGCTGTATTGCAGTTTGGATTTTGATGGAGATTGCACCTAAGTTGCGCCCCCAGCCGCGAAGCACCCTTTTCGTCCGCTCTGCCCAGCATGCCAGTTTCTTATTCTTCGCGCCCGCCGGGTCGTTACTACGAGCGCCGTTGGTACACGAAACCGCTGTTCTATGTGCCGGCCGGTGTGCTCGCGGTGTTACTCATCGGGCTCGGCATTTACTGGCTGATTCTGGCGGCTGATCTGAGCGCGCAGGCGGAGGCATACGACCTGGCCAAGCTCGAGCAGATGGAGTCCGCGAGCGTGATCCTGGATCGGAACGAGAAGATGTTCGGCCAGATCTACGTGGAGAATCGCGAGACGATCACCTACGACAAGCTCCCGCGCGATCTGATCAACGCCGTCGTCGCGGTGGAGGACACGAAGTTCTACACGCACGGCGGGTATGACTTGTTTGGTATCGTGCGCGCCGCGCTCAAGAACTTCACCGCCGGCGGCGTGCGGCAGGGCGCGAGCACGATCACGCAACAGCTCGCGCGCAACACCTTCGCGCTCCGCGACCGCACCTTCCGGCGCAAGCTGGTGGAGATCTTCCTCGCCCGCCGAATCGAAGAGCGTTTCGGCAAGCAGAAGATCATGGAGTTGTACCTGAACCGGATCTACTTCGGTGCCGGTCTCTATGGCGCGGAAGCGGCCTCGCGTGGCTACTTTGGTAAACCAGCGCGCGACATGACGGTGACGGAAGCCGCCACGCTGGCCGGCTTGATCAAGAGCCCCAACCGGCTTTCGCCGTGGACCGACAAGGCGCAGTCGCGCCAGGCGCGCAACCAGGTGCTCGAGAGGATGCGCGATCTCGGTTTTATCACGCCGCAGGAAGCGCAGCGGGCGCAGGCTGAAGAAGTCGCGGTCGGCAGCCGGCAGAGTGCGCAGGGGCAGACGTATGCGGTGGACCAGATCCGCCAGCAGGTGATCGATGCCGTCGGCTGGGATCGCGCCATGAACGAAGGCTTTCGCATTCGCACCACGATCGATGCCGACATCCAGAAAGCGGCGGAGGAATCACTGCGCAGGCATCTCGATGCCGCCGAGAAGGTGCCCGGCTACGCGCATGAGTTATACGCGGCTTATGCGGAGCGTTATCGCGCGGCCAAGAAAACCAACACGATGAACAAGATGCCGCCGCCCGAATATCTGCAGGGCGCGGTCATCGCGCTCGACAACCAGACGGGCGGAATCGTGGCACTCGTGGGCGGGCGCGATTTCGAGCACGCGCAATACGACCGCGCGTTGCAGGCGCGCCGACCCGCGGGCACGGCGATGAAGCCGTTTGTGTATGCGGCGGCGTTCGAGCAGGGGATGTTTCCCGGCACGGTGGTGGAAGACTCGGCGCTCGATAATCGCGCGGTCATGATCGGCGGCACGACCGGCATTCTGGGCGAGTGGGGGCCGGAGCGGGAAGACAACCGCTACGAAGGGCCGCTGACCGCGCGCCAGGCGCTCGCGAAATCAAAGAACGGCGCAACGGTGCGACTCGGCATGCGGGCGGGGGTGGATAAGGTGCTCGAGCTTTCGAAAGTTGCCGGCATTCGATCGCCGCTGCGGCCATTTCCAGCGTCGTTTCTGGGCGCCAGTGAGGTGACGCTCGCTGAGCTGGCGCTCGCCTACTCCGCGTTCCCGAATGGCGGTTCACGGCCGAGTGCGCCCTACATCCTCGATCGCATCGAGGAGAAGGACGGCAAGATCGTGTGGCAATCCAAGCAGGACCGCACGCGCCAGCAGGTCATGAAACCGGAGAGCGCCTTCGAGGTGCACTCGTGCCTCGTCGATGCGCTCGAGACTGGCACCGGCGCGGCTGCGCGGCAGAAGTACGGCCTGCAGCAATTTCCCGCCGCGGGGAAAACCGGCACCGCCTATGACTTCACCGAAGCGCTCTTCGCCGGCTACAGCAGCGGCCTCACCGTCGCAGTGCGTGCCGGGTTCGATAAGCCGGAGAAGATTTACCGCGGCGCGTTTGGCAGCCAGATCGCGCTGCCGGTCTGGGTCGACGTGATGAACGCATCGACGCAGCGCTACGTGCCTCGGGAAATTGCTCAGCCGGCCACGGTGCTGAAGGTCGAGATCTGCTCGAAGTCGGGCTTCCTCGCGACCGACAAATGCGAGGAGAAAGGCAAACGCACCAGCTACCACGAGATCGCAACCAAGGAGCAGATGCCGGCCGAGCCGTGCAACGTGCATGGCGATGCGCGCTCGAGGATCGTGCGTGACCTCCCGGATGCTGGCGTGCCGCGCGCGTCGCTCGCCGTCGATACCGCGCAGGTCAAGCCGGTGGCGTTAAAGGGTCCCACCGTGCTTGCCGACAAAGATCCGTACAACGCGGTCAAATCGACAGTGCGTCCCCCGAAGCCCGCTGATGCGGCTGACAACGAAGTGAGGCCAGTCGTCCCCGACGCTGAAATTGCGCAGCAAGGAACGATCGGCGCCCCGGGGGCGACGCCTGTCGAAGAGGTTCCGGTATTAAGAGCGCAGCCCGTTGCCCCGACAGAACGCCAGCAGGTGCTGCCGCCGACCACCGAACGCGCCTTGCCGGCTCAGCCAGTCGAGCGCGCGCAGCCGGTGCAACCGACGGCACGGCCTCTACAGCCCGATTGGCGCGCACAGCCGACTCCGCCGCCGCAGCGCGTTATCCCACGCGCGCAACCGACCGCGATTCCGTCGCAGGAGGTACCCGTTCGCCGTGCCGAGCCGGTGTTGCGAGCGGAGCCGGTGGACCCGCGCGCGCCGGTGCGCGGCGAGCGCGTTCCTCGCGCGACGCCAGCGGCTGAAGAGGACGAGGAAGACGAGTAAGATGGCCGCGCGGCACGAAGCCGTCGCCGGTCACGTCCTGCCATGTCGTGCCAAGCCGTGGCAACCAAGCGGCAGCGTCGCAGCACCGTTCCGCCCGCGCCCCTGTCATGTCGAGCGAAGTCGAGACATCGCTTGCTGCTTCCGGCGTCTGGCACGTTGCTGGCAGAGAAGTTAGCGATTTCTCCACTACGGTCGAAATGACGGTGAGAGTAGCAGGTTCGCAGTGAAACGGCCGATGACGTGACGATCGATTTCATTACTCAATTGCAAACCACGGCTCCGTGATGTTCACAGCGACCTGATGCATCGATTTCGCCTGAGCGTTCTGAACCCAGCTGGACGCGATCCGGAGCAGGATTTCGCGACCGCCGCAGCGCCGCAGGATTCGCCGCATGCGCCGGTGAATTTCCATGCCTACGCCGCATGCACGGGCGGCGCTTTCCATCGCGATGTGGCCCGCGCTGCTGAGTCGCGGAATCCGGTGCTGCTGCTGTTGCGGGGTGACTTCAAGGCTTCGGAACGCGCGCTGCGTGCACTCCACAAAGCGGGCGCCACCGTCGCCGTTTCGCTCAAGGAAACGGGCCTGCATCAGATCGCCGAGCAGCTTGCTGATCACGGCCGCCTGAGCCGCTTCATGCAACTCGTCGGGGCGGCCGACGGATGCATCGCACCGACACCCGAGGCGGCCGATATTTACCGGGATCTCCGTCGCGAGGGCGAGACCGTTGCGTTCATTCCCACGCCGTATCCCACGCACGATCCGCAGTGGGACTTCTCCCGGCCGCTCGATGGTCGCCACGGAATTCTGGTGGGCACGCGCGAGTGGGACGTGCCCTCGCGGAACCATGCCGCGGCGCTCTTCACAGCACGCCAGGTGAGCGACGTGACGGGCTGCCGTGTCACGGTCTACAACTTCGATGGACGTAAGGGCGCACGGCTCCTGGATGAGATCGGCTTCAAGCCGAACCGGCTTCGCGTCATGGCGCGCGGCAGCAGCTACGCCGAGTATTTGCGTGTGGTCGCGGAGCACAAACTCGTGCTCGAGATGGACACCAGCTTCGTCCCTGGCCAGGTGGCTGGGGATGCGCTGCTCTGCCGGCTGCCGTGTGTGGGCGGGAATGGCGCTGTCGATCGGCTCGCGCACTCCTCGACGTGCGGTGCAGGTCGCTTCGGAGCGGAACTCGTGGACATCGCGACGCGGCTACTGGTGGACGCGGAGTTCTACAACCGGACCGTTGCCGAGTCGCAGAAGAACGCGGCCGAGCGGCTGTCGTTCCCCGGCGTGGCCGCGGAGCTGGAGCGCTTCTTCACGCGTTTGCCGAAGCGCGAAGCCGCCCAGTCATAGCTTCGAAGTAGCACTCCTCTAGCTTCCGCACCTGCGCTCGCTGCTCGAACTTCTCCGCCACCGCTTCGGCGCCGCGCTCTGCCATTGTTGAGAGCGCTTCCGGGCGCGCGGCCATCTCGAGGAGCCGCTGCGCGAGTGCATCCGCGTCGCGTTCCGGCACGAGCACGCCGCTCACGCCATCTTGGACGGCTTCGGGTATGCCGCCATGCGTGGTGGCGAAAACGGGCAGCCCGCTCGCCATCGCCTCGAGCATCGCATTAGGCACGCCTTCCTGGTTGCCGTCGGGACCAGTCTCGCTCGGGTGCAGGAACATGTGCGACTGGTAGAACAGCGCGCGCAGCTCGGCTTGCGACGCGAAGCCGACGAACGACACGCGCCCGCCGACTCCCAACCGCTGCGCCATCTCCTGTAGTTCGCCGAGCAACGGGCCTTCGCCAGCGATCGTCAGCTGCGCGCTCCGGTGCTCGCGCGCGAACGCTGCGAACGCTTCCAGCGTTGTGCGGAGCCCTTTCTTTTCGATCAAACGACCTGCCTGCACGAATCGCCAGCTGCCATCGATCGGCCAGCTTCGCGGACGAAATTCGAACTCGTGCAACGGAATGCCGGTCCGCTGGATTCTGATCTTGTCGGGCGCGCAGCCAAGCCGCACGAGCGCGTCGCCCAGCGATTCGGAACGCACCAGCACCAGCCGGACGGCGTCGAGCATGCGGACCGTGGCCGAGCGATATGCCGGCTTCTCGAGGTCGACCATGACGTCCGCGCCGTGAAAGGAGACGACAGTGGGTTTGGCCCATCGTTCGATCAGCGGGAGCAAATGGACAGCGATGTGCCCGAAGTAGATGTGCAGTAACTCCGCGCGTTCCGCAGCGAGGATGCCGAGCAATCTCGCCGTTTCTCCGCGCGAGATCTGCCAGGGCGCGTCTTTGAGTTGGCGATACCAAATCCGGCGCAGGAAGTGTGTGGCCGGCTTGGGCAGAACGGTGACGGCGTCGAACGGGAAGCGTTCCGCCGCTTCCCGCTTTTGCGCGATCACGATCGGTCGCACGCGCCCGAGCGCGGTGATCTGCCGGTAGATGTGCAGCATCTCCGGCTTCAGGAAAGTCGCGCAATAACACGCGACTACCGGGCGTTCAGCTGCTGCTGAAGCTGTCATTCCGGGCGGAGCCCATTCGACTCGCTGCGCCCGCTCAGGATAAACTCCGCGGAGGCGAGGAACGGTGCCGCGGGAGCGCGCGACGTGGACGAAGCCCAGCAGGGTCGAGGGAGCGGAACCGACTCAATCAATTCCGCGGCTCTACCATTGTGTAATGCCACGGGATGTCTCGGCTGCGCTCGACATGACCCACTTGCCGCGCCTGAAGGCCGCAGCGTTGCGCCCCTACCAGCGAATGCCGAAGAGGATGATGCCGGTGATACGCCTCGGATCGTTCTGATCGTAGGTCACGGTGTCATCCACGCTGCCGTAGTAACGCTGCGGGGCCTTGGGATTCAACATCTGCGCTGGATTTCCGCCGCGGGCGGCGCGGGGGATTGCGCCCTCCGCTGGTCGCTGACGAACCGGAGCCGTGCGCCGCTCGGTCCGATCGGTGCGCGCGTCACCGGCCGGTGCGGTGAAAGTCTGGCGCGTTTGCGCTTCCGCGGTGCTGATGGCTGCGAGCGCGATCAGGAACGATGCGACGACGAATGTTTTCATATGCGTGAGCTCCACAGGTACAACGCAAATCCTTGCCGCGCCGTATGCCTCGTCGCAGACTTACCGGACGATGCAGTATCTTGAAAAGGGCAAACGCGTGCTCGAGATGGAAATTTTCGAGCTCCAGCGGCTGCGGGACCGCCTGGGCGAGGAGTTCTCGCGTGCGGTTGAGCTCATCAAGGAAGCGGTGGAGGCGCGCGGGAAGGTAGTCGTGCTCGGAGTCGGGAAGTCCGGCCAGATCGGCAAGAAGATCGCTGCCACGCTGACGAGCACCGGCTCGCCGGCGGTGGTTTTGAACTCGCTCAACGCGTTGCATGGCGATCTCGGCATGGTGTCCGATGGCGACGTCGTTCTCGCGCTCAGCGCCAGCGGCGAGACCGAGGAGTTGTTGCGCATCCTGCCGGCGCTCGCGCGTTTTCAGGTCCGCATCGTCGCGATCTGCGGCGATCCGAAGTCGACGCTGGCGCAGAATTGCGAGGTGTTCCTCGACGTGAACATCGAGCAGGAAGCCTGTCCGCTGAACCTTGCGCCGACGTCGAGCACGACCGTGATGCTCGCGCTGGGTGACGCGCTGGCGATGGTCCTGCTGGAGGCGCGCGGATTTCGGAAGGAAGACTTCGCTCGGTTTCATCCTGGCGGGATGATCAGCCGCAGCCTCTTACTGCGCGTCCATCAGGTGATGCGCCCGCGCGAGGCGCTGGCGGTGGTCGCGCCGGATGCGCAGGTGCGTTCGGTGTTGAAGGAGATGACCGACCGACGTGCGGGTGCGGCCGTGGTGGCGAACGGCGACGGCACACTGCTCGGCATCTTCACCCACGGCGATTTCGTCCGGCATTTTCAATCCGACGCGCGCGTGGGAGAACGGCTCGTGGCCGATTTGATGACGCTGAACCCTGTGACCGTGCAGCAAGACAAGCTCGCGGTAGAGGTGCTGAATCTGCTCGAACGACACCGGATCGACGATTTGGTCGTGGTGGACGAGCAGCAGGTGCCGGTTGGCATCGTCGATTCGCAGGACCTGACGAAGCTGAAGCTGCTGTAGCTGCCAGCAGCACCAACCGCGGTGCTATGTAATGCGCGGTCATCCTGAGCCGCGCAGACGGCGAATGGAGCCCGCGGGAGCGGTGCGACATGGACGAAGCCGCGAAGCGGTGAGTGAGCGGGAGCGAACGAATCAAGGACCTCACGCCCGGAGTGTCGATCATGCGTACCTTACAGGAGAGCCCATCACCCAGCGCGAGGTCCTTCGGCGCGCTTCGCCAGCCTCAGGATGACCGTGCAGACTGCTACGCTCGCGCGGTTCTTCAAATCATCCCTGCTTCCCCGCAGCTTGCGAAACGCGCGAAGCTAAACTATCAACTCCGTCTCCCATGCCAGCAGCGAACGACCTCCGCAAAGGACAAGCGATCAAATACAACGGCAACATCGCGATCGTGCTCGATGTGCAGCACCGCACGCCCGGAAACCTGCGCGCCTTTGTGCAGGCAATCATCCGCTACATCGGCACCGGGAAGAGCGCGGACGTGCGCTTCGGTTCGACCGATAAGGTGGAACTCGTCGACGTGGCGCGGACGACGGTGGAATTCTCTTACAAAGACAACACCGGTTACCATTTCATGGACCCGGAGACGTACGACACCGTCACGTTGAACGATAATCTGCTTGGCGAGGCCAAGGAGTATTTGGTTGAGAATCTGAGGGTCGAAGTGCTCTACACCGAAGGTCGCGCGGTGCAGGTGGAGCTGCCGTCATCGGTCCAGCTGAAGGTGGTGGAAGCGCCAGAAGGGTTGCGCGGCGATACGGCGTCGAACGTAACCAAGCCCGCCGTCCTCGAAACCGGCAAGACGGTGAACGTCCCGCTCTTCATCCAGGAAGGCGAGACGATCAAGATCGACACGCGCACCGGCAACTACATGGGCCGCGCGTAAAGCGCGCTACCCCGCTCGTCATCTCGAGCGAAGTCGAGAGATCCCGTGGTTCAACCTGCAACGGCCGCCGCGGGATTGAGTCAGTCGCTCCCGCGCCCTCACCCCTGCGGGGCTTCGTCCATGTCGCGCGCTCCCGCGGCTCCGTTCCTCCACTGCGCCTGGTTTACCCTGAGCGACCGAAGGGAGTCGAACGGGCTACAGTCCGAATGACAGGTCGCTGTTCCAAACCAGTGTCATCTGCGTAACGTGCGGAAGAACCGTGGCTGAGGCGAGACGCAGATCATCGAGCAGGCGCAGCTCACACGTGCCCGCGCGGCGCGTGAAGATCGCGCCGTACGTGGTCCCGACGCGGCGCTCGCAGCCGAACTACGCCGCGCTCACGGTGCCCACCCGCTGGGTGAAGTTCGTGGTCGGATTGTTCCTCGTCGCGCCCGCCGCCATCCTCACGCAGACGTTCTTCACCGTCTTCGCGCGTGCGACCGTCAACGAAGGATTCTGGGCCGCGGAAGAGTTCTGGTTCTTCTCGTTAGGCGCGGTGCTCTGGCTGATTGCGTTCTTCGGCTTGCCGCGGCCGTTGCTCGTCTACGTCTTCGGTCACGAGCTCACGCACGCAGTCTGGGTTTGGCTAATGGGCGGCCGCGTCAGCCAGTTCCGCGTCAGTCGGGAGGGCGGGCATATCATTACCGACCGGAACAACTTCTGGATTGCGCTCGCGCCCTATTTTTTCCCGCTCTACAGCATCATCGCGATCGGCGTATTCGGCGCGCTGAGCTTCTTCGCCGACGTGCAGCCGTACGGCCGATTGCTCTACGCGATCATCGGCGTGACGTGGGCGTTTCACCTCACATTCACAGTCTGGATGATCCCGAAGAGCCAGACGGACATCACCGATCACGGCACGTTCTTCTCCCTCGTCATCATCTACCTGATGAACCTGCTGCTCCTCAGCGTGATGCTTGTGCTGGCGTCGGGTCCGATCACGTTCGGTGCTTTCGGCGCCGAGATCGCCGAGAACATCAACGGCTTCCTCGGCTGGATCGCAGGGTTATTCGACCGTTTCAGCCGCGGCGCAGCGGCACGGTAGAGCGAGACTCTGTCGAGCTTGGAGGTGGCGTCGCCTGCTCTCAGGCTCGACAGAGTCTCGCCCCTCCGAGCCTGGCTACGCGTTCGTGTAGACGGCGAACGGCAGGACGCTCATCGCTTCGGAAAGCATCAGCGCGCGCCCTTCCATTCGCAGCTCACGCCCGGTGAATAGCTCCCTCGTGCCACCTCCCGCGGCCGCTTCCGGGAGCTCGATCGACGTGTCCTGCCAAAGATCGCCGATCGGCGGAAATCCCACGCGCGATGAGAGCCGCGGCGCGACCGTGACGATCCATTGCGAGCCCTCTTCGCGGGCGAAAGCGATGCATGACTCGGCGTGGGTGCCGGCGGTCGCGAGCGGCACGTAGCTGCTCTTGAGGAAGAGCTCGGGATGATCGCGGCGGAAACGCAGCATGCGGCTCGTGACGAGTAGCTTGATCCGCCCATCCGCCCAATTGCGCAGCAGTTCGTCGGGCGACGCGCTCTCCAGTGCCTCGAGCATTTGCTTGCGCAGCTGGTAATCGACCGGCCGGCGATTGTCCGGATCGACGAGGCTGAAGTCCCAGATCTCGTTGCCTTGATAAACATCCGGCACGCCCGGCGCGGTCATCTTCAGCAGCACCTGGGACAGCGAGTTTACCGCGCCGAGCTGTGCCATTTGCGCGGCGAGCGGGAGGAAGGTGGGCACGAACTTGTTCTTCGCTGACGGCTCGAGGACGCCAGTGATGAAATCCCGCATGGCACTGTCCCACTCCTCGTTAGGCTGGATCCAACTCGTGTTGATCTTGGCCTCCTTGAGCGCCTTCGTCATGTAGGCCTGAATGCGGCCGACGTATTCCTCCGTCACCGTCTCAACGGGCGCGCCGGAGGGCTGCATCGGCCATGTGCCGAGCAACGTTTGGTAGAGCAGATACTCCTCGTTCGCGTCCGGTGCCTGAGCCTCTTCGAGCTGTCGCTTCAATCGGCGATTGATTGTCCGCCAGCGCTGCAGCGAGGTGCGCCAAACGTGCGGGAGCTCGGAGATCGCGACCATCCGCGCGCGCACATCTTCGCTCCGCTTCGTGTCGTGCGTCGAGGTCGTCAGCATCCCCATCGGCCACTTCTGCTGATAGTGCGTGTTCTCTTCGTGGAAACCGGCCACGCTGATGCCGAAGTGTTGCGGCTCGCCGCCCACTTCGTTTAGCGCGGCGAGGCGATTGAAGATGTAGAACACCGTATCCTCGAGCCCCTTCGCCATAATCGGGCCGGTGCACTGCTGGAACTTCAGCACAAAATGCACATGCGCCGCGCGCGCCTCGTCATCGAGATTTTCCGGGAAGCGGAAGAGGAGGATGTCGCGTAGAAAGTTGAAGACCGACGTCTCGATCGCCGGGTTGCGGCGCTTCGCCGCGGCGATGGCGCGATCGATCACGTCGCGATCTTCCGGGCTGACCGGCTGCCCCGGCGTGACGTACGTCCGGTAAACGGGGAAGCACGCGATCGTCTCGCGCACTGCACGGCTGAGCGCTTCGAGGGTGAAGTCGCGGAACCAGCGGTTCTGCTCGGAGAGCCGGTCGAGCATTGCGCCGAGGACGTTCACGTCATTCGCGAGCGACAGCCGCATCACGAGCCGCTTCTTCGCGTAAACGAGATGCCCGAAGTGCATCGAGTGGCCGACAAACCGCCGGAATGCCTTGGTGATTGCGTCTTCCGCCGACGAATCGCAAAGCACATTGTTGACGAGCCGGCCGAAATCGTAGCCGGTCGTCCCGTGCACCGGCCAATCGCCAGGCAGTCGTTCTTTGCCCGACAGAATCTTCTCGACCACGAGGTAAACGGCGCGCGCATCGCCGGTCATCCCGAGCGAAGCCGAAGGCGAAGTCGAGGGATCCCGTGGCGGACCGCTCGGTGATCCATCGGGATTCCTCGACTGCGCTGCGCTCCGTTCGGAATGACCATGCGCGAGCGCTTGAGCGCAACGCTGCTGCAGCTTCGCAAAATACTGCGCCGGAAGATACAGCCCGTCGGGGTGATCGATTCGCAGGCCGGTCACGGCGCCGTTGCCGACCAACTCGAGCAGCAATTTGTGCGCGGAGTCGAAGACCTCCGGCAGTTCCATTTTGATCGCCGCGAGATCGTTGATGTCGAAGAAACGACGGTAGTTGATCTCCTCCGCCGCGACCCGCCAGAACGAAAGGCGATAAGCCTGATCGTTCACCAGCTCGTCGAGCGCGTCGAAGCTGCGCGCGTCGCCCGGTGTGCCATTGATTTGCGTGACAGCTCTCTGGATCGCATCAAGCACTTGCGGCGCTTCCTGGCAGCGTCGGTCGAGGCGGCGCTTGATGATTTCCTTTTCACGCGCGCGCTCCGCGATGCGTGCCGGATCGGTTTCGGTGCGGCGCGGGAGATAATCGAGCGCCGTCATGATGCTCTGGAATTCGGCGTAGAAATCTTCGTCGCGATGTGGCTCGAGCAGGCCGAGCGCGATCTGCAGCACGTGGCGGTAGGTGCCGGGCGCGATCGGCCATTCGTGCTCGTAGTAATTGAGATAAAACGCGCCGCCTTCGAACCGCACCTTCAGCTCGCCGCGCTCGAGCACGCGCCCGTATTGATCGCCCAGAATCGGCAGCAGCACTTTGTCGTGCAGATCCGACTTTAGCGGCCGCCAATCGATGTCGAAGTACGGCGCGTAGACGGAGCTGGGTCCGTTCTCCAGCACGTCCATCCACCACTGGTTCAGCGGCTCGCCGATGCCCATGTGATTCGGCACGAAGTCGAGCACCTGGCCCATGCCACGCGCGTGCAGCTCGGCGACGAAGGCGTCGTATTCTTCACGCGAGCCGATGGCGGCGTTCAGCTTGTTGTGATCGGTGATGTCGTAGCCGTGGAGGCTCTCCGCGCGCGCCTGGAAGTAGGGCGACGCGTAGCAATCGTCGATACCGAGCGCGTGCAGATACGGCACGATCTCGCGCGCGTCGTTGAACGTGAACGTGCGGTTAAATTGCAACCGATAGGTAGAGGTCGGGATGCGCGGCTCGTTCGACATGGGGCGTTACAGTTTCAGGCGCGGCGGGGGTGAGCAAACTGAAAGGCGCGCGCCTTTCCGCAGACCAGGGCAGTGGCGTGAAGCGAAATCGCCTCACCAGCTACATGCGCTCCGGCACCTCGATGCCGAGCAGATCAAGGCCGCGCTGCAAGACGCGTGCAGTCAAACCGCAGAGCGCGAGACGCGAGCTGCGTGCCGGCTCTTCGGACTTGAGTACCGGGCAAGCCTCGTAGAAGGCATGGAAGCTATTCGCCAGCTCGAAGAGGTAGTTCGC
The DNA here is from genome assembly GCA_902805675.1 of uncultured Chthoniobacterales bacterium. GTDB lineage: Bacteria > Verrucomicrobiota > Verrucomicrobiia > Chthoniobacterales > UBA10450 > JACCTI01. The sequence goes on along the minus strand of CADCTA010000037.1, from coordinate 19,783 downwards.
GAGGATGTTTGGGCGGAAGTCGTTCAGCACGCTCGGAACCGCTTCGGCGAACTGGCAGAGCCGCTTCGCGAGATTCCGTTCCGCCGCTTCGATGAGCGTGACGGATTCCGCCGAGTTGTCGTCCACGCCGGCTTTGCGGAAAATCGAGCGAATTCGCACGTACGCATTTTGCAGGTAAGGCGCGGTGTTTCCCTGTAGCGAGAGCATCCGGTCCCACGAGAAAATGTAATCGGTCATCCGAAACTGAGAGAGGTCGGCGTACTTGATCGCACCGATGCCGATGATGTGCGCGGTGCGGGCTTTCTCCGCTTCGTCGAGATCGGGATTCTTCTCCTCGATGATCTTGCGCGCGCGGACGATCGCTTCGTCGAGCACGTCCTGCAGCGCGACGTTCTCGCCGGAGCGCGTCTTCATCAGCTTGCGGTCTTCGCCGAGGATGTTGCCGTGCGTGATGTGGCGGAAGTCGGCGTGCCGGCCTTCTCGCCTAGCGATCTCGAATATCTGGCGGAAGTGCAGCTGTTGCGGTGCGCCGGTCTCGATCCAGACGGTGTCCCGGTGGAGATCGTCGAGGCGGTAGTCGACAGTCGCGATGTCGGTGGTGGCGTAGTTAAAACCGCCGTCGCTCTTGCGGATAATGCACGGCTTGTCCGCGAGCTCAGGGATGTCGCGGAAGAAGACGCAGACTGCGCCTTCGCTGATCTCCGCCAGGCCTGAGTTGAGGAGGCGATCGACGATGCCGGGCAGACGATCGTTGTAAAAACTCTCGCCGCGCTGGATGTCGTAGCGGATGCCGAGCAGCTCGTAGGCGCGCGCGAATTCGCGCATCGAGAGGCCAACGCATTCCTGCCAGATGGCGAAGTTCTCCGCGTTGCCGCCTTGCAGCTTTACCAGCTCCTCGCGGCAGGCATCTCGCACCGCGGGATCAGCCGCGCTGCGTTCGTTTGTCGCTTTATACACGCGCACAAGCTCGGCAATCGGGCCGCGCTCGAGCGCCTCGCGGTCGAGCAAGTTCTTCCAGCCCCAGATCACCATCCCGAACTGCGTGCCCCAGTCGCCGATGTGATTATCGCGAATCACATCGTGCCCGAGGAACTGCGCGATTCGCGCCATCGCGTCGCCGAGCACGATGCTGCGGATATGGCCGACATGCATCGGCTTGGCGACATTGGGCGAGCCGAAGTCGATCACGATGCGCTTCGGCGTTGCTGCCGTCGCCACTCCGAAGCGCTCATCGTGGAGGAGGCCGGACGTTTGCTCTTCGAGCGCATCGCTGCGCAGCGTCAGGTTGATGAACCCGGCGCCAGCGATCTGCGGTAGCTCGCAAAGCTCCGCCACATCGAACTTGTCGATGATGCGCTGCGCGACGGCGCGTGGGTTTTCGCCGCGCTGCTTCGCAAGCACGAGAGCCGCGTTGGTTTGGTAATCGCCAAAGCGAGGATCCGTCGCCGGCGTGACATCGCCGGCCTGCGGCAAATCCGCAGCGGCTAGTGCGTCAGCTAGTTTTCGCGCGAGGCGCGCCTGGAAAGTTTCCATGCCAAGGTGGCCACGGATGGACACGGATGGACACGGATCATCTGCAGTAATCCGTGAACATCCGTGTTAATCCGTGGCCTCGGGACGCCTCCTATTTGGCCGGGCGATCGCGGAAGATCGAAAGGATGTCGTCGGCCGAACCGGCGTTGGCGAGGCTCTCGCGCGTGGCCCGGTCGTTCAGGAACTTGGCGATCGAGGCGAGGGTGCGCAGGTGCGTCTGGAATTGGTTCTTCGGCACCACGAAGAGCACGACGAACTTCACCGGCGCATTATCCAGCGCATCGAACTCGATCCCGCTCGACGAACGCCCGAACGACGCCACTACCTGATCGATGCGATCCGACGACGCGTGAGGGATTGCGATCCCGAACCCGATCCCGGTGCTCATCGTCTCTTCGCGCTGCTTCAGCGAGGCCAGGATGCTGTCGCGATCCTCGGCCTTGATCCGCCCAAGCCTAACGAGTAGATCAATCAGCTCGACGATGGCGGGCCAGCGTTCCTTGGCCTCCATCTCGGGAATGATCTGCTCGGCAGACAATAAACTGGCTAACGACATGCGGTTCCCGGTTCAGGGAGCGCAAGCTTACTGGGGCGCCTTTCGATGACAAGCGTGATTTGGCCGCGGCGCAGCCGTCGTTGCGCCGCACTCATCTGGGCGTGTGGGAAGTCTGAACAAGCGCTTGGATTCGACCGCCGGGCCGATTTCTGGAGCGATCGTCCAGTTCAACAACGGCTTCTCCACCGCGACGCGGCAAGACGGCGCCTACACGATTCAACTACCCTCCACCGGGACGGCAAATAGCGTTACGACGTATACGGTAACGGCGTCCGCTCCAGCGCGTAACTGCGCCGCGAGCAGCCCAGCAAGCGTCAGCTCAGCGGCCCGCACCGACGACCCGGGACTTGCCTCAGCGGCAATCCGAATGTCTTCCGCGATACGGCTGACCCAGCGGGAGTGTTGTCTCCGGACCGAATGGCAGCACCATCACGACCGGCATCGGCCTCGTGGAGTTGTTCTTCCGCTAAGCGGCGTCTAGCACCTCAATTCATTACGGCTCCAGCGGACTTCCGCTGGAGCCGTTTTGCTTTTGGCGAGCCGCGCGCGGCGTTCAAGCCAGCGCCCGACCGCGGTGGATCCGTCGTCGCCGAGCGACGGGAGGCTTGCGAGGTTTAGGCGCGCCGCGCCAGGCAGCCTGCGAGACACTGGCGGGCGGATGCTTTCCAAGGCGGCGCCGAAGCCGTGATGATCGTGGCGCTGCCCACGTCTTCGAGATCTTAGCTAGCCGATCACTTGCGCAACCAGCAACCAGCGGCCGTCCTTCTTCGTCCAAAGGTGGCGCACCGGAACCGTAATTGCGGCCGCGTCGTCGTCGCGTAATTCAGCACCCGTCGGTTTGCCCCGTCCTTCGACGGCGATGATCTCCCCGAGCGTCAGCTGGGCTTCGGGTTCAAGCGGACAGGCGGGAAGCCGTCCGTCCCGGCAGCGCGCAGGGTCCCCTTCTTGTCGTATGCTCGCTTCGCGCGGTCGCGCGAAGCGGCGTAGTAAGCCGCGAGGAGCTCGTCCAGCAGTGTGACATCTGTCTTTTCGGTGGCGGCTGCGAGCCGTGCTTCAGCGGCTAGCACTTCACTGCGTCTTGCGCCATCAACTCTCCCACGGTCGGGAGTCGCCGCGGGGCTAAACTCACCGAGGATGGCTCCGTTTCATCGGCTCACACGCGTGACGGTGAGCTGATCGACGCCAGTATGGCGGCCGCGATTCCGAGCACCCGCGGTGTCAGAGCCATTGTTTCTCGTTTGTGACAGCGCCGTGGCGACGTGCCGTAACCTTACTGCAAACCCGTGTCGCACAGCCACTGCCCGCTTCGGAATTCTCCTGCCACCACATCGACGTCGAATGGTCCGCAGCCGCCCAAGCCAAGCTTTCCGCCTTTCACGGCCACGGTGTAGCGCCCCGGCGGCAGCGGGATGCGAAACCGTCCGTGGGCGTCGGTCGTCACGGTAGCGATGGTTTGCCCGTCCCGCTGGATCGTAATCGGCGCCCTCGCCAATGGCGCCGAGTCGGGTACACCTTGGCGCGCCGGACCTCCCTGCAGCGGCCCAGCCAGAAACAGCGCCTCGATACCGGACTCTCCATTTTTTGCCGTGCTCACCGCGGGCAACCATAAGCCGAGCGCCGCGATAGCCAACATGCCGAAGCACAACAGCCTTGTCGCGCCGCGTGCGCACGAGCCATACCATCGCCGGTTACAAGCCACACCGGATTCTACGACCGCCCGGGGCTCGCGCTAGTGTCCTTTCGCTTGAAGTTCTCGCTCGAAATCGGCACGGAGAGCCGCTTCGACATCAGCCTGCAGCCTCAAGCGGCGGCCGTTCAGAAACAGGACCGGCGTTCGGTCCACGCCGAGGGAAGTACCCCGGCCATCATTGGCGGCGAGGCGGCGGCGCACATCTTCACCGTTGATATCGCGGCCGAAGCGTTCGACATCGATCTGCAGCTGGGAGGCGAAGCTCCAACCGGATTCTGTTGGAGCTGTTTCGCGTACGCGAAGCACCTGGCGTGGCTTCGGATGCTGGCGATTGTCCACTTGCGAGGCGGTGGAACAGCGGGATGACCGCTGGGGGAGCTGCTTTTTGCCGAACAGCTTGGCCCCGCCGTCAGCGCGGGTCCTGCTCGCCGCACCCTGAGCGATTCAGCGCCGGGGTTTGACTCTGGGCTCTGCGCGGGCATATTCCGCGCTCTCAAGTGCTTCCCAGCCGTTTCGGCTGTGAAGCTCCTGCCCGGCGGTTCCTGCCGGCAAACACGAGTGGACCGGTTTCATGGATAAGATTCGTAACATCGCCATCATTGCACACGTCGACCACGGCAAGACTACGCTTGTCGATCAGCTGCTTCGCCAGTCCGGTACCTTCCGGTCCAACCAGAAGACGGAGGAGCGGATGATGGACTCCATGGACCTCGAGCGCGAGAAGGGGATCACGATCCGAGCGAAGAACGCCGCGTTTCAGTGGAACGGCTACCGCGTGAACATCGTCGATACACCCGGCCATGCGGATTTCGGCGGCGAGGTCGAGCGCATTATGAAGATGGTCGACGGCGTGTTGCTGGTGGTTGATGCACACGATGGGCCGCAGGCGCAGACGCGCTTTGTGCTGCGCAAGGCGCTCGAGAGCCGGGTGAAACCGATCGTGGTGATCAACAAGATCGATCGCGAGAATGCCCGCCCGCACAAGGTGCTCGATATGGTTTTCGACCTGTTCGTGGAGTTGAAGGCCAACGACGAGCAACTCGACTTCCCGATCATCTACGCGAGCGCGAAGAACGGCTTCGCCATGCGCGAGATCCACGAGAACAGCGAGGATATGACGCCGCTGTTCGAGACCATCATCAAGTATGTGCCGCCGCCGACCATCTCGTCGGAGCCTTACCTGCAGATGCTGGTCTCTAACCTCGATTATAGCGATTATCTCGGCCGGATCGCGCTGGGCCGGATCGTCAGTGGGCGTGTCGCTGTGGGAGACTCCATCGTGTGTATTCATCGCGATGGGCGGCGGGAACGTGGCAGCGTGACGGCGCTCTACACATTCTCTGGGATGGGCCAGGTGGAGACGAAGCATGCCAGTGCCGGCGAGATCGTCGGGCTGACCGGCTTTGAAGAAGTGTTTATCGGCGAGACGCTGACGGATCGCGAAGAGCGGACGCCGCTGCAGTTTGTCGATATCGATCCGCCGACGATCAGAATGAGGATCCTGGTCAACGACTCGCCGTTCGCTGGACGCGAAGGCAAGTTTGTGACCGCCCGACACGTGCGTGAGCGGCTGATCCGCGAGACGCGCGGCAACGTCTCATTGCAGGTGAACGACACCGAGGCGGCTGGCGCGTTTGAGATCAACGCGCGCGGCGAGATGCAGATCGCGATTCTCGTCGAGCAGATGCGACGCGAAGGCTACGAAGTGATGGTGTCGCGCCCGGAGGTCATCTTCCAGCGCGCGGAGGACGGCAGCCTACTCGAGCCGATCGAGAATCTTTACGTCGAGGTACCTAATGAGAACCTCGGCGACGTGCTGCAGGCGATCGCCGGTCGTAAAGGCGAGGTCAGCGGAATGGATCACCACGCCACGCGTGTTTCAGTGGAGGCGATCATCCCCACGCGCGGGCTTATCGGGTTCGAGAGTGATCTTGTCAATCTCACCCGCGGCGAAGGCATCATGAGTCATCTCTTCCGCGAGTACGCGCCGTTCAAGGGCGAGATGGAAGGCCGCAACCGAGGCGTGATGATCTCGATGGAGCCCGGCGTCAGCACCGCTTACGCGCTGAATAATATTCAGGCGCGTGGCCGACTATTCATAGGGCCACAGGAGGAGATCTATAGCGGGATGGTGGTAGGTGAGAATGCCCGGCCGGAAGACCTCCCAGTGAACCCTTGCAAGGCAAAGCATCTCACGAACATGCGCAGCCAGGGTGACGGCAAGGGCATTCAGCTCGAAGCGCCGATCAAGATGAGTCTGGAACGCGCGATCGAGTACATCGGTCCTGACGAATACGTCGAGGTCACTCCGAAGTCGCTGCGGCTGCGGAAGCGCATCCTTGATGCGACAGCGCGGAAACGCGCGACGCCGGCGACGACGAACGGTAATTAGCTGTCCTGCGCTTCGGCAGGACGGAACGCCTTCATGTGGAGTCCCGCCGCGTCACGGGAAGGGCTAGGAGCTGTTGTCGTAGCGTGAGGTCCTTCGGCGCGCTTCGCCGCCTCAGGATGACCGCGGATGTTTGCGGCACGTGGTTACGGATCAGATCGCTCGCCGAGCGCGCCGAGCGCGGCAATGGGGCAGGCGAAAGCTCGCGGCGGACACGGGTTAAGGCCACGGGTAGCCGCTGGTCATTAGGTGCACCTCCGCCGCGAGCCGCTCGCCGCTGATTGACAAGCTCTTGCCGGTGCGATTGAATTGACCCCGTCAGTCCGCCTGCTCGAGACGTTCTTGCTTGAGCGCTTCGGTTCCGATTTTCCCTCGCGAACGCAGCTCCGCGCGACTGCAGTGAACGATTTTCCGACGACGTATGGCGGGACACAGTAAGTGGTCCAAGGTGAAGCGCTCGAAAGGCGCGCTCGACGTGAAACGCGGCGCGCTTTTCAGCAAGCTGGCCAAGGAGATTACCATCGCCGCGAAGCTCGGCGGCGGCGATCCGCACGGGAATGTGCGGCTACGCAGCGCCATCCTCTCCGCACGCGGCCAGAGCATGCCGAACGACAACATCGAGCGCGCGATCAAGCGTGGGACGGGGGAAGGCGCGGAGGCGACGCACTTCGACGAGCTCATCTACGAGGGCTATGCGCCCGGTGGCGTGGCGGTGCTGGTGGAGGCCGCCACTGACAACAAGAACCGCACCGCCGCGGAGATGCGGCTCATCTTTAGCAAGAATCACGGCAACCTCGGCACGAGCGGAAGCGTTTCCTACATGTTCCACAAAAAGGGACGGATCACCGTGCCGCGAGACACGATTGATGAGGAACGCCTGTTTGAGCTCGCCCTCGAGGCTGGGGCGGAGGAGTTGACAACGGAGGAGGAGGGGTATGTTATCACCACTTCCCACGATCAGCTCTACGCAGTAGCTGAGGCGCTCAAACACGCGGGTGTCGCGACGAGTGGGCAGAAGTTTACTTTCATTCCTGACACGACAGTTCCTGTCGTCGATGAGGCGACCGCGCTCCAGGTGCTGCGGTTATGCGAAAGCCTCGAAGACGACGATGACGTTCAGAACGTCTATTCGAATCTAGATATCCCCGACGAGGTGCTGGCGAAGTTGCCAGCTTAGAAGTTTGAGCAGCGGATCGCCCACGCGTGTGGGGCCGTTAGCCTGACGCAGTTTCATTATGAGCGAAGAATCCGATAACCAGTCGCCGACCGAGGCGAAACCCGCGCGAGCGCCGCGCCGCCGTGCGCCACGTGGAACTCCGCGTCGAAAAAACGCCAGCAGCTCGCGGCAGGCGAAGACAGACTCTGTCGACGCCGGTGCTCCAGAGATGAGCAATGCGCACCCGCCAGTCGATGAACAGGCTGCTGGTGGTGCGGATGGCGCGAGCACGCCACAGCAGGTGAGTGGATCGGGTGCCGAATCTCAAAGTGACACCGCTGCGCCCGTTGGCGGCGATTCGACAGGCGATACAATCAAGGCTTCGGCGCCGAAAGTGGTGTCCGATTCTCTTCCCGGTCAAATGCAGCTCGGCAGTGATTCTGACAATGTCGCCGCGATCGAGCGGCCGGTTACGCGGCCCGAGAACGAGCGCGGCTTCCGCAATCGCGACCGTTCGAGGGGTCACGGCCGAGATCGTGGTCACGACCGCGACCGCGGACATGACGGTTCGCGTCGGCAGGATGGATCACCCGGACAAGATACACCGCGGGGACAGGACATGGACATGTCCTCCCGGGCCCAAGACGGCTCACGCGGACAAGATGGCGCACCCAACGGCGAGCGGAAACAGGAAGAACTCGAGTTTGGCGAAGGGATCATCGAGATCTCCGGCAAGGGTTTTGGCTTTCTGCGCGATGCGAAGCGTCACTTCATCCAGACGCCGCAGGATATTTTCGTCACGCCAGAGATCGTCCGCCGCTTCGCGCTGCGCGACGGCATGTGGATCCAGGGCGAGACGCGCCGCGGCAATCGCGGGCCGCAGTTGATGCGCCTGAACAAGATCAACGACGACGAGCCGACGAAGTATCAGGACCTGACGCCGTTTGAAGAGCTGACCACGATCAACCCAAACAAGCGGATCAAGCTCGAGACGGTGCCGGATCGTTACACGACCCGCATCATGGACCTCATGACGCCGCTCGGCATGGGCCAGCGTGGCCTCATCGTGGCACCGCCGCGCACCGGCAAGACGACGCTGCTGCATCACATCGCGGACGCGGTGACGAAGAATCACCCGGAGATGAAGCTCATTATTCTTCTGGTCGACGAACGCCCTGAAGAAGTTACCGACTTCCGCCGCTCCTGCCCTGGCGCGGAGATCATGGCCAGCTCGAGCGATACCGACATCAAGAGCCACACGCGGATCGCGCAGCTCGCGATCGAGCGCTCGAAGCGCATGGTGGAAGCCGGCAAGCACGTCTTCATCCTGCTCGACTCGATCACCCGCACCGCGCGTGCGTTTAACAACGCGATGGGCGGTGGCGGCCGCACAATGAGTGGCGGTATCGACGCGCGCGCGATGGAGATCCCGCGCAAGATTTTTGCCGCGGCGCGAAACACCGAGGAAGCCGGTTCGCTCACGATCGTCGCGACGGCGCTGATCGAAACCGGCAGCCGCATGGATGAGCTGATCTTCCAGGAGTTCAAGGGCACCGGTAACATGGAGCTCGTGCTCGATCGCAAGATCAGCGACCAGCGCATCTACCCTGCAGTCGATATTTTCCTCTCCGGCACGCGCCGCGAGGAACTGCTGCTGCAGAATTGGGAGCTCGACAAGATCAACCTGATCCGTCGTGGACTTGCCGGACACAAGCCGGGCGAAGCGATCGAGCGTTTGCTCATGTTCGTGAAGAAATTCCCGACTAACGAGCAGATGCTGAAGGGCATCCCTGGTTAGCCTACCGCAGCGGTCGCGAGCCGCTGCCGTCTAGCGTGCGACGAGAAGATTCAGGCCAGAACCCGCGGCGGGTATCGGCCGACGACTGGGAAGTTCTGCCGCCGGAAGGCCAGGCGGGGGAGAAGCCGGTTGAGCCGCTGTTTCGATTCATCGCGCTGATCATGGACAACCTGGTGCGAGTGCCGGGGACGAATTTCCGCATCGGCCTCGATCCTCTTCTCGGGCTCATCCCCGGAGTAGGCGACACCAGTTCCGCCGTGGTCTCGGCGCTCGCGCTGGTGCAGGCGGCGCGTCAGGGAATGCCGAAGATCGTGCTCGCGCGCATGGCGATGAACATCCTGCTCAACGAGCTCATCGGCATCGTGCCAGTCATTGGCGATGCATTCTCGTTCTGGTTCAAATCGAACGCCCGGAACTACGAGCTTGTGAAGCAGCATGCGAGCGGAGCACGTACGGCTAAGCGCAGCGACTGGCTCTTCGTCATCGGTGTGCTCATCCTGCTGGCGATCCTCGTTGTCACTGGCCTGGCGGTTAGCTTCTGGCTCCTGCAGCAGTTGTTCAGAGCGCTCGGTCTTCTTTGATCGCTATCGCATGTAGCGCTCGTGCGCCGCGTGAATGATCTCACGCGCCGCGCGATACTGCTCTCCGAACGCATCGAGATCCGTCGCGCCAACCCGTTTCGCAAGCTTGCGCTGTGCGGCTTCATCCGCCGGCAGTGACGATACGCTCTTGCTCTCCCACCGGCGCAGCACCGATTCGCACCGCCGCAGGAAGTCATAGCTGCTCTGAATCGCGTTCGCATCGGCAGCCGTTACAGTCCCGTACACTCTGAGCTCGGCCAGCGCGGCGGTGAACTGCGACCCCCAGGTGCCGGTGCGCATCTGGAGCGCCTGGATCAGGAACTCCGCTTCCACGATTCCGCCGAGGCCCGTTTTGTAATCGAGAATCTCCGACCCAGTGCCGCGGTCCCGCCGGATGCGCTCGCGCATGGCATCTATCTGGAGGAACAGATCATCGCGCTGTCCCGCCCTCCGCCAGGCACGTTGCGCGACATCGATGAAGGCAGCGCCGTCCGCCCCGCAGACCACGCGCGCGCGCGTCAGCGATTGGATCTCCCACAGCTGCGCGCGCGTCCAGTAATACGCCTCGAACGCATCTACACGGGACGTCAGGGTGCCCTTCTCGCCGTCCGGGCGCAGGCGAGCGTCGAGCAGGAAAATGTTGCCTTCCGCAGTGGTGCGTCCCATCTCCACCAGCAGGTCCTGCGCAGCTCGCGTGTTCTCGCCCACAAACAGGACGTCGAGGTCGGCGCCATACGTCAGCTCGCATCCACCAAACTTTCCCATCGCGATGACGGTGAGGCCGCCCTCCGCCGCCACGATGCTGTGCACGAAAATCAAACACGCTTCCGCCAGCGCGGAATGCTCAGCCATGAGCGCGTGATGATTGGCCAGCTTCAGCACATCGCGGATCAGAATCCTGAGGAATTGCGCCTGCCGATAAGCGCGCACCGCATCGAGTTTGCCGGCGCCGGCGCCGAGCTTACGCAGCGCCACCAGGTGGCGGCGGACCGACACATTTCGGTCGAGGCTGCCGCGCGTGACGTCTTCGAGAAGTTGAGGACGGCGGATCAGAATGTCACTCGCGTGGCGGCTGGCATCGAAGATCTTTACGAGCAGCTCGAGCAGGCGCGGGTTTGCCACCAACAGCTCGAACAACATGCTCCGCATGCCATACGCTTCGACGAAGCGCGTGAACTGAACCAGGGTCGCATCCGGGTCCACCGCCTCGCCCAGTTGCTCTAGCAGCGGAGGCTGCAACTTCCGGAAAACCTGCCGCGTGCGCGGCGCTACGTGAAAGCTGCCGCGACCCTGCCCGAGCTCTGCGATGAGCTTCGTCGCTGCGGGCTGGTCGCGGAAGATGTCGTACTGCGACGTGGCAGACTTCTGATCCTGCGGTTGCGATGCGATCACCCGCTCGAAGACGGCGCGGACCGTTTGCATCTGATCGCGCAGTGCGTCGGTAAAAGCCTCAGCTGACTTGAAACCGAGGCTTCGGCTCAGCCGTAGCAGCGCTTCGGCTTCTTCCGGAATCGTGTGCGTCTGCTGCTCGGCTTCGATTTGCAGCCGGTGCTCCACGCGCCGCAGGAAATGATACGCCTTGTTCAACGCGAGCGCGTCGTCCCGCGGGAGGAGATCCAGTTCGGCCAGGTGCGGCAGCGTCTTCAGCGTGCTCGTGTCCTGAAGAAAGGCGTGCCGCGCCCCGTGCAGCAGTTGCAGCGCCTGCACGATGAACTCCACCTCGCGAATGCCGCCCGTGCCGAGCTTCACATTCCGGTCGAGGTCCTCGTGGCCGACAATGTCGCGCTCGATGCGACGCTTGATCGCAGCAATCTCGTCGAGAAGTTCCGGCGTCGGGCTGCGCGGATAGATGAATGGCTGGTGCTCGCGCAGGAAGTCGTAGGCAAGCTCTTCACTGCCTGCGATGGCGCGTGCTTTTGTCAGCGCGAGGCGCTCCCACGTTTCGCCAAATCCCGCGTAGTAGTTTTCCATGCTCTCGAGTGAGCGTGCCATAGGGCCGGCTGTTCCTTCCGGGCGCAGGCGCAGATCCATCCGGAACAACGAGCCGGCGGCGTCCTTCACGGCGAACGTTTCGAAGACCTTCGTCGCGAGACGGTTGAACCACTGGTGATAAGTGAGGTTCGCCGAGATCTGGCCTTCCTCGGAGTAGACGAAGATGACATCGATGTCTGAGCTGTGATTCAGCTCGCGTCCGCCGAGTTTGCCCAGGGCGAGCACCGCAAACTCCGCCTTGGGCGAGCCGAGGCGTTGACGCAGATCGGTCTCCCAATGACTCAGGACTTCCTCCACGCAGATTTCCGCTAGCTGCGATAGCTCAGCGGTGGTCTCTTCGAGCGACGCGGCCTCGGCGACTTCACGCAGCGCAATGCGCAGCATCTCGCGGCCTTTCCATTCCCGGAGCGCGCGGAAGTTTTGCGCGCTGATCGATTCTGCCGTTGTGGCTTTCAGGTCCGCGAGCATGCGCCCGCGACCGCGCACCGAGGCGCAGACGTCAGGATGCCGTAGCCAAAGCAGAATCCCAGGTTCGCGAACTAAGCGCGCCGCGCAGATGCTCGAGACTGAGAGCAAATGCAGCAATGCGTCTTCGCCTAACGGGAACTGCTCCAGCAGCTCGCGCAGGTTTGCCTCGCCTGCAGGCCATTGTTCCGCGAGCCGCGCGAGGGTTCGCTCGACCTGGCCTGGATAGATCGTGCGCGATGCTTTGTCTTGGATCCAGCCCGTCGCTTCGCTCACCCGGACACGTAAAGCGAGTCAGCACCCGCGCCAACAACTAGAGCATCTGCCGAAAGAACTTTCCGCTTAAGAAGCGTGTCATTCCGAGCGCAGTCGAGGAATCCCGTGGCAGTACGGATCGTTGCGCTACGGGATTCCTCCACCGCGCTTCGCTTCGGTCGGAATGACAGGGGATGGCTCCTGGAAAACTATCGCTCTAGCTGCATGCCGGAACGTCCGAGCTTCGTCGCAGGTCAGGCGTTCTCCGCCAGCTTCTCCCGGGCCTGGGCGAGAATGCGGCGTTCGCCGCGAGTGAGGCTCTGCAAGCCTTCGCGCGAGATTTTCTCGAGCAGCGGATCGACTTCCTCTGCAATGAACTGCTCCGCGTTCATCTGGCGGTAGCGCTCAGCGGCAGCTTTCCGCTGGTTGAGGGCTCGCTGGAGGAAGGACGGGCGCCCGAACCCAAGAAGGTGCGCATAGAGCCAACCCGCGGCGCATCCGCCGAGGTAGGCGCTGTGATTCACCGTGCCGGTGCGATCGAAAGCGATAAGCAACGCGCCCGCTACGACGACGGCGTAGGCGACATACTTGGCTTTGATCCGCAGCGTCAGCTCGAGTTCCGGCAAGATCGTCGCATAAGCCATCAGGACCGCGGCGATCCCACCCGACGCGGCCAGCAAAACCGTGTCGCCGGGCATGAGAAACAAATGTCCGAGCTCACCAGCAGCGGCACCGGCAAGGTAGAGGAGGAGGAAGTGCCCCTGCCCAACAATCGACTCCACGTCGCGGCCGAGCAGGTAAAGCACGAGCGTGTTCCCGAGCAAATGCCACGGGCCCTGGTGCAACCAGGCGGCGGTGAAGAATTGCCAGGCGTAGGCGTTCTGCATGCCATCCTTGCTCAGCCCGAGATATGCCTCAACGAACCCGGGCTGGTAGGCCTCTAGAAATAACTGCGCGACGAAAACTGCGAAGTTGATGCCGATCAGCGACAGCAGGACGACTCGCTGGCGCTGCGTCCACGGCCTGGTAAAGGACGAGGGCTTACGGCCGAGGCGCATGGTCACGAGAGTATCGCAACGGCTTTTGCGTGTCGATTCTGAAAATCGCGCGCAAAAGGACGCAGCGCCTACGCGGAGGGCGCTAAAACTCGCAAGCCGTGCGGTTGGATCCTGAACTGCACCGGGCAATTGCCGATCAACTCACCGTCGATTTCGACGGGCACCGCGTCTTCGCTGGTCACGCGCACTGCGGTGGTTTGAAGGTAATCCACCTCTGGGGACGTGATTTCCGAGCGGAAGATCACGTCCTGCAAATATCGCATCATATCGAGGTAGCTGAGCTTTTTGAAGACGAGCACGTCGAAGAGGCCATCATCGATCACGGCTTGCTTGAAAAACGGGAACGGACCGCCGTAGAGCCGGCCGTTCCCGATGAGCACGAACGATCCCTCATGCGTGCCGCCGTCCGCTGCCTCGACGTGCAGGCGCGGAGGAGGCCGTGCGGAGATTTGCGCCGCAGAAACGAGGTAACTCAGCGGGCCGAAGCTCCTTTTGAATGCGAGGCTGGTCTCTTTCACAACCTGCGCATCCAGGCCGATCCCGGCGAGCTGCACAAAATGCTTCCCGTTCGCGCTCGGTAGATCGACGAGCCGAGTGGCGCCATCGCACACGATCTGCCAGCACCGATCGAGGTCCGTCGGCAGGCCGAGTTCGGTCGCGAAGACGTTCATCGTCCCGAGTGGCAGCAGGCCGAGAGCAGCCTGGCTCCCCGCGATTCCATTCACCACTTCGTTAACTGTGCCGTCGCCCCCAGCGGCGACGATGCGGCGAAAGCCATCCTTCACCGCATCGCGCGCCAAACACTCGGCATCGCCGCAGCGCGAGGTCGCCAAAAGCACCGCGCCCTCGGTCAGCTCCTCGACGCGCGCGCGCAGGCGCCTGGCGCGTTCGCCGCGCGCGGCGGGATTGAGGATAACGGCGGTGTCGGTCACGTGCGGCGGCTGACGGGCTTTGGTCTTTTCTTCAAACTCGCCATGCGTAGGTTGCCCGAGTGAAACAGGCGGGCCGCATCGCGCTCATCTTCGCTGCGGTGCTTATCGGCCTGACGGCGGCTGCGCTGCTGGCTGTGAACCTGTATGTGCAGTCGCAGGGCACACAAGCCCGGATTCAGCGCGAGCTGAGCCAGCGGCTCGGCACCGAGCTGCGCATCCAGCGGATCAGTGTGACACCGTGGTGGGGCCTAAAGCTGACCGGCATCACGATCCCGCAGGCGAACGATTCTGTCGGCACCGAGTTCCTGCGCGCTAAAACTTTTCGGCTGCGGGTGCGGCTTGGCTCGTTGTTCACCGGGCGTCTCGTCATCAACGAGATTTCACTCGTCGAGCCGAGAGTCGTCTGGGCGCAGAATGTCGACGGCAAATGGCGGATCCCGCTGGCCGAGCAACGCCAGGAGAAACGAGCGATCGCCGCAGCAGCGCAACCGCCGATGGCCGCTGCGGTGACTCCTCGCGCGCTAGCCGCGCCGCCGTCTCCGGATCCAGCCTCGGGCGCCGTCGATGCCGCGTCGGCGGGAGGTACGGAAGGCAGCTCATTCACGCCCGAAGTCAGGCGCGTGAATCTGGCGGATGGCAGCTTTCGGTTCCTCGATGTGAGTGGCAAGCCGGTAGCAAGTTTCGAAGGTGTGAATTTCCGCTCGAGCTTCCGCAACGCGACCGCATTGCGCGGCGATGCCAGCATCGCCAAAACGTCACTGCGCGATCGCTTCTTTCTCGAGCAACTCGAGACGCCGCTGAAGTACGATCCGAAGCAGCTCGAACTCTCGCAGATCACCGCTCGTGCGGGCGACGGCGAGATCAGCGGCCGGTTCAGCATGCGACCGGGCGATGTGAATTCGCCCTTCGAGGTGCTGGTGAATTTCCACGACGTTCAGGCCGACAAGATCGTGCGTGACGCGGGCGGCCCTGAGGGGATGATCAAAGGCCGGCTCGAGGGACACCTCGATGCGACAGGGAACACAGCCGATCCAAACGCGCTTGCCGGCACCGGCGAGATCCGTCTGCACGACGGGCAGGTGCGCCAATACAGTCTCCTCGTGGCGCTCGGCCAGATCCTGCAGATCGACGAGCTCAAGCAGCTGCGCTTCGAGGATGCTCATGTGAAGTATCACATCGAGCCCGGCGTCGTAACGATCGACGAGCTGCTGCTCCGTTCACCTAACATTCGGCTTTCCGCGGCAGGCACGGTGAGCTTTTCCGGCAAGCTGCGGCTCGACTCGCGTCTCGCGATCAGCGACAGCATCCGCGGTCAGCTCTTTCGCCCGATCCGCGACAACTTCGAGGCAGCGGACCAGGAGGGTTACTCCTCCGTGGGGTTTAAAGTGACCGGAACGGTCGAGCGCCCGAAGACGGACCTGATGGACAAGCTCGTCGGATCCGAGTTGAAGGACCTGCAGGGGCTGATCAGCGGGTTCCTCGGCGGTGACAAGCCTGATCGCCCGAAGAAGAAAAAGAACGAGGCGAAGGCTGCGCGCGCGGCGGCCGCGCCCGGCGCCCTCGCGGTGCCGGATGCGGCCCCCAGCAACTCCGTCGAACCAGCCGCTGCGCCTGACGAGGAGACAGACGTCGAAGCAGCGCCGGAGCCGACGGCCTCACCATGAGAGTGATCGCCGGGAGCGCCGGCGGCATTCAACTGGTGGTGCCGGACGCGGGCGTGCGGCCGACGATGGATCGCGTAAAGGCGGCGATCTTCTCGAGCCTTGGCGAGCAGATCATCGGCGCGCGGGTGCTCGACTTGTTCGCTGGAACCGGAGCGCTCGGGATCGAAGCGCTGAGCCGCGGCGCGGCGTCCGCGCTGTTCGTGGAAGAGAATGCCGCTGCGCTGCGCGCGATCGAGCAGAATTTCATTCGCACGAAGCTGCGCGGCCCGGCGCGCAAGCAGGAGGTCTTCGCCTTCCTCGAGGCGCCACGGCCTAACGAGACCTTCGACATCATCTTTGCCGATCCGCCCTACGAGAAGACGAAGGCCGGAGGTGAGTTCACGCGCCTTCTGCTCTCGAACCGCAACCTCGCCGGCCTCCTGCAACCATCTGGCACATTTGTGCTCGAGAAGCGGCCGGGCGAGGAGGTGGTGCCTTCCGAGCTGTGGGAGATCGTCAGGGCGAAGACGTACGGTGCGACCGAGGTCTTGTTCATGCGCCACGCCACAACCGCTGCCGCCGCGAGCGAAGAG
Organism: uncultured Chthoniobacterales bacterium; assembly: GCA_902805675.1. Taxonomy (GTDB): domain Bacteria; phylum Verrucomicrobiota; class Verrucomicrobiia; order Chthoniobacterales; family UBA10450; genus JACCTI01. Next base: position 3,142 of record CADCTA010000037.1, on the reverse strand, counting down.
GCGGGCGCGGAATGATTCGGCTGATTTACAACCTGCTCTTTCCGATCGGGCTGGTGCTGTTCATGCCGGCGTACCTGCTGAAGATGCGCAGGCGCGGAAATTATCGGCGCAATTTCGGTCAGCGGTTCGGGTTTTATGCGGCGGAGGTGCGTCGGCAGCGGGTGACCGCGGCGAAGACGTGGATCCACGCCGTGAGCGTGGGCGAAGTCGCGATCGCACTAAAGCTTGCGCGCAAACTGCGCGAGCTCGATCCCGCTTTTCAGTGTGTCCTTACGACGACGACGACGACCGGCTTTGCCTTTGCCGAAAAGGAGGCGCCGGACTGGATGCGGGTGATGTACAACCCGTTAGATTTTCTCCCGATTGTCTGGCGCGCGTTCGCCACGATTCAGCCGAGCCGCATCGTTTTGGTCGAAGCGGAGGTCTGGCCGAACCTCGCCGCCGAAGCGCGCCGCCGCGGACTTCCGCTCGCCCTGGTGAATGCACGGCTTTCGGCGCGCTCGGAACGTCGCTTCCGCCGCGTGCGGGCGTTGGTAGCGCCGACGTTTCGCTGCCTCGATCTGGTCTGCGCACAAGAAGCCAATGATGTCGCGCGATGGGAAGCGCTCGGGATTCGGCGGGAGCGCATCCGCGATGTCGGCAGCATTAAGTATGATCCGGCGGAGACGGAGCAGAACTCCGACTTCGCGTTCGACCTCCTCCGGAAGTTTGGCATTGATCGAGATGTGCCGATCGTGCTGGGCGGAAGCACTCATCTCGGCGAAGAGGAAATCCTCGCCGAGGTGCTGCGCGAACTGCGGTCCGAGTTTCCCACCCTGAAACTCGTCGTAGCGCCACGGCATGTGGAGCGCACACGCGACATCCGGACGCGGCTGCAACAGCTTGGCCTCATCGTTGCATTGCGCAGCGAGTCCGAACCGATTGCCGCCGGCGCGCCGGATTGCTTGCTGCTCGATACGACGGGTGAGCTCCGGGATTGGTACCGCATTGCCACGGTCGTGTTCATGGGCAAAAGCCTGACGACGCATGGCGGCCAAAACCCAGTCGAGCCGATTCTCGCCGGTAAGCCGGTGGTGTTCGGCCCGCACATGGAAAACTTCGCCCGCTTAGCGACCTCCCTGCTCGAGAACGATGCGGCCGTCCGCGTGCAGGATCGCAACTCGCTGGCAGCTGCGGCGGCGGAACTCCTTCGCAATCCCGACGCGCGCGCACGCCTCGTGAGCAACGCGCAACGCGTGCTCGCCACGCACCGTGGCGCCACGCAGCGCACTGCGGAGCTGCTGTTGGCACTTAAATCGCAGAAAAGCGCCGGAAGCTGAGCGCCCGCAAATGACTTGCAACGCCCCGGCGCGCTTCTGATATTGCCCCCGCTTTCCTGACCCTATCGTCCAGAGGCCTAGGACACCGCCCTTTCACGGCGGTAACACGGGTTCGAATCCCGTTAGGGTCGCGACTTCTCCATGCTGCTCCGACTTACCTTTGCTCTTCTCGTCGCTCAGCTCGGCGTCTCAGCCGCGATTGCGCAAGGGACCGACCGCGCGGCCGGGCCGCTGCGCATTGCGATCGATATCGGCCACACACCGGGCACACCCGGGGCGATGAGCGCGGCTGGCGAGATGGAATACACCTTCAACCGGCGCGTGGCGCGACTGATCGCCGACGATCTTCGCCAGCAGCCGGGCGTTTCCGTCACGCTCATCAATGAACCGGGACGCGAGATATCGCTCCTCGGGCGCGGTGATGTCGCGAACACGGCGAAAGCCGATCTCTTCCTCTCCGTTCATCACGACTCAGTGAACGAACGCTACAAGAGCACGCGCCGCACGGCGGATGGACGCGTCGCGCGCTACAGCGATCGCTTCCGCGGCTACTCGGTCTTCTTCTCCGAGAAGAATGCGGAGCCCGCGGCGAGCCTGGAGTTTGCGAAGCAGCTCGGGCGCGCGATGCGCGAGCAGGGGATGACGCCGACCGCGCACCATGCCGAGAAGATCCCGGGCGAAGGCCGGGATTTCGTCGTGCCGGAAACGGGTGTGTATCGCTTCAATGATCTCCTTGTGTTGAAGCGTGCACGCATGCCGGCGGCGTTACTCGAGTGCGGCGTGATCGTGCACCCGGAGGAAGAGCAGGAGCTCAACACGCCCGAGCGGCAGCGCCAGATCGTGGCGGCCGTCCGCTCTGCCGTCGTGAACATGAGCACCTGGTTTGCGGCGCGCAGGCAATGAGCGCCACATCACCCCTTGCCGCACCTCCCGCTGCCGATAGACTCGCGCCTCTTAGTTTCCGCCCGTTTGCCCATTGAAAAGTGACATCAGAAAAGCAGTCCTGAAAAACGGACGCAAAGTTCTCCAGCAGATCCAGAAAAGCATCGGCCGCTCGTCGTTGATCGGCGATCAGCCGTTCTTTTCGCGCGAGCATTTTCCATGGGCGGACCACATCGAGCGGAACTGGCACACCATCCGCGAAGAGCTGGATGTCATCCTCCAGCATCGTGAGGACCTGCCGGATTTCGCGCACATTTCGCCGGACCAGAAGCACCTCGCGAAAGAGAACCAGTGGAAGACGTTCTTCTTCTTCGCCTACGGGCTCGAAGCGCCGGGAAATTGCGCCCGCGCGCCGAAGACGATGGCGCTGCTGAAATCGATCCCGGGAGCGAAGACGGCGTTCTTTTCCATCCTCTCACCGAACATGCACATCCCGGCACACTGCGGGCCGTATAAGGGTGTGATCCGTTATCACCTCGGTCTCATCGTGCCTGAGCCGAAGGAGCGATGCCGCATCCGGGTAGCCGACTCGGTTGCGCATTGGGAGGAAGGGAAGAGCATGTTCTTCGACGACACCTACGAGCATGAGGTGTGGAACGACACCGATGGCCAGCGCGTCGTGTTGTTCATGGATGTGATGCGCCCGCTGCGTTTCCCGATGTCGCTGATTAACTCCTTCGTGATCAAAGCGATCGCCGCCTCGCCATTTATCCGGGACGCCAAGAAGAACCATGAGGCGTGGGAACAGAAGATGACCGCGTTATGGCGTTGATTCGCGGCCCGTTTGTAACAATGGTGAGACTCGGGGGATGAGAGGCGATCCGAACTCAGCGCACGAAGACGGTTTCGATACCAATCTCAGCCTGGGCGACTTCGTGGTC
>CADCTA010000036.1 GCA_902805675.1 uncultured Chthoniobacterales bacterium | reverse complement strand
GAGCGCCGCGAAACAAGGCGTGCCTTTGCGCAGGTCGTGACGTCGAACTTCTTCTCCGTGCTTGGCGTTTTACCGGCGCAGGGTCGCACGTTCCTGCCGGACGAGGAGACACTTGGCAAGCCGGCGCACGTCGCCATCGTTAGTCATCGCTACTGGAAGAAGCGCGGGGGCGATGACGGCATTCTCGGCTCTGCCATCACGGTGAATGGCACGCAGTTCACGATCGTGGGCGTGATGCCGCCGGCGTTCACCGGCACGATGGAAATCATCTCGCCTGAAGTCTGGCTCCCGATGAGCGTGCACGACCTCGTCGCGAATGATGCTCTCACCGAAAGCAAAAACTCGCTCGCCGAGCGCGCGTCCAACCGGCTGCTCGTGATCGGTCGCTTGAAGCCGGAGATGACACCAGCGGCTGCCGAGCCGGCGCTCAAGGCACTGGCGGCAAATTTCGAGAGCACCTATCCGGTCGAGCAGAAGGACCAGACGTTCATGACAGCGTCGCTGTCGCGCTTCGGCGCCGGGTCGTCGCCCGGCGGTGACGCGGATGTGACGAAGCTCGGCATGTTGCTGCTCGCGATGGCGGCAGTCGTGCTGCTCGTCGCGTGCCTGAATCTCGCGAACATGCTGCTCGCGCGGGGCACCGCTCGACGCAAGGAGATTGCAATCCGTCTCGCGCTTGGCGGCGGGCGCGGACGAGTGATTCGTCAGCTGCTCACCGAAGGTCTCGTCCTTGCACTGCTCGGTGGCGCGGTCGCGCTGCTGCTCGGGCTCTGGTCGGTGGATCTGCTCGTGGCGTCATTCGGAGCATTGCTGCCGTTCGACGTCGTCTGGCGCACCGGCCCCGAGCCGGTGATGCTCGCGGTGACATTTGGGTTCTGCGTGCTCGGCACGCTCGGCTTCGCGCTCGGCCCTGCGTTGAAGCTGACAAAGGCGACCGCGCTCGCGGACCTGAAGCAGCAGGCCGGTGAGGACGTTGTGCGGCGGCGTTGGAGATTCCTGCCGCGCAATCCGCTCGTTTCCGCGCAGATCGCGCTGTCGCTAGCGTTGCTCACCGCAGCGATGCTGTTCATCCGCGGCGCGGCCAAAGCGGGCTCAGCGGCCACGGGTATGCAGACGGACGGGAGTGTTCTCGTCGAAGTCGACGCCGCGCTCGGCGGCTACAACGCCCAACAAGCGCAGGCGCTTTATCGCACGGTAGAGGAGCGACTGGCGGCGCTGCCTGGCGTAACGAATGTCAGCATCACCGCAACGGTGCCGTTCGGGATGGTGTCGTTGACGAAGCGCATTCAGCGCGCCGGTCACCACTCTCCGGCGGACGCGACGGCCGGGACCGCAGCTGAAGGGCGAGCATTTCGCGCCAGCGCATACAGCGTCGGCGCTGATTACTTTGCCACTGCCGGCTTGCCACTGCTCCGCGGGCGCCCGTTCACCGTGGCGGAAGCGACCCAAAGCGGCGGGCCTCCCGTCGCGATCGTCGATGATGCGCTAGCGAAGAAGCTCTGGCCTGGCGCAGATCCGATCGGCCAGCGGTTGCAGTTCGCGCCTGAAGCGGTTCGCGCCGTCCACGATGAAGACGATGCCGCCGGCGGTATCCGCGCGCAGGCGACCGGTGACATCAAACCCGGCGAAAGCATCGAAGTGATCGGCGTCGTCCCAGTAATCAGGGACGCGATTTTCGAGAGTGAACCCGGCACCGCGATCTATGTGCCGTTCAGTCGCGGGTTCCAGAGCAACGCCTTCTTCTATGTGCGGTTCGCGTCGCTCCGCCCGAGTCACGAAGCCGCGACCGCGGACCTTCTGCGCAAGACGGTGAGCTCGGTCGACCCCGCGTTGCCGATTCTCTCGATCAAGACCTTCGGGCAACATCTCGACGGGAATCTCCAGCTCTGGATGGTGCGCGCCGCCGCCGCACTCTTTTCGATCTTCGGCGGACTCGCTTTCGTGCTCGCCACCGTCGGTCTCTACGGCGTGAAAGCGTACTCGGTCGCGCGACGCACGCGCGAGATCGGCATCCGCATGGCGCTCGGCGCGCAGCGCACCACCGTCCAGTGGATGATCCTGCGCGAAGGCTCGATCATGCTGGGCAGCGGCATTGCCGTAGGCCTGCTGCTCGCTCTCGCCACCGGCAGGCTCGTCAGCAGCATGCTTTATCAGGTCAGCTCGTTAGACCCGATCGCCTTCACCATTGCACCGATCGTCCTCGCCGCGGCGGGATTGCTCGCCACCTGGCTGCCCGCGCGACGGGCGACTCGCATCAGCCCGATGACGGCTCTGCGCACCGAATAACACTCTATGATCCACGACCTCAAATTCGCCTTTCGCCAACTGCTGAAGGCACCCGGCTTCTCAATCGCGGCAGTAATCGTCCTCGCGCTCGGCATCGGCGCGAACACCGCTGTCTTCGGCCTCGTGCACGCGCTGCTCTTCCGCAGCCCCGGCTACGCCAACCCGGCGGAAGTGGTGCAAGTCTTCTCGCAGGACAAGCGGGATCCCGCGCGCTACCGCTCGTTCTCGTATCCGACGTATCGCGACATCCGGGAGCACAACACCGTCTTTGCCGACACGATGGCCTACACGCTGTCGATGGTGGGCATCGGCGAGAAGGCGGATACGCGGCGCGTTTATGCAGGCGTGGTCAGCTCGAGCTACTTCTCCGTTCTCGGTGTCGCGCCTGCGGTCGGCCGCCAGTTTCTGCCCGAAGAGGAGACGCCGGGCCGCAGCGTGCCGGTCGCGATCGTGAGCCACGGCTACGCGAAGCGCAACGGAGGCGATGCCGCAGTGCTCGGTTCCGAGATGCTGATCAACGGGCAGCGCTTTTCGGTCGTCGGTGTGATGCCGGAAGGGTTCACCGGCACGATGCACATCTTCGGCACTGAGGTCTGGGTGCCGCTGAGCGTCTACGACCTCGTCGCAAATGAGGCCTATGCACAGACCGCGAGCTCGTTAGGCGAGCGTGCGGGCAGGCACCTGAACGTGGTCGGTCGGCTCAAGCCTGGGACGACGGCTGCAGCCGCCGCACCTGCGCTCAAGCAGCTCGCCGACAACCTGGAGCAATCGTTCCCGGTCGAGCAGAAGGACCAGACCTTCAAGGCGGGCCCGCTGCCGCGCTTCGACACCAGCGCGGCTCCGTCTGAGGATGATGCGGCGCTCGCGGCGTTCGGCACGGTGGTGATCGCGATGGCTGCGGTTGTGCTCGTGGTCGCCTGTTTAAATCTCGCCGCCATGCTCCTCGCGCGCAGTGCTGCACGTCGCAAAGAGATGGCGATCCGCCTCGCGATTGGCGCCAGCCGTGCACGTCTCATCCGCCAACTGCTTACCGAAGGGCTGCTCCTCGCGCTGCTCGGCGGCGTAGTCGGAATGCTGCTCGGCTTGTGGTCGTCGGATCTGCTGATCGCTTCGATCGGCCCGCTCCTGCCGTTCGACATTGCGTGGCAGAATGGGCCGAGCATCGCGACGCTCGGCGCGACGGTGGGGTTCTGCATCGTCGCGACGTTCGCATTTGCTCTCGCCCCGGCGCTTCGCCTGTCCGCAGCCGGATCGCTCGAGCACCTGAAGCGTCATGCGGGTGAAGATGTCGCGCAGCGCCGTTGGAAGTTCCTGCCGCGCAACCCCGCCGTCGCGGTGCAGATCGGTTGCTCGCTCGCGTTGCTGACGGCGGCATTCCTGTTCGTGCGCGGCGCGGTCAAAGCTGCGTCTGTCGAGACGGGCCTCCGACCCGGCGAGAGCTTCCTCCTCGAAGTGGACGCGAGTCTCTCTGGCTACGATCGCGCGCGCGCTCGCCAGCTTTACGGCTCCATCGAGCAGCGACTCGCGGCATTGCCAGGAGTCGAGCAGGCGAGCATTTCGGGCACCGTGCCATTTGGAATGGTGCGGCTGGCGAAGAGAGTGCAGCCGGCGGGCGCTCCGCCGGCCGATGCGAACAGTGGTGCTCCGCAGCCGTTCCGCGCAAACTACAACAGCGTCGGCTCAGAGTACTTTACGACCGTCGGTCTGCCGTTACTGCGCGGGCGCACATTCACGGCCGCGGAGGCGACCCAGGCCAGTGGGCCACCGGTGGCCATCATCGACGAAGTGCTCGCGAAGAAGCTGTGGCCGAACGGGGATGCACTTGGCCAGCACCTGCAATTTGCGGGCGAGAGAACATCCGCGCCGAAGAGCGACAGCGGAGACATCACCCCGGGTGAGAGCATCGAAGTCGTCGGCATCGTGCCTGCGGTTCGCAACGCGGTCTTCGAGAACCAGCCCGGCGGTGCGATTTATCTGCCGTTCGCGCGCGGGTTCCTGAACAACGCGTTCTTCTACGTGCGCGTGAAACCCGGGATGCACGGCAGCGACGCCAACACAGCGGACCTCCTGCGCCGCACCATTCGCGAAATTGATCCCGCGCTCCCGGTTCTCTCGCTCAAGACCTTCGCCGGACATCTCGGCGACAATCTCGAGCTCTGGATGGTCCGCGCCGCGGCCGCGTTGTTCGCCGTCTTTGGTGCGCTCGCATTGGGCCTCTCGGTCATCGGCCTCTACGGCGTGAAGGCGTACTCCGTTGCGCGACGCACGCGTGAGATCGGCATCCGCATGGCACTCGGCGCACAACGCGGCGCAGTCCAGCGCATGATTCTGCGCGAAGGCGCCACGCTCCTCGCCGCAGGGTTGGCACTCGGCTTCCTCCTCGCTCTCGCGACCGGCAAGATCGTGAGCAGCATGCTTTACGAAGTGAGCGCGGTGGATCCGATCGCCTTCACCGCCGCACCACTCTTGCTCGCGCTTGCGGGATTGCTCGCAACCTGGGTGCCAGCCCGGCGCGCCACTCGCATCAGTCCCATGGCAGCTCTCCGCACAGAATAGAACCCCCAGCAGCATGCTCGCAGACATCCGCTACGGCTTACGCCAACTCCTCAAGCATCCCGGCTTCACCTTCGTCGCCGTCATCACGCTGGCGCTCGGCATCGGCGCGAATACCGCGATCTTCAGTGTCGTAAACGCGCTCCTGTTGAAGCCGCTGCCGTTCCCGAACTCGCATGAGCTGGTCGCCTTCGGCAGCATCGATCTGCGTGAATCCCAATCGGCCAAAGTCACGGAGCTGAACTCGCTCTCGTATGCGGATTACTTCGATTTCCGCGAACAGAATCGCACGCTTGCGCACGTTGCGGTTTTTCGGGATCGCTCGTTTTCCGTCACGACTCCCGACGGCGCGACAAGTCAGCGCGGCGTGATGTCGAGCTCGGAGTACTTCGATGCGCTCGGAGTGAAGCCGATCATCGGGCGCTCGTTCACCCGCGCGGATGAACAGTCCGGCGGCGGGCCCGACGGGTTCAAGGTCATCCTGAGTCACGACTACTGGCAGAAGCAATTCGGCGGCGACCAGAATGTCGTCGGCCAGACGATCGAGCTCGACCGCCGCGCCCACACGGTCATCGGTGTCCTGCCGCGCGGCTTTCAATATCCGATCCAGGCGGAGCCGCTCGATCTCTACGTCACCATCGCGCTCGACGCGACGAGCACGGACGGCTCGGAACCGCAGACCGCGTCGCGCGGTGCGCACATGCTGAACGGCATCGCTCGTCTCAAGCCGGGAGTCACAATCGAGCAGGCGCAGGCGGATATCTCTGCGATCGCGGCGAATCTCAAGCAGCAATACCCCGATACGAACACCAACTTCAGCGCCGGCTTCCTGCCGCTGCGCGAAGAGTTGATCGGCGACGTCCGCACTGGCTTGTATGTCCTGTTCGGCGCAGTGCTTTGTGTCCTGCTGATCGCGAACGCGAATGTCGCCAACCTGTTGCTCGCGCGCGCGTCGGTGCGCGGGAAGGAAATGGCGTTGCGCGCCGCGCTCGGCGCAAGCCGCGCGCGCATCGTGCGGCAGTTGCTAACCGAAAGCGTGATGCTTTCCGCAATCGGCGGCGTCCTCGGATTGCTCATCGCGCAATGGGGAACCGAGGCGCTGATCCGAGCGGTGCCGCAGAACATTCCGCGGATCGGCGCGATCCAGCTGGATGCCGTCGTGCTCGCCTTCACGGTCCTCGTCTCGCTCGTGACTGGTGTCGTCTTCGGCCTGGTGCCGGCGTGGCAGGCGTCGCGCGTGGACCTGAACACATCCTTGAAGTCCGGCAGCCGCACCGGTGGCGGCGGGGAGCGTAAAGGTCGGCTGCGCAACGGACTCGTCGTCGCGGAAGTGGCGCTCGCCCTCATCTTGCTGATCTGTGCCGGCCTGTTGATCCAGAGCTTCGCGCGCCTGGGTCGCGTGCCGCCGGGCATGCGAACGGAGCGGCTCCTGACGGCGCAGATTCAGCTGCCCGGCGTCGCGTACCCGAAGAACGAAAACATCACCGCATTCTTCGACCAATTGCTGCCGCGCCTGCGAGCTCTCCCGGGTGTGGAGTCGGCGAGCGTGATCGTGCCGTTGCCGCTCAGCGGAAGCAATATGGTCACGAGCTTCGACAACGAAGCCGACCCGAAACCGGACGGTCAACGCCCGACGGCGCCGATCCGAATGATCGGAACGGAATACTTCAGCACGATGGGCATCCCGGTGCTGCAGGGCCGGGTCTTCGATCAGACCGATCGATTCGACACGACGCCGGTGGTGATCGTGAACCAGCGTTTCGCCGACAAATTCTTCCCGGGGCAAAACGTGATCGGCAAGCGCATCATGCCGGGCTTCGCCGCCGACGATACCGGCGAGAAGATGCGCGAGATCGTCGGCGTGGTCGGCAACGTGAAACACCTCTCGCTCAAAAACGAGGACTCACCGGAGATGTACGTCCCGCACCCGCAGATCCCGTTCAGCATCATGTCGCTCGTTGTGCGGACGAGCGTGTCCGATCCAGCCACGCTGACATCTGCGATCCGGAAGGAACTAACGGCGCTCGACAATGCCCTCCCGTTGCGGTCGATCCGCGTTTTCGATGAATACATCTCGCGCTCGCTGGCGCGGACGCGCTTCAACGCGTTGTTGCTCACGATTTTTGCGGGTACTGCGCTGCTGCTGACCGCGATCGGGATTTACGGCGTGATGGCTTACTCCGTCGCGCAGCGCACGAATGAAATTGGCATCCGCATCGCGCTGGGCGCGGCGCAGTCATCGATCTTCCGGCTCGTGGTCGGCCAGGCGATGTTGCTGGTGGCGATCAGCCTTGCCATCGGTTTGGCTGGTGCCTTTGCGGCCACGCGTCTGCTGAGCAGTCTGGTCTACGGAGTTGGGCTTTGGGATCCGCTCACCTTTGGTTCGATCGTGCTGTTGATCTCCGTGGTGGCTTTCATGGCGGCGTGGCTGCCAGCGCGCCGCGCTTCACGAGTAAATCCCATCATCGCTCTGCGCGCGGAATGAAGAGCTGCCCTGTAGCGGCGGTCTGTGACCGCCGAATGCTTATCATCCAGTCGACGCCTACCTCGGCGGTCATAGACCGCCGCTACAGGTGCTGCTTGTCCCAACTTCGCTATCGGACAGTCACATGAACAGCGACCTGCGCTACGCGTTCCGGCAGCTGCTGAAGGCGCCGGGCTTTAGTGCAACGGCGGTGATCGCCCTCGCGCTCGGCATCGGCGCGACGACGGCGATGTTCGGCGTGATCTACGCCTTCCTCTTGCGGCCGCTGCCGTTCGCTGAACCGGAGAAGCTGGTGATGCTGCAATCGCGCAGCACGAAGACCGGCGCGGATCTCGGGGTCAATTACCTCGACTTCAAAGACTGGCGTGAGCAGTCGCGCAGCTTCGCTGACGTGGCGTTTTTCAATCTGCGGTGGAACGGCAACCTCCGCTCGAACGATGGCGCAACCGAGACGCTGAAGACGACATTCACGACGGCGAACCTGTTTATGCTGCTTGGCCGCGAGCCGGTGCTCGGGCGCAATCTGTTGCCGGCAGACGACGCTGTCGGAGCGCCGCGCGTGATGCTGATCAGCCATCGTGTATGGCAGCGCAGCTTTGGCGGCGCGCAGACCGTCATCGGGCGCGACATCAATCTAGACGGCGAGATGCGCACCATCGTCGGCGTAATGCCGAAGGATTTTCGCTTCCCGGTGCAAAGCGACGTGTGGGTTCCGATGGGAGCCTTCTTTGAGCAAATCGGCGGCCGCTCCTGGCGCGCCGACCAGGCGATCGGGCGCCTCAAACCCGGTGTCGTGCGCGAGCAAGCCGCAGCCGAAATGAAGCTGATCGCGGAGCGGCTCGCATCACAGCATCCTGAGACGAACAAGGAAGTCGGCGCGGCTGTCGTTCCGCTCCGTCAACACTGGACCGGCGACGTGCGTGGGTCGCTGGTTGTGTTGCTGGCCGGGTGCGGCGGTGTGTTGCTGATCGCGTGCGCGAACGTCGGGCAACTGCTGCTTGCTCGTGCGACGTCCCGCCAGCGCGAGCTGCTCGTTCGCGCGGCGCTTGGCGCGAGCCGCATGCGTCTGGCGCGTCAGCTTCTCACGGAGAGTGCGCTGATCGCGGTGCTCGGCAGCTGCGCGGGTGTCGTCATGGCGTTCTGGCTGATCGACATCGTGGCTGCGTCGATTCCAGTCGAGCTGCCATTTTGGATCCAGATCGAGGCAAACGCGAGTGTCCTCGCGTTCACCGTTATTATCGCGTCGCTGAGTGCAATCGCTGCTGGATCGTTGCCGGCGTGGAAAACCACGCGCGTCGATGTTTCTGAAGCGTTGAAGCGTTCGGGCGCCGGAACCACCGGAGGCACCGAAGTTGGGGGTCGAGTCAGAGATATCCTCACGGCCGGACAGGTCGCCATCTCGATCGTGCTGCTGGTTGGCGCCAGCCTCGTGCTCCGCAGCATGGGAAACTTGAAGGAGGTCGATCCCGGCTTCGACGCCCGCAACGTGCTGCTGATGGAGGTGAATCCGACTTACCGCGGCAGCGAATCAGCGGAGCTCCGTGTCGACCGCTACACACGTTTGCTCGATCGCATCGCACGCATTCCGGGCGTCGTCGCGACAGCGGCTAACAACAGCCCTCCGTTTCATGCGCAACGCCCATGGAACCGGCCTCAGCCGGTGGCAGAAGGTCAGAGCGTTGAGCAGCAAGCCGCGAATCCAAGGGTAAACTTCCAGACCGTGAGTCCGGAGTATTTCCGGCTCCTGCAGATCCCGCTGCAGCATGGGCGTGCTTTCGACGCGCGCGACAAGTTCGGTGCGCCGCGTGTTTGCATCGTGAGCGAGCGGCTTGCGCAGCGGCTCTGGCCAGGAGAGGACGCGGTCGGGAAGCGGCTGATGTTCGGCAAACCCGATCCCGGTGAGGAGCCGGACTGGCTGGTCGTGGTGGGCGTGGCGGCCGATGTTCGGCATCAATCGCTCGACCGCGAGGCCGGACCTGACCTCTACAATCCGAGCACGCAGCTCGCGTGGAAGCAGATGCATTTCCTCGTCCGTGCGCAGCCCGGTTTGGAACCGATGAGCCTCGTGTCGACGGTGCAGCGCGAAGTTGCCGCGATCGAGCCTGAGGTCGGCGTGTTTAACTTTGTCTCGTTAGGCGACGAGGTGGCGAACTCGCTCTGGCAACCGCGGCTCCGCGCGTGGCTCCTCAGCTTCTTCTCGCTTGTGGCGCTTCTGCTGGCCGCGACCGGCCTCTATGGCGTAATCGCGTATCGCGTGACACAGCGCACCCGCGAGATTGGCATCCGCATGGCGCTGGGTGCAACGCGAGGCGCAATCGTGCGGCTCATGCTCAGTCACACCATGCGCGCCGTCGTCGTCGGCATGCTTGCCGGCTTCGCAGGCGCGCTGCTTCTCTCGCGCCTGCTGCAAGCCACGCTCTTTGGCATCAGCAGCCTCGATCTGGCGAGCTACGGCACCGCGGCAGGATTGCTCATGCTGAGCGCACTCGGCGCGTGCTGGATCCCGGCCCGCCGAGTGAGCAATGCCGACCCGGTGAAAGCTTTAAGGACTGACTGAGCGACCCTCCCACAAACCACGCACACACCATGAACAACTTCCTCCCCGACCTGCGCTACGCCGTCCGCATGCTGCTGAAAGCGCCCGGCTTCACCGTGATTGCTATCCTCGCGCTTGCGCTCGGCATTGGCGCGAATACCGCGATCTTCAGTGTCGTGAACGCCGTGCTCCTGCGGCCATTGCCTTATCCCCAGCCCGACAAGCTCATCGTCCTGCGCGAGAAAACGCCGACCTTTCCGGGCGGCTCGGTTAGCTATCCGAACTACCTCGATTGGCGCGAGGCGCAGCGATCGTTCACCGATCTAGCGCTGCTCCGTCGCTCGAACGTGAACTTCGCCATGCTCGGCGGCGATACCGCGCCGGCGCGTCTCGGCGGCGCCCAAGTCTCATGGAACTTCCTTGCCATTGTCGGCCTGAAGCCGCGGCTCGGCCGGGACTTCACCGAAGCGGACGATGTGCCGAACGCGCCGAAGGTGGCGCTGATCACGGAGAAGCTGTGGCAAACCCGGTTCGGCGGATCCGACAAAGTGCTCGGCCAGCAGGTCACGGTGGACGGCGAGGCGCGGGAGATCATCGGCGTCTTGCCCTCCGAGCTGCGCTACCCGCGGCTTTCTGAAATCTACATCCCGCTCGGCGACGTTCGTAAACAGGAGAACGTGCTGCAGCGCGGAAACCACCCCGGTTTCAGCACACTGGGCCGGCTCAAGCCGGGCGTGACGCTCGAGCAGGCGAAGTCTGACCTGGACACGATCGCCGCAGCGTTGGAGCAGAAGTTTCCGGACACAAACACAGGCCGGCGCGTCGACATGAGGCCGTTACTCGAGGCTGCGGTGGGCGATTATCGACACAGTCTCAAGCTGCTCCTCGGTGCCGTGCTTTGCGTGTTGCTGATCGCGTGCGCGAACGTCGCCAATCTTCAGCTCGCGCGCGCTGTCTCGCGCAGCAAGGAACTCGCGATCCGTGCGGCGCTGGGCGCGGGACGGTGGCGTCTTGCACGGCAGCTTCTGACCGAAAGCACGCTGCTCGCGCTGGTGGGCGGAGCGGCCGGCATCATGCTCGCGGTCTGGAGCCTCGACGCGATCAAAGCACTGAGCCCGGCGAACGTGGCGCGCTTCCAGGAGATCAGCATCGATCCGATGGCGCTGATGTTTACCGCCGCGATGGCGGTGGCGGCGGGCATTCTCGTTGGCGTCTGGCCCGCGCTTCAGATCTCACGCTCGGCGACTCTCGCGACCGTGTTGCACGAAGCAGGGAGCCGCGGCGGAAGTGGTGGCGCTGGTCGGCAGCGCGCGCGCTCCGCGTTGGTCATTACGCAGGTCGCGCTCGCAGTGGTATTGCTCGCCGGTGCTGGACTGACGCTCAAGAGCTTCTGGCGCGCGCAACAGGAGCCGCTGAATTTCGATCCAGGCGGCGTGCTCATGGTCTCCGTTGCTTTGCCAAGCTCGCGCTACGAAACGCCGGAGAAGGTGAACGCCTTCAACGAGCAGATGGTTGAGCGCGTTAAACGACTGCCCGGAGTGGAAGCCGCGGCGATCGGCGTGAACGTGCCGTTCGACGACAACGAATGGGATAGCTACTTCCACATCACCGGCACGCCGGAGGCGCAGCCTGGGCAGGAGCCTTCGGCCGAGGTGAACATCGTTACGAGCGACTACTTCAAGGTGCTAAAGATGCCGATTTTGCGCGGCCGCAATTTCGGCCCGGAGGATATCACGGGCACGAAAGGCTCGCGCTCGGTCATCGTGGACGAGACTTTTGTGCAGCGCTACCTGCAGGGGCGCGACCCGATCGGCGCTAACATTGACGACACGCAGCGCGGTCCTGCTGAAGCGGAGAATGCTCCGCCGCTCACTGTCATCGGAGTCGTGCCGCGGACGCGCAATGAGCCTGCCGGCGAGAACAACGTCGAGCAGCTGAAATTCGTGCACATGTACTATTATCAGCCGCAGTATCCCATTGAGGGGAACACGCTGCTGGTTCGCGTTGCCTCGGGCGATCCGATGGCGCTGGTGCCGGCGGTCAAACGTGAGGTGCAGGCGCTCGATCCACAGCAGCCGATTGGCAACACAACGACGATGGAAAAGAGCATCTCAAACAGCCTCGGCGCCCGTCGTCTGACGATGGTTCTGCTCGGCTCGTTTGCCGCGCTCGCGCTCGTGCTGGCCAGCGTCGGTCTGTATGGCGTGATGGCGCTGAGCGTGACGCAACGCACGCGTGAGATGGGGATCAGGATGGCGCTTGGCGCTGCGCGTGGCGACGTCCTGCGCCTGGTGCTCGGGCAGGGCGTAGGCTTGGTCGCAATCGGGCTCGCAGCCGGGTTGCTTGGCGCGCTCGCCGCGGGGCGTGCACTTGCTAGCGTGCTTTACGGCGTCGGCGCGTTTGACGTTGCGGCGCTCGGGATTGCGATCGTCTGCCTGTCGGTTGTCGCGCTGATCGCGTGCTTCGTTCCCGCGCGTCGAGCGACGCGTGTCGATCCGATGGTGGCGCTACGCGAGGAGTGATGGCGTAGGCCCCACCGCACGTCGGACGCTCGGCACTGAAATGGTAGGGACGGCGCGCTGCGCCGTCCAGGCGCGTGGCCGAGGCTGTAGAACGATCGGATCTCCTCGCTGCGTGGATAGCGTCTCGGACATCGCAGCGCGATGTCCCTACCGACGCTTGCTGTGCGCCGCGAATGCCGCAAAGCTCAACGTTGCGTGGACGCCGTTGCTGCTAATCTCGAGATCATCCAGGCGCGTGTGGTGGCGGCGGTGGAGAAAGCCGGCCGCTCGGCCGACGACGTGCGGCTAATTGCCGTCTCCAAGAAGCAGGAGGCGGAGAAGGTGCGCGCCGCGTTCGATGCCGGGCAGCCGATCTTTGGCGAAAGCAAAGTGCAGGAAGCACGCGCGAAGATTCCGCTGCTCCCTGCGGCGGTGCGGTGGCATTTCATCGGGCACCTCCAGAAGAACAAAATTCGCCACGCGCTGCCGTTGTTCGAGATGTTCCACAGCGTCGATTCGCTGGCGCTGGCGCAGGACATCCAGCGGATCGCGGATGAGGAAGGTGTGCGGCCGCGCGTGTTGCTGGAGGTGAATGTGGCGGGCGAGGGGAGCAAGTTCGGCTTCGCGCCGGAGAAGCTGAAGGAGGAGATGGAGGCGCTGCTGCAGCTCGGGCGGCTTGAAATCGAAGGGGTAATGACGATCCCGCCATTTGCGCCGGAGGCAGAGGACTCTCGGCCCTACTTCGTGCAGCTGCGGGAGCTGCGCGATGACCTTGAACAGCAATTCGCGATGCGTCTGCCGCAGCTGTCGATGGGAATGAGCAACGACTTTGAGGTTGCGATTGAAGAAGGCGCTACCTACGTGCGCGTCGGCACGGCGATTTTCGGCGAACGCTGAGCGCTAAAGGACTGACGATGTTCGGATTCGGGCGGAACAAAAAGAAGATCGATCACCTCGATTTCATCATCGCCGGCGTGCAGAAGGGCGGCACGAGCGCGCTGCATTGGTTCTTTGATAAGCATCCGCACATCACGATGGCGCACGGCGAAGAGGCGCACATGGTGAAGCATCCGCACCGCCACTTCTTCGATGACGAGAAGCGCTTCGCGAACCCGCCGGTGGACCACGATTTTCTGCATCGCGGGATCAAGTTCAAACGCGACTCACGCGTCACCGGCTCGGTGACGCCGATCTACACCTACTGGCGTCCAGCGATGGAGCGCATCCACAACTACCATCCCGGCATCAAGCTCATCGTCCTCCTACGCAACCCCATGGACCGCGCGTTCTCGCACTGGAACATGGAGCGCGATCGCAAGCACGAGCCGCTCGATTTCATGGAGGCAGTTGCGGCCGAGCCGGAGCGCATCCGTGAGGCGCTACCGCTCCAGCCGCGCGCGAAATCATACGTCGACCGCGGCTTCTACGCCGAGCAGATGGAGCGCGTCTTCCGGTTCTTTCCGCGCGAGCAGGTGCACGTCATCAAGTTCGACGATTTCAGGGCGAAGTGGCGCGAGACAGTCGACGACGCGTTTCGCTTCGTCGGAGTCGACCCGCTGCCGAACATCGAGAACAAAGAGCAGAATAAAATCTCCTACGTCAGGCGCATGACGCCCGAAGAGCGGCGGCACCTTTACGCGATGTACGAAACCGACATCGCGCGCCTTGAGAAGCTGCTCGGCTGGGATTGCTCCGATTGGAAGAAGGTCTGAGAGGCCGCGAGTGCGCTGTTTTGCGAAGCTGAAGTAGCGCGCCTGCGGCAGGTCGGGCTGTCAGACAGAAAACACCTCCGACAGCAAATACTGCGGGAGGTGCTTCCAGAGCCGAGGCCGGTGCTAGCTATTGCTGCAGCTGATAGACTTCAACGAGTGCCGTCCCAGTGGCACGGCCGCTGCCGGTGTCCTTGCCGGAGAGAACAGTCGTGTAAGCGCCGGGAGGCAGGCTGCGCAGAATGGCAGCTTCAGCATCACTTTCCGGTGCCAATCCTGACCCTTGGATTTCGTCCTGCTGGTTCGACTTCCAGTTGTCGTTGCTCCCTACCGACATGCCGTTGTTGTCGAAAATTTCGAGCTCTGGGTCTGTCAGCGGGGCGGTGACCATTCGCTGCGCAAGGCTCGGCCCGATGCCGCGGACGAGGATACGGCTGGAGACACCGCCGCGGGTGATGAAGCCCGCGATGAGGAAGTCCTGATCGGAGCTGCCGACACGACCACGCGTGGAGATGTTGTCGAGGCGAGAACCAGGATTCACGAATGCTGCGATGTCGATCACACTGTTAGAGCCGATAGCGGTAGGGGCGATGATCGACGAAATCGGGGTTGCTGTGTTCACAGGCGTGGCTGCACCCGTGAGAAGGTTGATCGTATACAGCTGCGTCACTAGCTCGTTCATGTTGAGCGCGGCATACGCGACGCCTGTCACGCCTGAGATATCGAAGCCGACCTCGTCGAACGTGTTCACGCCTAAAGGGCCAACGGTGCGAAGCGCCCCTTCATTCGGCGGGATCTGGATCGTAAGAACATCGAGGCGCGAATCGATGTTATACAACGTCGTCGCGCCGGCGGTGGCGAAGTTGTTGGTGTAGGCGGCACCAACCACGTTCGGAGTCGCTGCAGCATTCGGATCGCCGCCGGCGTAGTCGAGATTTCCGTCCGTGATCGTGGCACCTGTCTCCACATTGATACGCAGGTTCTGGCCAGTCTCGGTCACGACGCGCAGCCGATCTACGGCCGGATTAAAGTCGAAGCCGAAGAATCTGCCGGAGAGGCCCGCGTAAGGAGAAGTCGAGTCCGAAGGATCGGCGATGAGAGACACTCCTGGTCTAGCGACGCCCGTGTCTGCGTTGATGGGATAAATGGTGCCCGTGCTGCCCAGGGCATACAGAGTTCCGGTAGCAGGCCGATAATCGATCGCTTGGAGAAACTCTCCACTGGGAAGTCCGGTCACAGTGAGCGTCTCGCTGATTGTGTTATTGGGTGCCGCACTATCGATGGTGAGAAGGCGATTGTTCGCCGTAAGAACAGTGATTGGCTCAGCTTGGGCCACAACGGCTACCCCGATGGCAAGCAGAGTGGCAGTTAAGATCCTTTTCTTAGTCATAGGTTTTTTCGGCTGTAGTCGCTGTACGTCGTCCGTTCGGATGCGAAGAGACCCCGCGGATGGGGCGAGCTTACCGTCCCGTCTGCCGATTGTGCCGTCGAGACACGTTTAGTTTCAGCGTTGTTACCTTTCATCCGGTGGTGATGAAGCTTGCGGCAGCAAATACCGACGGGTAAGCGGCCGGTCCGTTGTCGATGGCACACGCCGGCTTCACCGAAGCCTGCCGAAACAAAAAGCGCGGCGCCCCGCATGGGACGCCGCGCTGATTCCTAACAGAGTCTACGTACGACTTACTGCTGCAGTTGGTAGACCTCGACGAGCGCAACACCCGTGCTGCCGCCCTTGCCGGAGACGACTGCGGTGTAGGTGCCAGGCGCGAGGCTACGCAGGATTGCGGATTCGAACTGGTTTTGAGGCGCAAGCCCCGTCGCTTCGATCTCCGCTCGCTGATCCGAGGAACCGAAATCGTCGTTCGTGGCGATGGACATACCGTTGTTGTTGAACACTTCCAGGAACGGGTCCGCAAGCGCACCGGCCACGCCACGGCTCGACAGGCTCGGGCCGATCGCACGCACGAGTAGCCGGCTGCTGACGCCGCCGCGGCTGATAAAGCCGGCGATCAGATAGTCCTGATCGCTGACGCCCACCCGGCCACGGGTGGAGATGTTATCGAGGCGCGATCCGGGATTCACGAATGCTGCGATGTCCAAAACGGTCTCCGTGCCGAGCGCAGCGGGGGCGATGATCGCCGAGGTTGAATTCGTAGGCGTGGCGGCGCCGGTGAGCAGATTAATTGTGTAGAGTTGCGTCACGCCGGCAGCGCCCGAGGGGGTGAGCGCGGCAAACGCAACGCCGGTCAAGCCAGAGACGTCAAAGCCCACGTTGTCCGTCGTATCCACACCCAGTGGGCCGACCGTGACCAGACCGCCCTCATTTGGCGGGGCCTGGATTGCGAGGATGTCGAGGTTCGAGTCAATGCCACGAAGTGTGGTTGCCCCAGCGCCTGCAAAGTTGTTCACGTAGGCCGATCCGACGATATTCGGGTTCGCGCCGTTATTCGGGTCGGAAGCGGTATAGGCGAGCGTCCCGTCAACAACCGCCGTCCCATCATTCGGATTCGCGCGGAGGTTTTGGTCCGTGTCGCTGGTGATGCGAATTCGATCGACCTGGGGATTGAAGTCGAAGCCGAAACGTGTGCCATTGAGCGTGAACGCGCCGGCAGCGCCGATCGCCGTGGCCACGCCAGTCTCGGCGTTGATCGAGTAGATGCGGCCCGAGCTACCGAGACCGTGCAGAATGCCGGTCGCCGGACGATAATCGATCGCCAGGAGCGTTTCGCCACTCGCGAGTCCGGTGACGGTGACTGCACTGTCCGTTGTAGTAGTCGGTGTGGCACTGTCGACGGTGAGGAGACGGTTATTAGAGGTTAATACCGTAATAGGCTCTGCCTGCGCCGAGATGGCGAACGCCATGGAGAGCAGACTGAGGGATAGAATTGTGTTCTTAATCATAGGTTTGACTTGGATTAGTTAGTCCAGCGCTGGTTCGCGCAGCACCCTGATGCGGATGCAGCGCAGGACAGCGCCGGTCGTTAGTGAGAACACCGCCGAACCAGTATGGTTGCGAGGCATTTTCATCATCATTGCTTAAGAATCGGCAGCCAAGTACCATCCGACCGTATGCGCATTGAGCCTCGGAACGTGCAGGTGATTGGCTCCGAACTGGCGATTCAGTGGAATGACGATGCAGAATCTTATCTGCGGCTGGAGCCTCTGCGCCGAGCCTGTCCTTGCGCGAGCTGTGGCGGCGAGCCGGACGTGCTCGGTCGCGTGATTCGACCGGACGTCAGCTACTCGCCGGCCAGTTTCGGCCTCGTCGGCTGGAACTTGGTGGGCGGCTACGCTCTACAGCCACGTTGGGCCGACGGGCACGGCACCGGCATCTATTCCTACGCTTATCTGCGGCGGCTGGCGGGCACGAATGAGGCTCCCGCGCAGCCGGGTTGACGCGTTTGCTACAATCGCGCCCTGCCGATGACTCCGCTCGCCAAGGGCTCGCTGCTGACGTTCTTCTTCTCGCTTTGCGGTGCGGCTTTCATCGTATCGCATCAGCTCCGCGAGCATCGGCCTGCGCCAGCGCCGCACGCCCTGTTCGCCGTCGTGAATGATCAACTTTCTGCAGTGCGCGCGGCTGATTACACGAGCGCGTATCGCCATGCGGCGAGTGGGATGCAGCAGAAGTTCACGTTGCCGGAATTCGAGCGCATGGTGCGCCGCCACTACCCGTTGATGGCTGAAGCGAAGCGCGTGGAGTTCGGCTCCGTGCGGGTGGATGGTGGCAGCGCCACGGTGCAGGTATTCTTCTTCTCGGGCGACGGCGCGATGCGCGCCTTCGTCTACAGCCTCACTGCGGAAGGCGACTCCTGGAAGATCAGTGGTGTGCAGGAACTCGACCGCCGGCAACCTCGCCGCCCGGCTGGGTCGCTCGCCTAACGAGCTAATCGCGCAGCGTCACGCGAAGCAGCGCGGTGTCGGTAGCGAGCGGCGCCAGCACACGGTGCTCCATCGCCGCAGGCACGAGGAAGAACTCACCGGGCGCGATGCTCGTTCCTCCGCATTCGACCTTGCCGCTGAGACAGCACACGATCGCAAAGTCGCCGCGCGGCCCCACCTCACGTGGTGCATCGAGGCTCCACTTCTCGATGCGGAAGAGTGAGTGACTGACAAGCGCTTCATGCTCTGGGTCGACGAGCGACGGCTCGCAATCTTCGAAATCGATGCAGCGCAATGACTCCTCGACGTGGAGGGTGCGCGGTGTGCCGCTGTCGTCGGTGCGGTTCCAATCGAAGACCCGGTATGTCGTGTCGCTGTTCTGCTGAACCTCCACGATCACATTGCCTGCGCCGATCGCGTGCACGCGGCCGCTCGGGAGGAACATGCCGTCGCCCGTTTTCACCGGCACGCGATGCACATGTGCCTCAGCGCTGCCGGCGGCGATCGCTTCCTCGAACGCGGCGCGTGAGCTGTCGCGTCGCATCCCCACGTACAACTCGGCGTGCGGCTGGGCGTCTGCGATATACCAGAATTCCGTCTTCGGCTCGCCGCCGAGTTCCTCAGCCACATGCGCCGGCGGGTGGACCTGAAGCGAGAGTTTCTCCTCCGCATCGAGGAGCTTGATCAGAATGGGGAAGCGCGCGCTGTCAGCGGCATCGCCGAAGATCTCCTGACGGTGCTCGGTCCACAGGGCGTGCAGAGTCTTGCCGCGAAGCGGACCTCGATGCACCACGCTTTGCGCTTCCGGCCGATCAACGATCTCCCACGATTCGCCGATGCGTACGCCGGGCGGAAGATGTTTGCCGAAGAGGGACTGGAGACGCCGGCCGCCCCAGATGCGTTCCATGAAAATCGGCTCGAAGACGACTGGCTGAGAGAAGGATGAAGGTGACATCGCGCGTGCGGCTGCAACGTAGGAGGCGCACCGCAATTTGGCAAAAGCGCGGGTCGCTCGTGCGTCTGCGGCTAGGAGTGTGTGGGCGAGAAGAAAAAGGATTGCCGGGTTTGCTGTTCGACGGCTTAGTGCTCGCTGACAGTCGCCGCCGCTGATGAACATCCACGAGTACCAAGCGAAAGATTTGCTGCAGAGATTTGGCGTGGCGACTCCGCCGGGAAAAGCAGCGCGGACGCCGGACGAAGCGGAACAAGCGGCGCGGGAGCTCGGCACCGCCGACCTCGTGGTGAAGGCGCAGGTCCATGCCGGTGGGCGCGGGAAGGGGACATTTGCGAATGGCTTCAAGGGCGGCGTGCAGCTGTGCAAATCGCCGGCAGAAGCGCGCGAGCTTGCGTCGAAGATGCTGGGCCAGACGCTGGTCACACATCAAACCGGAGCCGCGGGCCGCGTGGTGAACACGGTGCTGATCGCGCAATCCGTCGAGATCGAGCGCGAGATCTACTTCGCCATCCTGCTCGATCGCGCGACTGGGGCGCCGATGATCGTGGCGAGCACGGAAGGCGGCGTGGAAATTGAAGCGGTAGCCGAGAAGTCTCCGGAGAAGATCATCCGCGAGCCAATTGACCGGCTGGCCGGAATTCAGCCTTACCAGACGCGCAAGCTTGCGCGGCAACTCGGCTTCACCTCCGGGCAGATCAAAGCCGCGTCGAAGCTGTTCGACGGGCTCTATCGCACCTTCATTGCGCTCGATTGCTCGATGGTCGAGGTGAACCCGCTCGTGGTGACGGACAAAGGCGAGGTGCTCGCGCTCGACGCGAAGTTCAACTTCGACGATAACGCGCTGTACCGGCATTCCGAAGTCGCCGGATTGCGCGACACGGCCGAAGAAGACCCGCGCGAAGTCGAAGCATCGAAGTACGGGCTCAACTACATCGGGCTCGACGGCAACATCGCCTGCCTGGTGAACGGCGCGGGCCTGGCGATGGCGACGATGGACATCATCAAGTACTACGGCGGCAGCCCGGCGAACTTCCTCGACGTCGGCGGCGGCGCGACGGAAGAGCAGGTGACGCAGGCGTTCAAGCTTCTCGTTGCGGACGAGAACGTGAAGGCGATCCTCGTGAACATTTTTGGCGGAATCATGCGCTGCGACGTGATCGCGCAGGGCATTGTGAATGCGGTGAAAGCGGTGAACCTGCCGGTGCCGCTCGTCGTTCGGCTCGAAGGAACCAACGTGAAGGAAGGCAAGCAGATCATCGCCGAGTCGGGACTGCCGGTGACTACGGCAGACGATCTCGGCGACGCAGCGCAAAAGGCCGTGGCTGCAGCTGGAGGAGCAAAGTAGTTTCCCACACGGCGCTCTGTTTGATGATCAACGAAATCGCTTTCACGGTCACGCCCGTCACGGATCTCGCTCGTGCTCGCGCCTTCTATGAAGGCGTCCTCGAGCTTAAACCTGCGTTGGTCGCCGAAGAGGCTGGATGGGTTGAGTATGCAATTGGCGACACAGCCTTCGCTTTGGGGAAAGCCGACGAGAAGTGGAAACCCAGCGCTTTGGGCAGCTCCGTTGCCTTCGAAGTGGACGATCTCGATGCGACGGTCACGAAGCTGAAAGAGAGTGGCGTCACGTTTGATATGGAGGTCATGGATACACCCGTCTGTCGTATGGCTGTGGTGCTCGATCCCGACGGGAGCAAAGTCATGATTCACAAAAGGAAAGCCGCGTAACCATGGCAGTTCTCGTCGACAAAAATACACGCCTTTGCGTCCAGGGAATCACCGGCAGCGCGGGAGGATTCCACGCCAAACAGTGCATGGAATACGGCACGAACGTGGTCGCCGGAGTCACGCCCGGTAAAGGCGGTCAGACGTTCGAGTCGAAGGTGCCGGTGTTCGACACCGTCGCGGAAGCACGCAAGGAGACCGGCTGCAACGTCTCGGTGATCTTCGTCCCAGCAGCGGGCGCGGCGGATGGAATCCTCGAAGCTGTGGATGCCGGCGTGGAGCTCGTCATCTGCATCACGGAGGGCATTCCGGTGATGGACATGATGCGCGTGAAGGCGCAGATGGTCGGCAAGAAGTCGCGCCTCATCGGGCCGAACTGCCCCGGCATCATCACGCCGGGCCAGTGCAAGATCGGCATCATGCCCGGCTACATTCACAAGCCGGGCAACGTCGGCGTGATCTCGCGCTCCGGCACGCTCACCTACGAAGCGGTGTGGCAGCTGACCTCGCGCGGCTATGGGCAATCGACCTGCATCGGGATCGGCGGCGATCCGATCAATGGAATGTCGCACCTGGATGCGGTGAAGCTTTTCAACGATGACCCCGACACGCACGCGCTCATCGTCATTGGCGAAATCGGCGGCGCGGCGGAAGAAGAAGCGGCCGAGTGGATCAAGGACAATTACGACAAGCCGGTCGCGGCCTTCATTGCAGGCGCGACGGCGCCTCCGGGACGTCGGATGGGCCACGCGGGCGCGATCGTGTCGGGAGGCAAGGGCACGGCGGAAGGAAAAATAGAGGCGCTTAAGGCCGCCGGCATCGCCGTGGCCGATACACCGGCGACGATGGCCGACACGTTGATCGAGCGGATGAAGGGAGCGAAGTAGTCGATGCCGCTCGCATCTAAAGGACTCGAGGGGATCGTCGCGAACACGACACGTCTGAGCGACGTGATCGGCGACAAGGGTCAGCTGATTTATTGCGGCTACGACATCAACGAGCTCGCCGGCAAGGTGAGCTACGAAGAGGTCGTGTTCCTCCTTTGGAACAACCGGCTGCCGACGCGCGCGGAGCTGGAGGATTGCGCGAAGACATTGCGCGGCCTGCGGCAGTTGCCGGACGGCGTGATCGATTTCATCAAGCTGGCGCCAAAAGACGCGAACCCGATGGATGTGATCCGCACCGGCATCTCGATGCTCGGCCTGTGGGATCGCGACGCGATCAAGGAAATGACTCCCGAAGCCAACCGGCAGCGGGCGCGCAGCATCACGTCGAAGATCGGCGTCATTGCGGCCTACTATCACCGCGCGCGACAGGGCAAATCGCTGCCGCCGGTGCGAGACGACCTCAGCGAAGCGGCGCACTTCCTCTATCTCGTTAACGGTGAGGAGCCGACCAAGGAAGCGGCCGACACGCTTGACGTGGCTTTCGTCCTGCACGCCGACCACGGCACCAACGCCTCCACGTTCAGCGCGCGCGTCACCATCTCGACACTGACCGATATCTACTCAGCGATCACCGCGGCCATTGGCACGCTCAAAGGGCCGCTGCATGGCGGCGCAAACGAAGGCGTGATCCAGATGCTGGAGGAGATCGGCGAGGAAGACCGCGTCGACGCCTTCATCGACGAGCAGCTCGCGCAGAAGAAGAAGATCATGGGCATCGGGCACCGCGTGTACAAAACGCTCGACCCGCGCGCGCCGCACCTCCAGCGGATGGCGGTGAAGCTGAGCGACAAGCTGGGCGATCCAAAGTGGATCCGGATGTCGGAGCGGATCGCGCAGCTGATGAAGGAGCGGAAGAACCTGAACGCCAACGTCGACTTCTATTCCGCGACCGTTTATTACTCGTTAGGCATTCCAACGGACCTCTTCACCCCGATCTTCGCCGTCGCGCGTTGCTCGGGCTGGTGTGCGCACATTCTCGAGCAGCTCGAGGATAACCGACTCTTCCGCCCGCTGAGTGAGTATGTCGGCGAGCCGGTTGGCAAGACCGTCGGTCCGATCGACGAGCGGTAGCTCGCTCCGCCAACTAGAAAACGCCGTCGACGAGACGCGTCAGTTCCGGTAGATTGCGGGCGTGAAACCGCTGGTGCTTGCTTGTCTGGTCGCGGTCGCCGCGTCCTCGTTCGCGCAGACGGAACCTGCGGCACCTGCGCAAACGCCGGCCGCCGCCGCGACGCCTGCATCCATCCCGCCGGACAGCCCGAAGTTCGGCGTTTACCCGATCGCCTACCGGGAAATCATCACGAAGTGGCTCGCCGACCGATTGCTCGATCCGAGCACGGCGAAGCTGGAGTTCAACGAGCCCCAAGCCGGGGAAATCAAAACGAAAGCTGGCACCGCATCCGGCTACAGCGTGGAGTTCAGAGTCGACTCGAGGAACAAGTTCGGCATGTATACCGGATTCCAGAAGTTTCGCGTAGTGATCAAGAACGGCGAGATCATCTGGTCTGATCGTGTGCGCGGCTGAGCACCGCCACCGTCCGTCCGACGCGACTCGACAGTGTGCGGCCCGGCGTACACGGTGCGGCAAGGCGATGGTGGCGAGGCGATCATCGTGGTCCTCGTGGTCCTTGCGATCATCGCCGACCGGGATGGTGGCTAATTTCGGCGCGACAGGAAAGCGAAGCCGCCGCGAGAGACTTTGCACGTGTCGCGGCCGCGCGGCTGGCGTTCGCTCTCGATTGCAAGTTCCTCGACCGAACCATCGCGCCGGAGCGGGTCGCGAAGTCCGCCCTCCTACCGCGGCCGAATCATGACGAGGCTTGGCGGCTTGGGCCGGCCTACGGCACCGGCTGAGTGGAGCGGGGAAGTCTACTTCATGCCTGCAGAAATCCACATGGCGCTCTCCCGGCCGAAAGGCTGGTGGCAGATCGATGACTTGAATATCTCATGAGCCCAGCCTGCGACGCTCGAGCCGGCGCCAGCGGCAGCTGTGCCACCGAGTCGGTCGGACGCGAGCGCAGTCGTGCGGTGCGTCAGCTGCGCAGTGAGAGCAACTGGTCGAGCGAATCGACGCAGAGCTGCGACCATGTCTCGAGACTGTCACGACGCTCGATCAATTCCTCGCGCGTGAGGAATGACAGATTCGTGATCATCGCCTCGCGCTTCTGCACCTTTGGCTCGGCCAAGTGGAAGACGTGCACGATGCCGAGGTGCACCTGGCCGACTTCCGTGGTGTCGTCATTCAAGAGCGCGACGATGTGATCTTCGAAGGTAGTCTGGATGTCGATCTCTTCGTTCACCTCGCGCGCCACTCCGGCGCGGTAGGCGTTCTCATCCCAGGCGAAGAGCGACTCATCGGTGTCGTTCATGTGGCCGCCGATTCCGATTGAGCCTTTGGCAACCAGCCGCTGCTCGCCGGCCTTCTTGCCACGGACGTAATGCAGCACGCGTCCCTCGTGCGCGATGAGCGCATACGGGATGATCTGCTTATGCGTGGGGTCGTTCTCCGCCTGCGAGCGTGGGAGGAAGAAGTTGTTTCCGCGCGACAGTAGCGCACCGAGGTAGCGCTCGGGCTCGAAGTTCAAGCCATGGAAGCTGCCGAGCTGGTCGAAGAGACTTCGCCGCACGACGAGGACGTTTTCCTCCGTCATCGCTGTGATGCTGGCGGAAGAAGGGAAGAAAACGTCGAACGCTGAACGTCGAACGTCGAACGTCGAACTCGGAGGCAGCGTTGCATTCCCCGTTCGAAGTTCGACGTTCGGAGTTCGACGTTCGACGTTTGCTTCATTCTTAGAACGAGTACGTGACGCCCACCTGTGGCCCAAACAGATTCAAACTAGGATTCGGCGATGTCTGCCCGGCGTTCGAGAAATGCTGATACAACCCGCCCACCGTGACCTTGAGCTTGTCGTTCACCTTGTACGATACGCCGACCGCGCTGAGGATATTGAAGGTGAAATCCTGACCCTGGGCGCCGAAGACGTCCGCGTGGCTGTCGATCCAGCCGAGGCCGACACCGCCGGAGATATACGGGACGAGACGAGCGCCGGGGTGGCGAACGAAGTTATAACGCATGCCGGCGGAGATGCCGAAGTAGTAGTTCTCCGGGCCTCGAAAGAACGGCTGCGCCATGGCGAGGAAGTAGACCTGTTGATAGCCGCGCAACCAGCTGTCGCTGTCGATCGTGCCCCAGCGCAACCGGGCGGTGATGAACTGCGCGCCGACTTCGTAGCTGTTTGGATTCGCGAGCGACCCCCACAGGAATGAGGTCTCCGCCGCGATCTCGAACGACGGAGCTTCGAGCTCGCTCAAACCGCGCAGGCGGGGACTCACCGCCTCGTTCCCTGCGCGCGAGAATGGCGCAGCCGCGATGAGCAGGAAAACGGCGGTAAGGAGGCGGAGCTTCATGCGGGAGGCGCTATGATATTGCGGTGGGCTGCGATTGCAAAGCAGCAGGCGCGCTGCCACGATTTCGCTCATGAAACTTCTCCCGTCGTGGTTGGTTGCGCTTTTTCTCATCGCGGCCGCGCCGCTTCAGGTCATGCATGCGGCCGACGACGCGCAGCAACTCGCAAAAGCCGTCTGGAAGGCGAGCGGGGGCGAGCACTGGGCCAAGGTGAAGGAGCTGCGCTTCACGTTCATCGTCGAGCAGGAGGGGAAGGAACTGGCGCGCGCCGAGCATCATTGGAACGTCGCAGCTGGGACGGATCGCGTGAAGTGGAAGGGGAAGGACGTCACGGTCGACCTCAAATCACCTCCGCAAGACGAAGACGGCAAAGCGGCATACGGCCGCTGGGTGAACGACTCCTACTGGTTGCTCGCGCCGCTCAAGGTGCTGGATCCTGGAGTGAAGCTGAGCGCGGACGGGACCAAAGAAGTCGGCGAGGCGCGCTTCGACACGCTGCGCCTGAGCTTTGAAGGCGTGGGGCTCACGCCTGGCGATCAGTATCTGCTCTACATCGATCCGCAGACGAAGCTCGTCCGTGCGTGGGATTACATCCCAACCGCCGACAAGGTGCTGCACGGCAGCTGGGATCGATACCAGGAGTTCGGCGGGTTGCAGCTCTCGACGGAGCACGAGTTTGGCGGCCGGATCATTCGCTTCGCCGACGTGAGCGTGGTGAGGGCGGACTGACTGGCGCGAGTTGTAAGCGCCCGCCCAAAGCGGCGGAATACCGCCGCACTCCAAAACGCCAGCGAGCCCGCGAGCGCGTGGCATTCGCGGCAGCGTCTTGGAGTGCGCCAGTATTCTGGCGCTTTCACACTGCGCACGCGCGGACACGTTAGGCTCAGCGAGTCAGCCAGTCCGACAAATCCGCCGGTAGCGCACTCTTCCATTCACCAGTGGCAGGCACTTCCAGCCGTGTTGCGTGTAATGCGTGTCGCGGCAGCAGCAGTTGATTCTCGAGCTCGATCGTCCAGCCCGTCTCGATGAACCGGAGGTATAGTCGCTCGTCTGGGCCGTAGATTTTATCGCCGATAATCGGGTGGCCTAACGAGGCGAGATGCACGCGGATCTGGTGCGTTCTGCCGGTGCGCGGGATTGCGCGCACGAGGCTGAACCGTTCGCCCGCGCTCGTCTCGCGATGAAACCGCTGCTCAACATTGAAGTCTGTTACAGCGGGAGCGCCGAGCGGATGCGCAGCTTGCTTGAGCCAGATGCTGGACGGCTCGTGCACGCCCTGGCGCAGGAGGGGCGCATCCACCGTGGTAGTCTGCCATTCGGGCCAGCCCCACACGATTGCGAGATACTCCTTCGCGATCCGGTGTTCCTGCATTAACAGGCCGAACTGACGCGCCGCCGCCAAGGTTTTCGCCACCAGGACGAGGCCGCTGGTTTCGCGATCCAGCCGATTCACCATCGAAACCTGGCCACCGTTCGCGATCTCGAAGGCGAGCAGATTGCGCAGCTCGCTCCACAAGGTGCGCGCGCCGGTCGGCTTCGTCGGATGCGCAAGGAGGAAGGGCGGTTTGTCGACCACGATGTAGTCCGCGCCTTCGTCGACGATGCGGAAATCGGCCACGCGAGTTGCCTGCTCTGCGCCGCTGGCGGATAAGGCAGGCTTGATCTCGCTGCGGAACATCTCGCGCCATTATAAAAGCGGCGAACGCGCGGTGCACGCGCTCGACGGTGTCTCGCTCGAGATCGCGCGGGGCGAGTTCGTCGCCGTGACGGGCCCGAGCGGATGCGGCAAGACGACGCTGATGCACCTGCTCGCGGGGCTCGATTCGCCGACGACCGGCGAGATCTTTGTCGACGGTCTGGCCTTGCACGATGCAGGAGACGCCGCGCTGACGGATTATCGGCGGCGCCGGCTCGGGTTGGTCTTTCAGTTTTTCAACCTGCTGCCGACGATGAACGTGATCGAGAACGTCAGCTTCCCGCTCCTGCTGCAAGGCGTCTCGTACAGCGAAAGCGAGCAGCGCGCGCGTGAGCTGCTCGATTTGGTAGGAATGTCTGAACGCTCGACGCATTTCGTCCATCAGCTCAGCGGCGGCGAGCAACAACGAACCGCGATCGCGCGTGCCCTCATTCACCGGCCATCGCTCCTGATCGCCGACGAGCCGACCGGGAACCTGGATTCTGCATCCGCGGAGATGGTGATGCGCGTCCTCGGGCAGATCGGCAATGATAAGCTTGCCACGCTGATCGTCGTCACGCACAGCCCGGAGGTCGCGCAGGCAGCCTCGCGTCGCATCGAGATGCGTGATGGCCGGATTGTGAGTCCCGGCCACGTGTCTCCGGCGTAGTGTTCGGCAATGCCGGTTTATACACTCGAGCGCCGCTTGATCGTCGCCATGTCGCACGAGCGATGCTGGCGCTTCTTTTCAAACCCGGCGAACCTCGCGAAGATCACGCCGCCGTCCCTCGGCTTCCGTGTTCTCTCCGCGCAGCCGGCCGAAATCCATCCGGGGTTGATGATCCGTTATCGCGTTTCACCGCTATTCAATGTGCCGGTTACGTGGGTGACGGAGATCACGCACGTGCGCGCGCCGGATTACTTTGTCGACGAGCAACGCGTGGGCCCTTATCGCATCTGGCACCACGAGCATACTTTTCGTGCCGTCGACGCCGAGCGCACGGAGGTCACGGACCTCGTTCATTACGTGCCGCCGCTGGGGCCCTTGGGCGCGGTGCTGAACAGGCTTGTGATCCGCGGCCAATTGGAACGGATTTTTGACTTTCGAGAGCAGCAGATGGCCCGTCTGTCCGCGGCGGGCGCGGGCGATTCGTTTACTTGACCTGCCCTGCGAAACCGCTTTACCTGAGACCCTCAGCCTCAACCCGGAGACGCATTGGAACTCAAAGACATCAAAGCCATCATCGATCTGATGAAGAAGAACGACCTGTCGGTCTTCGAACTCGAGCGCGATGGCTTCAAGCTGAAGCTTCAGAAAGGCGCGGGGGAGCAAACCATCTTCACCTCCGGCGTTCCTGCGCTGCCGATCCCATTGCCGATCGCTGGTGGCGCTCTGCCCGCAGTTCCTCAACCGGCCACTGGTGCCCAATCAAGCGCGGCGGAACAAGCGCCGAAAGCCGAGACGCTCAGGGACATCGTTTCGCCGATGGTGGGGACATTCTACCGGGCCGGTTCACCTGAATCACCAGCGTTCGCCGACATCGGCAAAGCAGTCACCGAAGAGAGCGTCGTCTGCATCATCGAGGCCATGAAGGTGATGAACGAGATCAAGGCTGAGACCAGCGGAACCATCGCCGAGATCGTGGCTGAGAATGGCAAGCCGGTTCAATTCGGGCAGGTCCTCTTCCGCGTCCGCTGAGTTGCCCGGCTGCGCCGGATTGTGGCGCAATCGCCGTGACAACGCTGCAGCTGTGCGCGGCGCGACAAACGTTCGCGGTGCGATATCCTCCTTCTTCTAATCAATGTTTGAGAAAATCCTCATAGCCAACCGCGGCGAGATCGCACTGCGTGTGATCCGCGCCTGCAAGGAGCTGGGCGTCCGTACGCTCGCCGTGTACTCAGAAGCTGACGTCGATTCGCTGCACGTGCAGTTAGCGGACGAGGCGATCTGCATCGGCGCCGCGCCGAGCTCGGAAAGCTACCTGAAGATCGATCGCATCATGAGCGCGGCCGAGGTCGGCGACGTCGATGCGATTCATCCTGGCTACGGATTCCTCTCCGAGAACGCGCACTTCGCGGAGGTCTGCGAAAGCTGCAAGATCAAGTTCATCGGGCCGCCGCCGAGTGCGATGCATGCGATGGGGGACAAGAATTCCGCCCGCGCATCAGCGCGTAAAGCCGGGGTTTCGGTCACGCCCGGCAGCGACGGCATTGTCGAGAACGAGCAGGAAGCGCTGAAGGTCGCGAAGAAGATCGGGTTCCCGGTCATGATCAAAGCTGTCGCCGGCGGCGGCGGACGCGGAATGCGCGCCTCGCACAACGAGGCCAATCTACCGGTCGCCTTCCACGCTGCGAAGACCGAAGCCGAAAAGGCGTTCGGGAACGGCGACGTTTACATCGAGAAGCTGATCGTTAATCCGCACCACATCGAGTTTCAGATCATCGCCGACAGCCACGGCAAGACAGTGCACCTCGGCGAGCGGGACTGTTCCATTCAGCGGCGCAACCAGAAGGTGATCGAGGAGTGTCCGTCGCCATTGCTCGACGACGCGATGCGCAAGAAGATGGGCAAAGCGGCCGTCAAACTTGCGGAAGCCGTCGGCTACGTGAATGCCGGCACGATGGAGTTCCTCGTCGATAACGAGGGGCATTATTACTTCATCGAGATGAACACCCGCATCCAGGTGGAGCACACCATCACGGAGGAGGTTTACGGCTGTGACCTCGTCAAGGAGCAGATCAAGATCGCGGCGGGCCATCATCTCTCGCCGCACGTGGCGAATGCGACGCCTCGTTCTCACGCCATCCAGTGCCGTATCAACGCCGAGGATCCGGAGAAGAACTTCCAGCCGTCACCCGGTCGCATTGCATTCTATTACGCGCCGGGTGGCCGCGGCGTCAGGATCGACTCACACGCCTACACCGGCTATGTCGTGCCGCCCTATTACGATTCGATGATCGCGAAGTTGATCACGGTGGCCGCAACGCGCGAATCCTGCATCGACCGCATGCGCCGCGCGCTTGACGAGTATTATGTTACGGGAATCAAGACCACGGTGCCGTTCCACAGCGCGATCATGCGCAACGCGGACTTCCGGGCGGGCAATTACGACACCGGATTCGTGGAGCGTGTGATGACGTCCGACACTTTCGAGCTGAAGCCGACGACTACGCGGCTTCACGAGTAAGCCGACGGCGCTTTGGGTTTCGCCGACGATCTCAGCGGCTGCCGGTTGTACGGAATCCTCGATCTTTCGTACGTGTCCACCACAGACGCTGGCCGCGTCACGACGGCGATGCTGGATGGGGGTGTGGACGTTCTGCAGCTTCGCGCGAAGCAGCATCCGCTCGGCGACGTCGAAAAGGTCGCGCATGAGCTTCGTGGTATAACTGGTGATCGCGGCGTGCCGCTGGTGATCAACGACTACCCGCAGATCGCCCGCGAGATCCGCGCTGCCGGCGTTCATGTTGGCCAGGATGATCTCTCCGTTGTCGCCGCGAGAGAAGCAGTCGGAGCGGATTGCTTGGTCGGCAAGTCGACGCACAGCGTAGAGCAAGCTAAGCAGGCAGCGCACGAAGGCGCGGACTACATCGGCTTCGGCCCGTTGTTTGCCACCCCGACCAAGCCCGATTACGCGCCGATCGGCATCGCGGAGATCCGCGAAGTACACGCGCGCGTGACGATCCCCATCTTCTGCATTGGGGGAATCAAGCTGAGCAATCTGCCGCAGGTGATCGCAGCCGGAGCGCAGCGGGTTGTGATCGTCTCAGGCTTGCTGCAAGCGCCCGATGTCGCAGAGTATGCGCGCTCAGCCAAACAGCTGCTCGCGCGAGCACCCGTCGCCACTCACCACTGACACGAGAGGAACTTCAGATGAAGCACATTGTTACCGGATCCATCGCCTTCGATTACCTCATGACGTTCCCTGGCAAGTTCGCGGAGCATTTCCTGCCGGAACATCTGGAGCGCGTCAGCCTGAGCTTTCTTGTCGATACGATGGAGAAGCGACGTGGCGGCTGTGCACCGAACATCGCGTATACGTTCGCGTTGCTCGGCCATCGGCCGTACCTCATGGCGACGGCCGGTCAGGACTTTGGCGAATATGGCCAGTGGCTGGAAGCAGCCGGCGTCGATGTGTCGCTGGTGCGCACGTACCAGGACAAGTTCACCGCGTCGTTTTTCTGCAGCACGGACCAGGGGAACAGCCAGATCGCATCGTTCTACACCGGGGCGATGGCCCACGCGGCGGAGCTTTCGTTCCGCACCGTGGGTGACATCGCGTTGGTGATCATTTCGCCTAACGACCCAGCGGCGATGACGCAATACGCGGAGGAGTGTCGCACGCTCAAAGTCCCGTTCATCTTTGATCCTGGCCAGCAGTGCGCACGCATGTCGGCTGCGGAGCTCGCGGACGGCATCAAGGGCGCCAAGATGGTGATCTGCAATGACTACGAGTTCGAGTTGATCCGACAGAAGACCGGGCTCGGCGAAGACGAGATCCTGAAGCAAGCCGAGCTGCTGGTGATCACGCGCGGTGAAGATGGCTGCTCAATCTACGAGCAGGGGACACGGACCGACGTTCCAGCGGTGCAGCCTCGCGAAATTGTCGACCCGACGGGCGTGGGCGACGCCTTCCGGGGCGGCTTCATGGCTGGCATGGCTGAAGGCGCAAACTACCGCGTTTGCGCGCAGCTTGGCACGGTCGCGGCGACGTACGCGCTCGAGCACGTCGGCGGTCAAAGCCATTCCTACACGCGTGAAGAGTTCGATGCGCGCTATGCGCAGCACTTCGATGCGTCAGCGGCAGTAACAGCCTAAGCACCGCGTCGATGATCGCCCGAGCCACACTGCTGTCCGCAGCTGCGTGGCTGCTATGCATTGCGGCGGTTGAAGCGCGTGAACCATGGATCGTGATGAAGGATTGCCGGTTGATGCGGAATGAGTCGTCCGATGCCGACAGCTTCCACGTCATGGCGGACGGAAAGGAATTCATCTTTCGCCTCTACTTTGTCGACGCGCCGGAGACAGACACGTCCTTCGACGACCGCGTCAAAGAACAGGCGAAGTACTTTAATCTGAAGCCCGAGCAGACAGTCACGCTCGGCACGTACGCGAAGCGTTTCACACGCGAGAAGCTCGCGCCGCCGTTCACCGTCCGGACCTGCAAGCAGGACGCGATGGGACGCAGCAAATTGCCGCGCTACTACGCGTTTGTGGAAACGGCGGAGGGTGACCTGGCAGAGCTCCTGGTGGCGAATGGTCTCGCTCGATTGCACGGCACCGCGGCGAAGCCCGCGGGATTGCGCTCACCGGAACGTGAGTGGGTTAAACTGCGGCGACTCGAGCGGGAGGCGAAGCAGATGAAGGTCGGCGCGTGGGGCGCTCCAATCGGCCGCATGGCAGCCCGATCGGCGAAACCGCAGCCGAAGACTGGCCCGAATTCCTTCGATCAGTTCTTCCATCCGGAGCGAGTCGCCGCCGCGTCGACCGCGGAGGATCAGGAGCCAACGCCCGCGCCGTCGGCGAGCGCTCTACCGACTGCTTCACCGAGTGCGACCGCGGTCCGTGCAATCGCGCAGCTTACAGCTCCTGATCAGGCGAAAGACGGCAAGCTCGACGTGAATCACGCGCCTGCCGAGGAACTCGTGAAGATTCCTGGTGTTGGGCCCGTTCTCGCGCAAAGGATCATCGCAGGGCGCCCATTCGAGACAGCCGATCGGCTAATCGACGTGAAAGGAATCGGGCCGAAAACATATGAGCAGATTCGGCCGCACTTTCACTAGCGCTGAGGCGCTGCTCGCGCGCCGTTCCTGCCGGAGGCTAGCGCTCCTCGGTTCTGGCAAGCATGCGCCGCTTCGCTCGCACTGCGCGTCCGAAAAGCACCTGCACTGTGAGAATCGCAAGCCAGCCAAATAAGCCGAACCAGTAGACTTCCATTCACCCTGTTTTAGCAGCATCGATGCCCAACCGCTGTTCGCGGTTTAAGTCCGCAACCCTCATGAAATGCGAAACAACCGCGAACCATGCATAAAGATCCTCCGCCCAGCCTGCTTGAGCGCCCGTTTCAGGTGATCGTCGTCTACGGTGTGATCACTGGATTCGTTGCCGGTGTGATCGTGTTTGGTGCGTGGACGCTGGTCTCGGGGCCACGCGATTACACGCCGAAAGCGCAGTACCCGACATCGATCTCGGACCGCGAACGCTGAGGCCGGAAAATCGCGCGCGTGCGGAGGAAGCGCGCCCGTGAGGATTCGAACCTCAAACCTTCTGATCCGTAGTCAGATGCTCTATCCAGTTGAGCTACGGGCGCTCGGAAGTGCCTAATTAGCGGATGATGCGAGGGGCGTCAAATCGCAGACGACTGCAGGCTTCCGCGGCGGCGAATAAGGGCAGAACTGCCGAAACGAAGCCGCAAAACGCGAGCTGATTCAGCGCCTCCGAAGTTTGCAGAAAAACCTGCGCGGTGGCCGTTGCAAAAGGTTTCGGGGGTGTTAAACGTTCCCACGTTATGGCTGAGCTGATCAAATCCGACGACCTGAAAAACCGCCTCAAGAAGGTTCCGGAATGGGAGCTCGAGAAGAAGCACATCGAGCGGACGTTCGAGTTCGACGACTTCACGGAGTCGATCGATTTCGTCAGCGCCGTGGCCGAAGTGGCTGAGGATGAGGAGCATCATCCCGACATCGACATCCGCTACAACAAGGTGCGGCTGATCCTTTCCACCCACAGCAAGGGCGGTCTGACGGATCTCGATTTCAGCCTCGCCGAACGGATCGACACGCTCGCCGAATAGGCGATGCAGCAGACCGCGTCAGGCGAAATTCAGCCGACGCGCGGGCGCATGATCTTCGCCACTGTGGTGGTGATTGCGGTGGTGCTGGCCGTCTGGAAGCTGATCGACTACCGCACGCAGCCACCGCCGCCGCCGAACCCAATCGGCGCGAGCGCGAATCCGCGGTGAAGACTCACTGACGCGACGTCGTCGCGTCCGGTGCGGTCCTTCGTTCGACGCCGAGAGCGTCGGGTAGGGAGCGGCCTTCGTCGACGTCGATGAACTCAAACATCGTCTTGATCTCTGAGCGCCCGGCCATGCCTGCTTCCTTCTTGCGACGGACGAGGAACTCCGCGATCTCGTCGTTCCACCCGCGCTTTCGCATGAACTCGTTCCAGACGTAGATCTCGTCGGCCTGCAACCGGCGGCCGTTTTGATAGCACCACGCGAGGACCTCTTCGTCACTGCTGCCTTGCCTGACGAGCTCGACCACTTGCTTGTATTCGACGCGGAGCAGCGTCGTGCAGTTGGCATCGAACCCTTTGCCGAGGTTTGCCTGGTATTCTGCCGGCAACTCCCCGCGCGCGTGCACGCGGATCTTGTCGAGCATGCGGCCGAAGTATACCAGGCCGCCGACTTTAGCGGCCGGACTCCTGAGCTGTAGCGGGCTCATGGCAACCCACTCTGGTTCCGCTGGGTGCGCAATTCAAGCGCTCGTTAGGCGGTGCCCCGCGGATTTGGGCCCCCGGCCTGCGGCAGTGCTTTGCACCGCCGCCCATTGCGGCAGATCATAGTCGCGGGATGGACCGAATCGTGGGGCTTGAGACGGAGTACGGCTGCCTCGTCGGCGGCGAGGGCGCGCATGCGGGGACCGGGGAAAGCTGGCCGGCACGCGTGAAGAATTTCCTGTTCAAGAACGCGCAGGCAGGCGCCGTGGATCTGCACTATCGCGATTACGAAGAGCCGCCGGGAAATGGCGGCTTTCTGCTGAATGGCGGCCGCGTTTACCTCGACATGGGGCATCTGGAGTACGCCTCGCCGGAGTGTCTCGGCCTTCGCGATCTCGTCACCTATGACCTCGCGGGCGACGAGCTGCTCCAGTCGGGTCTTCAGGCGCTGGGTGTCGCCGACCGCGTGTCGTTCATCAAGAACAACGTCGATCATCACACTGGCGCGACCTTTGGATGTCACGAGAACTACCTGATGCGGCGCGAGGCGCAATTCACGCCGCCGGTCCTCGGAACTCTGCTCGCCTTTCTCGCTACGCGTCAGATTTTCACCGGCGCCGGCAGAGTGGGGGAGGCGAATCCACTCGCTTTCGACTTCGAAGCTCCAGTCGCTGGACCGCGCGTTGACTTCCAGCTCAGTCAGCGCGCGGACCACATCGTTAACGACATCTACCAGTGGGTGCAGTTCAACCGCGCCATCATCAATGCGCGCGACGAGCCGCTGGCCGATTACCGCAAATACCGCCGCCTTCACCTGTTGATTGGCGACTCGAATATGAGTCCGTTCGCGACGGCGCTAAAGGTGGGCACGACGGCGTGCGTGCTGACACTGCTCGAGAAGGGGCACCTGCCAAAAGGCCTGATCCTTGCCGATGCGGTGCAAAGCACGCGCGAGATTTCCCGTGATTCCACGCACGCGTGGATCGTCGAACTGGAGAACGGCGACACGATCGGCAGCCTCGACGTGCAGTGGCAGTTTCAGCAGCTGGCGCAGAAGCACCTCGGCGGGCTGAACGAAGAAACGGACTGGGTGCTCGAGAGCTGGAGCTTCACGCTCGAGGCCCTCGCAAATAAACCGGAGACGCTGCTCGGAGGGGTCGATTGGCTGACGAAGAAGTGGCTGCTGGAGACGTTCATGGCGGCGGAGGACATCGGCTGGGATGATCCCTGGCTGCAGAGCCTCGACCTCGAATATCACAACATCGATCCGGCGAAGGGGCTGTTCTTCGGAGTCGATGGCGCGAAGCGCATCGGCGAGTGGAATAACAGCGTGCGGCGCGACGAAGCGATGAGGACGCCGCCATCCGACACCCGCGCGGCAGGTCGCGCGCGAGCCGTCGAGTGGTTCCAGAAGCGCAAGCTGCCTTACGTGATCAATTGGGATTCCATCGCATGCGAGAGCCGCGACTTCCTTGTCATGGGCGATCCGTTCCACACCTACGAAGCCGAGGTGGAGCGATTCCTGGCGCAGGAGCGCTGACGTGTAAACCCGACCGGCTCAATCGAGCCGCTGCAGCGCAGGGAGACCGTAGTTCTCCTGAATCGATTGCGCCTCCTGCGCGATCTGTGCCGCATCCAGGGCGAGCTGCTTCGGATCCTCGTGGCTTTCGATTGTGATGAAGCCGTCGATCGGCTGGCTCGCTGCTTCGGCGACGTCGCGCAGCGATTTCACCTCGCGGCCGTTCACCTTGTTTACGTGGAGGTATGCGAACTCGTCGTAGCCCAGCGTGCTATTCGCGGGCAGCACCTGTGTCATGACGACGACGCGGCGATTGCCGTCCGGGAACAGTTCCGATTGGAAGCGATCGAGGTAGACCAATCTTTGGGGCGCGTCCTTCTGCCAGTTACCGCCCCATTCCTTCAGAAACTGACGCGAGAGCTCCTGGAAGATGAGACCGCCGAGCACGACATACGGCGGCGGCTTGTCCGGCGTGTATGGCGGGATCACGTAATCTTCAGCCGCTCGGCGCTCGAGCACGATGTTTAGCTGCATCGGCTTGCCTGCGCGCTGGATCTGGAACGGCACGGTGTCACCCGCAAAGGCGCGCGACGTAATCAGGTTCGTGAACTCCAGCTTGCCGTACATCGGGTCGACGTAGTTGCCGTTGGCGTCGATCTCGTTGTTGCCGATTGCCGTGACGATGTCGCCGACCTGCAACCCGGCCTTCGCCGCAGCCATGTTCGGCTCCACGCTCATGACATAAACGCCACCCGCTTTGCCGGTCTGGCCCGCGAGTTTCCGTAGCTGCGGATCGCGAGTGGGGAAGAAGCTGAAGCCAGCTGACGGAAAGCCGCGATAGTTCTGGTCGTCCGCTTCCTTTAGGAAATGCGCGATGATCGGCGCAGGGATCGCGTCGAGCACCTGCGAGCGCGGATCGTAGCGCAGGAGCAATCCGGCGAGCTTGTTGTTCTTCGCCAGTGGGATCGTGTAGCTGTTATCCCGATACTGCATCGACATGCTGATGCGATAGGCGAGAAACTGGCTGATCTCGGCCGGGTACCGCATCATCTGCACCGTGGTCACCAGACCTTCGGTGACGACGAGGGCGCCGGTCGGCTCGAGTTGCAGCGCAGAAACGCGATCGCCGACCACAGTGTCGAGCGCGAGCTGGAGTGGTGCGAGGCCGTCGAGGAATTTCTTATCGGTCGGTTCGACCAGCGCGAGGTTGGCCTCGTAGTCGACAACCCGCACTTCCGCCGCCGTCTTGTCGCCGGTTTCCGCACGCTCCAGCTCTACGTAGTTCTGATTCGCAACAAGATCTGCCGTCACGAGCACGCGACCTTTCGGCAAGACGGCGCCGAGCGCGCGCTTGGAAAACGGCGCCTTCTTTTGCCACGGGCGCGTGTAGTCGTATTGCTGGCCGGTGACGTTGACGCGCACCAGCGAAAGCTGCTTTGGCTGAACAGCGGCGACGGATCCCGGCACGACCGGTGGAACCGGAGCGATTGCCTGTTGTGAGGGCGATCCAGTAGGCGACGGGCTCGGCTTCGGTTGGGCAAAGGTGGTGCCTGCGAGGCACGCGAGCACCGCAGCTGTCGAAGAGAGACGCCGCACGAATTGCATCACGGTTGCTCCTCGCCGACCGGTGGTTTTGGCGGCGGCTCGGCGTTGAGGTTTTGCTCGCGCGCTACGTTGTAGCGGGTCTTGATTCGCTCGCGTGCCGCGTCCACCGCTTTCGGGTCGAGCACGAGAGGCGGGCCGTCGCCGATCATGCGGATCACGAACTGCTCGGCAGGCTGCGCGAAGGCGTTTGCGAGATCGTCGAGCGTTCGCACTTTGGTGCCGTTGATCTCGTTCACGATGCTGCCGCGGTAGGGCGAGTGGTAGGTGTTGATCGGGTCCGCGAGGATGTTCGTCAGCACGATCACCTCCGGATGCTGCAGGTAGAGCTGCTCGGAAACGTAGAAATCGTAGTAGTGCCGGAGCCGCAGATCCTGCGGCTGATAGGCCTGCATCAGATCGAGGGAGAGCGGCTGAAAGAGGAGACCGCCGTAGAGCACGTAGCGCGGCCGAACGTCGTAGCTATGTCCCTGCATCAGGTACGGCCATAGCGGACCGAGCTCGATGGTGATTGTCATCGGCTTTCTGTCGCGGAGAATATCGAGCTTCACCTTGTCGCCCTTGAATTTCCGCTCCACGACCTCCGGCATTTCAACGCGTGTGCCCTCGAGTTCCACGAAGGAGTCGCTGGCGATCGGGTGATCGTCGATGCTGAGCAACACGTCGCCTGCGCGGAGGGCGGGGT
Organism: uncultured Chthoniobacterales bacterium; assembly: GCA_902805675.1. Lineage (GTDB taxonomy): Bacteria > Verrucomicrobiota > Verrucomicrobiia > Chthoniobacterales > UBA10450 > JACCTI01. Next base: position 21,242 of record CADCTA010000036.1, on the reverse strand, counting down.
CCGATGCGCTGCCTGCGATGACCGTCCACACCAACACGCCGCGATCGTCATCCGGCAGGCCGAGGAAGCGTCTTTGCGCCGGATTCTGTAGGCGGCCGTAGGTGACGCCCAGGTCCACATACCTGTCGTAACGGCCGTCGCCCACGTCTTTCAGGAACCGGTTGATCACCGGCGTCGGGATCATGTAGGCGACGCCTTGCGCAACGTCGCCGCTGTAACCCTGGAAGGCCACGCCCACGACTTTGCCGTTCTGCATTACCGGACCGCCGCTGTTACCGGGGTTGATCTGCGCGCTGATCTGGATGGCGAGGTGCTGGTCGATCGCGGAGTGGGTGTAGAGCTGGAAGTCGATTCGCGAAACGATGCCGGTCGTGACAGACATCCGCTGCCCGCCGATTGGGTATCCGTAGGCGGAGACGGTGGATTCCAGCTCGGGAATTCCGCCGAACGTCAGCGGCACCATGTTCTTCTTGAACTCAGGTGAGACGACTTCGATCAGCGCGAGATCGCAGTCGTGCGCGACGAACAGGACACGCGCCGGGTATTTATTCGGGTCGCCGTCGCGCTCGACGGTGAGATAGCGGCTGTTGCTCACGACGTGCGCGTTCGTCATGACGCGTCCGCCGTCGATCAGGAAGCCGGCGCCGGTGCCACGCTGCAACGCGCCAGCATTCCACGGCGCTTTGTAGTCAGGCTGGAGATCGTTTGCGCTGATGCGGACGACGCTCTGCTGGATTTTGCCATTCGGCTGCGCGGAAGCAGCAAACGCGGCGACAAACAGCAAACAGATCGATAGACAAAAACGACTCATCGGGCGGAAGTCGGAGAAGATGAGACAGTTGACCGGGAAATCAAATCCCAGCCCGCTCCAGCAGTGAGCTAAGCACCTTCTCGGCATCGAAGATTTCGCGCGCGATGGCCCGCGCTGCACGAGCATGCTTAGCGTAGTCGGAGTTGATCATCTTCACTGCCTCCGCGATCTCGCCTAACGAGTTGAACGCGAACAGGCCGCCATCGCCGCCGTAATGATTCGTGAAGCCGGTCTCCTGCATGATGACCGGACGTCCAGCGGCCAGATAGCAGGCGCTACGATCACTGAACCAGCCGGTCCGCAGCCGCACGTATTGATCCTTCGCGACGGTGAACTCCGCCTTCGATTCGCGGATGTAGCGCCGATACAATTCGTAATTATCGCTGAGCGGCGCCGGGTCACGGAGCTGCCAGTTGTTGCTGTGGAACAGCGCCTGCGTTTCCGCATCATGGACCCTGCTCGCCAGCTCGAATCGTTCTCCCGCTTCGCGTGGCGCCTCGATGAAGCGCAGAAACTCGCGCGCCTTGCTCCATAGATAGGTCTCGCCGCGCCAGGCGACGTCCTTGCCCTTCGTGCCCCAATTCGCAATCGAGGTAAACAACGCGTCAGCAGCGGGCGCGTCGCTCGTCTCCCAGAAATCGATCACCACCGGCTGGCGCGTCGGGAGCCACTCGAGGCCGTGTTTTGGAACTGGGAACTCGTCTGTGCCCACGTTTTCTCCGAAGGTGAAGAGCTTCCGGTGTTGCCCGAGATACTCGATCGTGTCGTGGTTTCCCTGGTCGACCTTGATCTGCTCGAGGGCCGGATCGCTCTCTACATAGAGAATGCGATCGCTCGCGAGCAGGTCGTCGTTCATCTCCTGCGCGCCGCAGACATTCAGAATGCCGTCTGCGTCGCGATACAGCTGCTGGATCTCCTGGAGCGATAATCCCGCGGTCGGAAAGCCGGGCGTGTAGCGAGCGCAAAACGCCCAGTGCCCTTCGAATCCGAACTCGCGCGCCAGGCCGTCCAAAAGCCGCGCGGCATATCCGAACTCGGTGGTGAAGCTGAGAGCCTCCGGGTCGTACGGATGCCGGGCCGAGTCTTCGATGTAGTAGACGTCGTGCCCGAGACGTTGCAGGCCGACGATGTAATGGATGTGCTGCCAGATCACACCCGCCACCGGGATCCCGGCCATGAAGCCCATCACGACCAGCTTCTTGCGTTTCATGGTTCGCGGGCGCCTGTTCAGCCTTGAAGCTGGCGCACGATGGTGGCGGGATTACCGGCAACCACCACGTTCGCTGGCACGCTCTTGGTTACGACCGCGCCAGCGGCCACGACCGAGTTCTCTCCGATCTGGACGCCTTTGAGAATGACAGCGTGCATGCCGATCCAGACATTGTCGTGGATCGTCACCGGGCGTGTCTCGATCGACGGCCGCGCTGGGCGACCAGGCAGATAGGGAGCCAGAGCTTGCGCGTCGATGCGCCGCGCGGCGGGATCGAGCGGATGAAAATCAGAGTCGGCGATGCCGACGTTCCACGAGACCAGGCAATACGAGCCGATTGTGATGCGTTCCTCGGCCATGATGAGCGCGCCGTTTAAGAGCGTGAAGTCGCCGACCGTGCAGGTGCCTTGTGGCCCGAGCGCAAACGAGCAGCCGCTGTAACAGGACACGTGATCGCCCAGGGTGACCGCGCGCGGCTCGCGGCTGCGAAATTGCCGGAAGATCTGCGCGCTCTCGCAGTAAAACCCGGCGCCGAAGTGCACGTTCTCCGGGATGCCCCGCGGCCACCAGTCGCCCTCGACTCGACGGTCAGTGTGGACGTTGCTCATCGCTGCACACCCGTGGGGAAATTGCCTGCCGCATAGAGTGTCGCGTAGCGGCCCCCGCGTGCGATGAGCTCATCCCCGGTGCCTTGCTCGACCAGCTCACCGCGGTCGAGCACCACAATGCGGTCGACACCGTGTACCGTTGCAAGCCGATGGGTTACGATCAGCGTCGTCCTCCCGCTCATCAGTTCGCGGATCGTGTTCATGATCGCGGCCTCGGTGGTCGGATCGAGAGCTGAGGTCGGCTCATCGAGCAATAGAATCGGCGCATCCTTCAGGAACGCCCGTGCGATCCCGATGCGCTGGCGTTGGCCGACACTCAAATGTCCTCCGCGCTCGCCGACGGTGCTCTCATAACCCTGCGGCATGCGCCGGATGAATTCGTCGGCCTGAGCACGCTGCGCCGCCTTGATGATCTCAGCTTCGGTGGCGTCGGGGCGGCCGTAGGCGATGTTTTCGCGCACGGTGGTCGAGAATAGCAGCGTGTCCTGCAACACGATGCCGATCTGCGCGCGCAGCGATTTCTTGGTCAGATCACGTAAGTCGCGGTCGTCGATCGTCACGCGTCCAGCGCTCGGATCATAGAAGCGCGGCACCAGGCTCAACAACGTGCTCTTTCCAGCGCCGGTACCTCCGACGACGCCGACGATCTGGCTTGGGGCAATCTCAAGGTCGACACCGCGTAGCACCTGCTGATCCGGAGAGTACCCAAAGTCGACGCCTTCAAAGGCGATCGCGCCAGCAGTCGCGTTGATCTCCAGAGCACTGGGCGAGTCGACCACGTCGTCTGTCCGATCGAGTACCTCGAAGCAGCGCGTGGCGCCGGCGGCGGCGCCCTCCATTGCCCAGGCGGTGTGCGTGAGAGATTCCAGCGGCTGGTAAAGCATCAGCAGGTACGCACTGAACACGATCAGCGACCCAAGCGTGAGGCGGCCATCCAGAACGTGCAGGCTGCCGACGTAGTACATCGCCGCAGTGCCAGCGACCATCAACGTGCTGATCACCAACGTGCTGTAAACGTTGGTCAGCGTGAACCGTAGATTCGCGACGAGGCTCTCCTGCGCGTGTGACGCGAACTGCCGCACTTCCCAATCCTCCCGGCCAAACGCGTGCACCATCCGCACTGAGCTGAGACCTTCCTGCGCCTGCGCGAGCACTGCGCTCTCCCGTTCCTGGATCGCCGTCGACTGCCGTCGGATCCGGTTCGCGAAGAAGTAGATGGCGTAGACGATCAACGGCACCACTCCGAGCGAGAGCAAGGTCAGCTGCCAATCAATCGCCACCATGACGGCAAACGTGCCGATGAGCGTCACGCCGGAGCTGAAGATGTTCGTGAAGCCTTTGTTGAACATCGTCTGGATCGCCTGTGAGTCGTAGGCGACGCGGAAGCTGGAGTCGCTCGAGCGTCGCGCATCGTGATACTTCAGCGAAAGCGACTGGAGGTAGGCGTAGAGCTCGGTGCGCAGCCGCAGCAGCGCCTTCAGACCGATCCGCACGAAGATATAATTCGTCGCCATGTTCAGCAGACCCCAGCCGAGCTGGATCCCGACCAACACGAGGCAGAACAGGGGGATGAGGGAACGCGACGCCGCACCGCCGGGCTGCGTCAGCACGTCGTCGACGATCACTTTGAACGGCCACGGTTTCAGGAGATTCAAGGCAATCGCGCAGAGCGAAAGCACCAGCCCGAGCGTCGTCTGGCCGACGAAAGGCCGGTAGTAGCGCAGCACGCGGCGGTAGATGGGCATCTCGAATTCGGGATTGCGGAGGAGCGAATTTGGAGTGACTAGACGCCTTCCCGACGGCCGCAGGCTAAATCCGAAATCGAAAATCGAAAATCCGAAATCATATGCATCAACTCATTGAACTCTGGTTTGGCTGGGTGCAGAGCGGGGGATACATGGCCGTTTTCTGGCTCATGGCTCTTGAGAGCACGATCGTCCCGATCCCAAGCGAGGTTGTGATTCCGCCCGCCGCCATCGTCGCAGCAACGCAGCCGGATGCGGGCATGTCGCTGCTCGGCGTCGTCATCGCGGGCACGCTGGGCTCGTGGTTCGGCTCTGCGATCATGTATGTGGTCGCCCGCTCGATCGGCCGCGCGGCGATGCTGCGGTGGGGGAAATACTTTCTCATCCCGCCGGACAAATTTGCTCGCGCCGAGATTTTCATGCGGCGTTATGAGGCGGGCGGCATTTTCTTTGCGCGCCTCCTGCCCGTCATCCGCCACCTCATCTCGATCCCGGCCGGTATCATCCGGATGGGTTTCGTAAAGTTCAGCATCCTGACGCTTGTCGGTTCAGCGGTCTGGTGCGCAGTGCTTGCCTGGCTCGGCGGACGAGTCGGCGCGAAGATGGATCCGGCGGAGCTGCAGAATGCTGACGCCATCATCCGAGCGACCAAGTCTGAGTCGCTGCCGATTATCGCGGCGATCGTCTTGGTGTGTGTGCTGTACTTCGTGGCGATGCGTCTGACGGCTCCCAAAGCCGCGGCCATCAACCCGGCGAGCTGACCGCCGCGCGATTGGCCGTAACAACGGACTGCGCCTCAAAGCGGGGGGCCGAGTAGGTGGGCTCAACGCTCTCTCGTCGGCGATCCCGACGGAAGCGGAGGAATCGCGTACTTTCTCTGCGTCCACGCGACGTCGCCCAACGGAACTAAGCGATGTCTCGACGCCGCGTCCACCCTGCCGCTCGCGATTCAAAAATTGAGCGGGCGCGCACGAGAAGTGTCTCACTCGGCGACACCTTCACTCCTCCCGCTCCAATGGCATCGGAACTGCTTAATAATCGGCACAACCCTATGAAAAAGAACTCCCAGATCTTGAAGCCCACTCAGAAGCTCTCCCTCGGCGACCTCATCCTTGCCGTCAGCTCCTGCACGAAGAACACCAAAGAGACAGTCGCGGCAGTGGCCGACCTGCTCGGCAGTGGTCAGGTGCGCGTGGAAAGCAACGGCCGCATGACCCGCGCTCGCGTGTTCTAAGCTCCGCTCTCGAACCAACTAATTTCAAAAAGCGTCGCTTCGGCTTCACAGCCGGCGCGGCGCTTTTTCGCGTACAAATCCCTTTCCGCTTCTCCGCGCCGCTTCTAATTTGCGCGCGTGATCGACCGGTATTCCCGCCCGCAAATGCGTCAGCTGTGGTCGGAAGAACGCAAATTTGAGATCTGGCTCGAAATCGAGACTCTCGCTTGTGAGGCGATGGCGGAGCTGGGCCAGATCCCGAAGGAGGACGCGAGGCAGATTCGCGAGCGGGCTAAGTTCTCAGTCGCGGAGATCCTCGAGATCGAGCGACGGACGAACCACGACGTCATCGCCTTCCTCGAGAACGTCGCGGCTTCCGTCGGTCCTGCCGCGCGGTGGATCCATCAGGGACTCACGTCGTCCGACATCCTCGATACGACCCTCGCTGTGCAGCTGACCCAAGCAGCGGGAATCCTCGCCGACGACCTGAAGCAGGTGCGAGCGGCAGTCGGAGAGAAGGCGCGGCGGTTCAAAATGACTCCGATGATCGGCCGCAGCCACGGCATTCACGCGGAGCCCATCACGTTCGGATTGAAGCTGGCGCTCATGTACGATGAGCTTGGACGCGCCGAGGAGCGGCTGGCGCAAACAACCGAGCGGATCCGCGTCGGCAAACTCAGCGGCGCGGTGGGGACGCACGCGCACTTGGACCCGGAGATCGAGCGCTCCGTCTGCGAGAAGCTCGGACTGAAGGCGGCGACGCTCTCGACTCAGATCATCCAGCGCGATCGGCACGCGGAGTTTTGCACAACCCTCGCGTTGATCGCTTCGACGATCGACCGCTGGGCAACGGAGTTCCGTCACTTGCAGCGGACGGAAGTTCTCGAGGTGGAAGAATTCTTCAGCGAGGGGCAGAAGGGCAGCTCGGCGATGCCGCACAAGCGCAACCCGATCACGGGTGAGCGCCTGAGCGGATTGGCACGCGTGATACGCGGCCATGCGGTGACGGCGATGGAAAACGTGGCGCTCTGGCACGAGCGCGATATCAGCCACTCCAGCGCGGAGCGGATCATCCTGCCGGACGGCTGCACGCTGCTGGATTACATGCTCGTGAAATTGCGCGAGCTCGTGGAAGGCCTGCAGGTGTATCCCGATCGCATGGCCGAGAACCTTGCGCTGACCAAAGGGCTCTACTTCAGCCAATCGGTGCTGCTCGCATTAACTCGCGCCGGCGCGGAACGGAAGACGGCCTACGAAGCTGTCCAGCGCGCGGCCATGCGGACGTGGAAGGGCGACAAGCCGTTCGCTGAGAACGCCAAAGCGGAGCCGGAAATCACAGCGTTGGTGCCAGCGAGCGAAATCGATGCGCTTTGCTCGCTCGATGTTCATTTCCGGCACGTCGACGCGACGTTCCGCGCGCTTGGGCTCGAGTAGGGGAGGTGTAGCGGTGCTTGTGCTAAGCACCGATTTTGAACGGCAGGCGCTTGGCACAAGGGCCTCTACACGACGACGGCGACGCCTGCGCTCGAACACGCCGCAGCCGTCGCTGCCCCGACATGCGATTAGTCAGCATGACACCGATTCTTTACGTGAAAATGGGCTGCCCTTACTGCAAGGCGGCGACGGATTACCTCGACGAACGCGGAATCGGTTACGAGAAGGTGGACGTGCGCGGCAGCGACTCGGGGATGAAAAAGCTCCAGGACCTCTCCGGCCAGACGAAGACGCCGACTATGGATTGGAATGGCGAAGTGCTGGCGGATTTCGGCACAGACGAGCTCGAGGAATTCCTCAAGGACAAAGTGGCTGCTTAGCGACCAACGAGCTGAGCTCAAGCAACCGAATCGAGCAGGATCTCGGCGATCTGTGCCGAGCGGTTCAGCAGTACCTGCGCGGTTTTGAAGGCCGCGCCGGTCCCGCCGCTGTCGCGGTGCAAGCTGACACGGATCTCGCCGCCCCGCGCTTTCAGGACCAACGAGCTGACGCCAAACGACGGCGAGAGTTCTACGCCTGCAAGCTCAAAGGGCGCGGAAAGCAGCAACATCATCGGCGCCGCAGGTCCAGGCGTGAGCTCGATCGCTTTGCCGCCGTTTGCCGGCAGCACCGAGACGGCGCCGACCGGAAAGGCGTTGTACGCTGGGATTTCACCGATCCGCTGTGCTGTCGGAAGCAGCCGCACAGTGTGCATCTGACCTCGCGCGTCGAGGTCCACGGCGCCGAGCTCGAACCCCGCGTCGGGAAGGCTCATGCTGGGCACAGCCCCGGCCTCCACATGCAGCGAAATCGTGCGTGACACCGGGCGCGCGCGGATCGCAGCCATTTGCAGCGCAGATGAAAATTGAATCGCGAGCACTTCCATCGCCAGGCTTACGACTACGCCGTTCCCTGTTGCGGTCGCGAGCCGGGCGGGTGTCGCGGCGCTGGCAACCGTCAACGCCGCGGCAACTGCACTCATCGACGCGGCCATCGGAACCCGCTGTGGAGCGACCGCTGAACTCGGCGAACGCGGGATCATCGGCCTCGGCATCGGCGCGAGCATGGCCGTTGGTGGTGGAGGAGCGACAGCGATCGCCTGCGGCGTGCTGGCCGGATTAAAGGCGGGCGCCTGAATCGCAGCGGGTGGTATTGGCGGCGCTGCGGCAACAGCTGGAGCTGAGATGGAAGCCGGCGGAGTGGAAAAAGCGGATGGCGTTGACGGCGATGGCGGCGGTTTAGCTGCGAGGCTCGATGGCTCCGGCGGTGGCGCTGATGAATCAGGCGCGCGCCGATGGCCATTGCTGCGCTTCTCCGGTTCGACCGTCGGTGTCTTCGGAGCCTCTACGGTCGGCGTTTCTTCCACCGGCATCAGCGCGACGGGCGCCGCCGGACGCACCGCGAACTGCGCCGGATTCGCGAGCGCTTCCATCACTACCTCGACGAGTGCCTCGGAGAGAAACGGCTTTGCCACCGTCGCAACGATGTTCTCGAATCGTAATGCCGATGCGGCCATCTCCGGCACGTGGCCGGACATCATGATGATGGGAATCTTCGCAGTCTCCGGGATGCGGAGCAGGCGCTGGCAGACCTCGTCGCCGTTGAAATCTGGAAGGCTGTAATCGAGCAGCACCAGGGCCGGTTTGATCGCGGCGACGCGCTCGACGCCTTCGCTGCCGCTTCCAGCCGTAAAGATTTCCAGGGTCGGGTCAGCTGTGGCGAGAATATCCTCGACGAACACGAGCAGCATCTCGGTGTCGTCAATCACAACGACCTTCTTGCCGCCGCCATCGTTCGCGCGCTGGCGTGCCTGAGGCTCGGCCACGGGAGCAGGTTCGCCGTTGCCGGCCTGCACACTCGCGGCGGTCTCCAGCAACACAGTCGCCCAATTCCCTTCGATGCTGCGCGCGATGCGCGGCCGGCGCTTCGGTTGTTTGAAGCGCGGCGCTCGCCACGTCAGCATTTCTGCCAGTGCTTCTACGCCGTCGCTCTCAATTGTCTCCGCGTGCCAGATCTGGCCGTCGTTGAAGTGAATCTCCCCGGAGCGACCCTCAGGCGCGTCGATCTTGAGGACGCCAGTGGCCCCGGCGAGACATTGCAGCGGGATCAAGTCGCGGACACCGAGGTCGCGCACAGTGGCAGCGCGCCGACTGGCTCCGGCATTCGGAATCAACGGTGCCACCCCCGCGCCGAGGCTCGCGAGGTCGAATGGTTTCTCGACGAACTCAAACGCCCCGGCTGCGACTCGGTTCTCGGCCAGCGCATTCAGCGGTGCCGCCGCGATCACCAGCACGCGCGTCGACGGAGCGGTCGATTTGAGCCGCGCAAAGAACTCGAGCGCGCCGGGATGTGGTGGATCGAAGTCGATCACCAGCAGGTCGGGCTTCGCCGTCGCCATCGCGCTCTCAGCGTCATCGAGTGAGCGGACGGTTCGCGTCGCAAACCCAGGCGCGAACTTCTTCAGCGCTGAGCCAATCGCGACCGCCAGCGCGCCGTACTCCTCGACGAGGACGATGCTACCCGCGGTGCCGGGACTTTTGGGGGAAGCAGGCACGGTGGTAAGAGTCGGAAAGCGCGAGGATAGAAGATGCCCAAGGCATGTCAAAACATGCAGCGCAAGTTGCGTGCCCGCCGGAGGTTACCCGCCGTCGTTAGGCGGGCGAATTCCGACTATTCGAAGCGAAGCGCCTCGATCGGGTCCAATGATGCCGCGCGGTAAGCTGGATAGAAGCCGAACCCGATGCCGATGCCGGAACAGACAACTAGCCCCGCCACCGCCCAGCCGAAGGGGAAAATAACCTCGGCGTTCAACCAAGCAGCGAGCAGATTTCCGCCGATCACGCCGAGCACGATGCCCAGGACTCCACCGGCCTCGGAGATGAACACGGCTTCGGTGAGGAACTGTCGCAGAATGTCGCGACTGCGCGCGCCGATCGACTTGCGTATGCCGATCTCCTTCGTCCGCTCGGTCACGCTGACAAGCATGATGTTCATGATCCCGATGCCGGCTGCGATCAACGCAATAAGGCTGATCACGAATGCGCCAATGCGCACCACATCAGCAACCGAGGCAAACGCACTCTTAAGCGAGTCATTGGAGTAGATTTCGAAATCATTCTCCTGGTTCGGCTGCAAACCGCGCGCGATTCGCATCGCGCCGATGGCTTTGTCCAAGGTGCGGTTGTAGGTCAGCTGCGAAGCCGACTGGGTGGCGATATTCACGGACCGCTTGGCTGAGCCGAAGTTCTCGAAAAACGTGGTGATCGGAATGACGCAGATGTCGTCCTGGCTCTGGCCGAACGCGGTGCCTTTCTCCTCGAGCACGCCGATGATCGTGACTGCATGGCCGCTCACTTTGATGACCTTGCCGAGCGGGGATTCCTGTGGGAAAAGCCGCTTCTCGATTGTCCGACCGATCACCGCGACGCTGCGGGCGAGATCGACATCTTCGTCGGTGATATTGCGTCCCTTGCCGAGCGTGTAGGAATTCGCGGTGAGGAAACTCTTGTTCGAACCGGCGATGTTCAGACTCGGTGCGGTCTTGATGCCGTTGTAAACCGCCTGCGCGTTACCGTCGAAAGTCTTAAGACACACCTCGCCGGCATGCCCTTCCATGAGGCGGTAGTATCGCAGCGCCTGCGCGTAAGTGATGTTGCGCCGGTTCTCATACTTGTTCTGATTGCGCCCGCCAGCGCCGCCGTTCACTGGATACTTGGCGAACTGGAAAATGTTTGAGCCGAGAAAGCTGATCCCGCTTTCGATCGAACTCTGTAGCGCACCGATCGCGGTCATGACGGAGATGACTGAGAACACACCGATGGTGATGCCGGTCATCGTTAGTCCCGAGCGCAGCTTGTTCGCGCCAAGGGACTGCAGCGCCATGGATACGATTTCGCTAAATTTCATCGCCGGTAAGAGAAGTCTTGAAGACCTGCTGCGGTTTGTATTTGATCGCCCGCAACAAACCGGACCTGCGAGATCAAGGGCTTTGACCTCGCGTCCGGGAAGCAGGTATAACCGAAGGTAGAAAGGTTTCTAATGTACATCCTCATGCAGCTGATACCGGGCGCTGATGCCGGAATGCTTAGTGGATTCTTTCGCTGGGTGAACGGCGTCCTCGCCTACTTCTTCGCGAACTGATCCGCTTAGTCCGCGGGCGGAGATGGCGCTGATAAAAGTGGCGCCTCTCCGCCACGCCTGCAGTATCGGGCGGCACGGGTTTCTCCGGAAAGTCGAGTCCCGCCTATTCATATCTAAGCGCCGTCGCCGGATCGAGCCGTGAGGCCGTCCACGCAGGCGCCAGGCCAGCAGCGAGGCCCGTTGCGATCGAGACTAACATGCTGATGATGACCAGCTGGATCGAGACTTGTACCGGGAATGACGGAAAGGCTGCGCCTAAAGCGGCGCATGTCAGGTAGGCCAGGACCAGGCCGATGATGCCGCCCAGCAGACATAAGGCGGTCGACTCGATCAGAAACTGAAGCAAGATCGTGCGTCGTCGCGCGCCCAGTGCTTTGCGCGTGCCGATCTCCTTCGTCCGCTCTTTCACGCTGACGAACGTGATGTTCATGATGCCGATCGCGCCAACGAAGAGCGACAGGCCGGTGATGAACAGGCCGGCTATGGCGATGGAGTTCTTGACTGGATCCAGCGTGCTCTTAAACGCCTGCTGTTCGTTGATGCTGAAGTCGTTCTTCTTCTCTGGAGCGAGGGCTCTCACTCGCCTCATCAGGCCGGTCAGCTCGTCACTGGCTTGCGCGAGCTTGGTCTTGTCTTTTACCTTCACGCGGATGTCGGATTCGCTGTTTGCGCCGAAATACTTCTGAAAGGCGGGCAACGGGATGGCCACCATGGCGTCCCAACTGAAGAGCCCGAGGAAGGTTCCCTGGCGCGCAGCTACACCGATGATCTTGAAGGATTCGCCGCCGATCAGGATCGTTTCGTTAATCGGGCTGCCGGAGGGGAACAGCCCAGTCACAATGTCGTGGCCCACCACCACCACGTTGGTGCCGCCACGCGACTCAACCTCGTTAATGAAGCGGCCTTCTGAACACTCGAGCGGCGAGGCCTGAATGAAGTCCGAGTTCGTGCCCTGGACGACGACGTTGTTCACCTGATTGTCCGCGCGCCGAACGCTTTTTATCACGCTCGAAGTAGGCACCGCGACGACTAGCTGCGAGTCGGGCGTGGCGGCGATCAGGCGATTAAGATGCTCGGCGTACTCGGTCTTGATCTTCTTGCGGCCACGGAGCTCCCACCAGCGCTCCGGCCGAATCCATGGCTGCCGATCGACGTAAAGGACGTCTTCGCCCAGCATCGCCATGCTCCGATCGAACCCGGTCCCGATGCCGGTGATTGCCGTTCCCATCAGAGTGACTGCGAGGATGCCGATGATCACGCCGAGCGCGGTCAGCATGGAGCGCGTTTTGTTCGCCTGCATCTGCGCGAGAGCGATGTTCCAGCTCTCGGTCAGCTCGTAGATGAACCGCTTCATGGTGTCGTTAGGCCGGCACCAGGGCCTCGGCTCCGGTCGGCTTCGCGAACGTATCGCTTTCCACAACGCCATCGCGCAGGTGCACGGTGCGCCGCGCGTGATTGGCGATATCCGGCTCGTGCGTCACGAGGATGATCGTGTTCCCGCTCTGATACAAATTTTCCAGCAGCGCCATGATCTCCTCACCTGTCCGCGAGTCGAGATTTCCGGTCGGCTCGTCAGCGAGGATGATCGACGGATTATTGACCAGGGCGCGCGCGATGGCGACCCGCTGCCGTTGGCCACCGGAGAGCTCGTTAGGCTTATGGTGAAGACGCTCGCCGAGGCCGACGTCGCGTAAAGCCTGCGCCGCCCGCTCTTCCCGCGTCTGCGGATCGATGCCTGCATAGATGAGCGGCAGCTCGACGTTTTTCAGGCTGGTGGAGCGGGGGAGCAGATTGAACGTCTGGAAGACGAAGCCGATCTCGCGGTTACGAATGTCCGCCAGCTCGTCGCCATCCATAACCGACACGTCCTTGCCATTGAACTCGTAACGGCCGGAGCTCGGCGTATCGAGGCAGCCGAGCATGTTCATCAAAGTGGATTTCCCGCTGCCGCTGGGGCCCATGATGGCTAGGTATTCGTTGCGATGGATCTGCAAGGTGACGCCACGCAGCGCGTGCACGGTTTCCTCGCCCATCACGTAGTGCCTCGTGATGTTCTCGATATCGATGACCATCGGGCCGTACGGCCGGATCGTGTCGCCGGATAGCATATAATCGAAGCCGCGTGCCTCCCGTAGCCGCGGCGGCGCGCTAGTCCTTCTCTTCCTTCTCGAACTCGACCTTCGCGCCGTCTTTCAGCTTTCGGCTGATCGCGCTGTAGCTACCCGAGATGACTTCGTCGCCTGGCTGCACGCCGCTTTTGATCTCCATAAGAGTGTCGTCCGCGATCCCAGTGGTGACCGGCACCATCTTCGCCTCGCCACCGCTTTTCAGGAACACGACTTTGAGCAGCTTCTCGCGCTCTTCACGCTCTGCGGCGCGTTCCTGCCGCTCGTTCGTGACTTCGGGCTGCCCGTCGCCTTTGTCGCGCGCGCTTTGCCGAGTCTTGCGCTTCTCGATTTCCTCAGGGCTTAGTTTGCTGTCGGCGGTGCGAATCGTGACGCTCTGCATCGGCACGGCAACGACGTCCGTCACCATGTTCGTCTGGATGTCGGCATTGCAGCTCAGGCCGGGGCGTAGTTGCACCTCGGGATTCTCCATCCGCACCTTGACCTCGAAGTTCGTGACCTCCTCCTGCGTTCCGGTGCCGGTTGTTTTGCCGGTATTGGCGATTTGTGCAACCACGCCGTTGAACTTGCGATCTCCGTAGGCGTCGATCTTGATATCGGCTTTGTCACCGACCTTCACCGTGACGACGTCGTTCTCATTTACATCGACACGCGCTTCCATGCGGCTGAGATCCGCTACGCGCATCACCTCCGTGCCGGCGAATTGGTTCGTCGCCACAACGCGCTCGCCAATCTTGCTGTTTAGCAACGTCACGATGCCATCCATGGGCGAGTAGATCGTCGTCTTAGAAAGCTGATCACGCGCCTGGGTCGAGGCCGCTTCGGCCCGCTCGATATCGTGCAGCGAGCTCTCAAATGTAGACGTGGCGACGTCGTGGGCAGTCTTCGCAGCCATGAACTCCGACTCGGAGATCATTTTCTTCGAGTAGAGATCCTGCGAGCGCCGCAAGTCCTGTTCGGTCTTGGCGGCCGCCGCTCTGAGCTGCGTGCTGGTCGACTTCGCCCCGCTGATTGCCGCGAGCTGCGCCTCCAGTTGCGCCTTGTACGAGTCCGGTTTGATCCTCAGCAACAGCTCGCCCTTTTTCACCGCCTGTCCGTCGACAACAGGGAGCTCGGTGATCTCGCCGGCGACCTCGGGAGAAATCTTCACCTCGATCTCCGGCTGCACTTTGCCGGTCGCGGACACCGTCTGGATGATCGTCTTGCGCACGGCTTTATCCGTCGTGACCGGGATGGGCTTCTCGCGCTTCCCGAGCACCATTGACACGCCGAGCCAGAGCAGCAGCAAGGCGATCGCACCGCCAATGATGTAGCGCTTGCGGCGCGGTCGACGTTTCTTCGGCGGCGCGACGGCGCTACCGGGCGTAGGGACTGTTTGATGCATTGCTGGGGACTGCGTAGGCGGGAAAGATGCCAATATTGGCGCTTTTAGACCACTGGAAAGCGCAGTCGTTCACCGGAGCCTTGGCTGTGGCCGTGGTCGAAATGATCGCGCGATCGGGCGTGATCACAATGTGCGATTGACGCAAGCCGCCTCGTGCAGGCTGCCTCGGGGTGTGTTGCTCCAAAATCATCTTCTTCTGCAAAGCCTATACGGGAATGGCACGGCGAAGTTTTCAGGAAAGCTTCTTGGCCGGGTTGTTTTGCCGGTGACGTGTAAATCCCGGCGAAGTCGGCGTACGGCGCGTAGCGGCTGCGAGCCGCGTTGAGCGCCGCCGCTCGCCGTGTACCCTGCTGAATGTCTGAGGGGCAGAAATCGAAGATGCTCGCGGGCGAGCTCTACGTTTCAGATGACCCTGAGCTCACCCAAGCTCGCCTGCGAGCAAAGCGGCTGACCGCGCGTTTCAACACGACCGCGCCCGACGCAACCGATGAGCGCCGCACTATCCTCAACGAGCTGTTCGCCCGCTTCGGCAGCGGCACTGTTCTCAAGCCGAACCTCCGCTGCGACTACGGCTTCAACATCAGCATCGGCGAGCGCACGTTCGTGAACTACGACTCCGTGTTCCTCGACTGCAATCGGATCACGATTGGCGACGAGGTGCAGATCGCGCCCGGCGTGCACATCTACACCGCCACGCACCCGCTCGATGCGCAGCAACGCCGCGCATATCTCGAACAGGCATGGCCCGTCTCGATCGGCGACGGCGTCTGGCTCGGCGGCTGCGCGATCGTATGCCCCGGCGTCACGATCGGCGAGAACACCGTCGTCGGCGCCGGCAGCGTCGTCACACGCGACCTGCCGCCGAACGTCCTCGCGGTCGGGAATCCCTGCCGGGTCGTGCGGCCGTTGTGACCGGCCGCCGCCCCGGCGGCTCAGCTACCTGATGTTGTAAATCTCGACCGCGCCAACGCCCACTGTATCGTTGTTCCCCCGCACGATCGCGGTGTAGCCGGCGGGCGCCACTGTCGCCAGCACAGCCGCTTCGCGGTCGTCACTCGGCGGAATGCCGGTCGCCTGGATCTCAGATTGCTGCGAGGAATCCCGCCAATTGTCGTTGCTCGCGATGGCGGTGCCGTTCGAGTCGTGCACCGATAGCGTCGGATCCTGCAGCGTGTTCGCGAGCTGATTGCCCATCGATGGGCCGATCGCGCGGACGAGGACCTTCGTGTTGCCGGGCAAGTTGCCGGCGATGAATCCGCCGATCATCACGTTAGCATTAGCGTCGACGAACGAACGCGAGCTGATGTTGGCCAGGACGGACTGAGCGGCCAGGCCGCGGTCATACACTTCGACGAGCGCGATGCCGGTGCTGTCATTCTTCCCGCGCACGATTGCCGTGTACGACCCCGGAGGAAGTGTGCGCACGATTGCCGACTCACGGTCATCAGTCGGCGGGATGCCAGTCGCCTCAATCCCCGGGCGGTCCGGTGAATCCTTCCAGTTGTCGTTCGTCGTGATGAGCGCGCCGCTGCCGTCGTACAGCTCCAGCGTCGGATCTGTCATGCGTCCCTCCACGGGAATGCCGCCGGATTGGACCGAGGGTCCGATCGCCCGCAGGAGCACCTGTTTCGGCTCAGTTCCATTGATGATGAACCCGCCGAAGAGGGCATTGTCGCCGGCCTGCACACGCGCCCGGGTGGAGATATTGAGTAATTGCGCAGGCGCCGGTAAGTCGCCCAGCGCCAGCTTGACGGCGGCTACGGCGTCGATCCGGCCCCACCCGAACGTGTTATTCGGCACCTGGGTGGCCGAGTCGCCGCCGCAAGCTTCGGCCGTTGTCTTCTTGACGGCGCTCTGCTCGATGATTTCCTCGATCCGATCCACATTGCCGGCGAGCGCGGGATTTGCCGAGATGATCAACGCCGCAAGACCAGCGACGTGCGGTCCTGCCATGCTGGTGCCGCTGAGGTTGGCGTATGCGTTATCGCTCGCTCGCTGTGCGGAACGAATGATCGAACCGGGCGCGCTGATGTCCGGCTTCCGATAAAGGGGCGAACCCGGCCTTTCGGGATCCGCTGCGGAGGGTCCGCGGCTGCTGAAAGGTGAGATCTCCTCAGAGGGTTGATTGTTTTTCGTGTGGAGGTTCGAGCCGACAGTGAAGCTCTCTGGATAGCGCGCGAGCGGAAACTGGATCGACCCGCAAGCCACCGCGCCATTGCGCCCGCCGTCGTTCCCGGCCGAGACGGCATAGAAGATACCAGCGGCGCGGCTGGCTTTCAGAGAATCGCGGAGCGGGTTCGGCTCCGGAGGGCATCCCTCCACGCAACCCCAGGAATTGTTGATGATGTGCGGTGCTTTGGACGGGTCGGGACTGGTGCCGTTGATCTTCGTAGGGGCGATGAAGAACTGCATGCACTCGAGATAGGTCGGAATGATGCCGACGCCGTTGCTGAGATTACGGCAGGCGATCCACTTCGCGTCTGGCGCCATGCCGACCTGCTCGCCCGCGCCGTTGTCGCCCACCATCGTGCCCACGGTGTGCGAGCCATGGCCGCCGCCGAGATTTTCGTCGTCATCGCACGGCACCGGGTTCGGCTGGCCGGCGCCAGTCGGGCCGCCGGGCGTGCAAGGATTCGCAGGCTCCGGTGGCCAGTTCGGGATATGAATCGCGTCGTGCCAGTTATAATCGTGCGTCGAGGTCTCGGCCGAGCCACCCCAGCCGCGATACTGCCTGCGCAGCACCTCATGTGTAAACCGCACGCCGGTGTCCGCGCCCGCGACTACTGCGCCCTGCCCACGGATGCCCATCGCCCAGACTTGCGGCGCGCCGACTTGAGTCACGCCCTGCCCAGAGACTACCGTCTTTTCTTCGCCCGGCGGCACGGAGTTGCTGTCGATAGCACCCGAAGCGGCCGGGTCATTCGGCGGCAATTGCAGCTGACCTTTGCCCACGGGATAAACGGCGGCGACCTCAGGAAGCGAGGCGACTGCCTGCACGACGGCGAGGTTGCCCCGCGTGTAAATCGTGTTTGAAACCCAGAAGGCGTTGAACTGCACGCCGAGCTGATTCAACAGCTGCTTCACACCTCCCTGCGTGTTCTGAGCGGTCGCGGTCAGCCGCTCGTAGACGTAGTGTCCCTTCGCTTCTTTAGTGCCCATTGCAGCCGAGCCGCTGAGGTCCGCCTGTTCCTTCATGTAGATGAGGAACTCGCTCTCGCCGGACGCCACAGCTGCTAACACCCTCGCGTCCACCTTGTCGCGCCAGTCGCCGGTCGCTGCGACGCTGAAGAAGGCCAGGAAACTGGCGGCGCAAATAAATGCGCAGCCGATCAGGGCCCGCAGGTTGAAAAAGGCGGATTCCGAGGGGGTTTTCTTTTCCATGAAGATGATTCGCAAATGCGCAGCGCTTCGGACCTCCAAGGACCCGGACGACGTCGCCCGGCGAGTCGCGCCGAATTCAGAGCCGGAATAGGCTCCGGCAGTCAGCTGGCGTGAGCACACGCTGTTGCCCGGCAACCAGCGCGCCGAGCTGCAACCCTCCGATTTGCACCCGAATCAATCGCAGGGTGGGGTGCCCGACGGCAGCCGTCATCCGCCGTACCTGATGGTTTTTCCCCTCGATCAACTCCAGGCCCATCCACACATCCGCCACGTTCTTGCGGAACCGGATCGGCGGATCGCGCGGCGGAATGTCCGGTTGCGGATCGAGCAGGAAAGCACGGCAGGGCAGCGTGCGCCGGCCGCCGAGCGTCACGCCAGCCTTTAGCTGCTGCAGCGCCGCAGGATTCGGTGTTCGCTCGACCTGCGCCCAATAGGTGCGGACGTGCGCATTCTCCGGACGAAGCAGACGCGCATTGAGATCTGGCTCGTCGCTCAGGAGCAAGAGCCCTTCGCTTTCGGCGTCCAGCCGCCCGATCGGGTAAACGCCTTCTGGAAAACCGAAGTCGGCCAGCGTGCGGTGCTTCGAGCCGTCCGCCGTGAACTGTGACAGCACACCGAACGGCTTGTGAAACGCTATGATCATCGTGACGAGTGCTACGAACAGCGCGGCCGGATCCCCGGGCCACGCCGCGGACATGCTGCATGATTGCCGCGCCGGTCACAACTAAACGGCGGACGCTGTGCGCGTGAACTCGTCCCGCGGATCTGCTGGAACGGGGGCGGGAGCGCTACTCCATCCGCATCGTGCCCATGGGCTGATGCGTGTTGCGCGGCGCGCTGGGAGCCAGGTGGCGATCAGCGTTGCGATTCCGAGCAGAAGAGGCGCGGAGAGGAATGCAATCGGATCGACGGCGCCGACTTCATACAACATCCCCGAGAGCAGTTTGCCGGTTCCCGCGCGCGAGCAGCAGACAAATCCCGGCCCCCGCCGGCAGCGAGCATGAAGGAGCCCTCGCGGAACGATCATCTACTGTATGCGTTGCGGCTGCGCACCAAGCGCCATCCGGATGCCGATCTCGCGAGTCCGGCGCGCGACGGAACACGCCTTCACACCGTAGACGCCGACGAGGGCGCGCGCGCACAACCGTGATCACGCCGGCGGAACAGCTGCAGGATCGACGTAGAGCCACCAGACTTGAATCGATCTTCCGCGAACCGCCTCAGCCCGGAACACGGCTTCTGTCACCGAGCGCTGTCGATGAACTCCCGCCAGTGCAACCGCAGCGGCATTTCGGGGTTGCTGCTCAACCGAAGACGCAGGCGAGCGGCAGCATCGCGGAGTTTAGTGGCATCGAGTTTCTGGTGCCGCCCACCTCGGTGTTCGTCGTAAACCACGAGATAAGCCGGCGTGGCCAAGTCGATCTTCGCGATCTGGTCGATCGCGCTGTGCTGTGGCCAGAACCAGTCGTTGTAGTAGGACGGCGGCGCCTCGAGCACGAGGAAGCGCACCGTTAAAGGAGGCGAGCAAAACGGCTCGCGCAGAAGAAATGGAGAGCTCCAATGGAACAGGTGGGCGTCGCGAATGGCCCCGGGCAGATCAAGAATGAGCACGCTGCCTGGTGGCTTCGTCGCCAGCCGCCGAATCGTGCGGTGCATATTCTTCGAGATGATCCCGGTCTCGACCCAGCGATTTACGGCCGGCACGTTCGCAGCCACGCAACTACACGTCAGCAGGGTGACGAGGGTCGCACGAACCAACCAGTATCGCGCCGGAACGAGAACGCCCATAGTCGCGGCAATCAGCGCACACAGTCCGGCTGCCACGACGTACATGTGCCTCGGATAATTGAAGGTGAAGAGAAACGGAGCCGTCGTTAAGACGAACCACAGCGGACCGAAGAAAGTGATGCTTCGGAGCGCTTCCCACTGCCGAGCCTTGATCGCCACGACAGCCGCGGCGATGACGAGGAGTGCTGCGGGCCAGAGCAGCGCGGGGCGCCACAGAAGGTACGACGAGTACTCGAGGTACTTCGTTGCCAGCGTCTGCCATAGGGTCAGCAAAGATGCTGCGGCGACCGGGACTCCGGCCGCGCCGCCAAATGCGATGCGCCGGCAAGTGAAGTACGCGACGAGGACCAGCAGAATCCCGAAGTAGGGAAGCAGGAGGTGAAGTTTAGGTCGCGGTATTTGATCCGAACGCCGCCGCCGGAAGTGGAGCGCATCGTAGGCGAACATGAGGAGCGGCAACACGACCGTGTTCTCTTTCGTGAACACCGCGCAAAGCGCGAGGCCAAAGAGCACGATCACCTCGCGCCATGAGCCATTCCGGCGAAAGCGGATGAAACTCAGCAGTGCTCCGAGAAACAGCGCGGTCGGGAGCAAGTCCGATTGGCCGGCGATCCAGGCGACGGTCTCTGCGTGAATCGGATGAACAGCAAACAGCAGCGCAGCCGTGAAGGCGGCGAAGATGCTGCGGCCGAACGAACTGCGGACGACGGCGAATAGCAGCCAGACATTGATGATGTGCAGCGCCAGACTGACGACGCGGTAGCCAGTCGCATCGGCCAGGAACAGGCGGCACTGGATGATGCCGGCGAGCACCGCGAGCGGTCGCAGCAGGTCGAGCGAGACGCCCCAAGCCCCTTCCGAGAGATCGCGGAAGAATAACAATGGCCAGCGCCAGAGCGGAAACGTGCTGCCTGCGACGACGTTCGCGAAGTCGTCCGCCAGGAAGTATCCACCGATCGTCCGCGCGTATAAGGCAATCACGACCAATCCGAGGGCGAGAAGCGCAAGAGGTGTGCGGTTGCCGTTGGCGTAGGTGAGAAGTCTCCTCAAAGCAGCTAAGCGGAGTAGTTAACTGCGTCCGCGCTTCGAAGCGAGACGAGACTCCTCACCCGAAGCGCTGCAGAGCCGCAGTCTGTGCCGTTGTGACGTGACGCGACTGCCATTTCTCGGTTTACGCGAGAACTTGAACGCGAGCGAGGGGCGATTTGTCTCCTGAAGCGAAGCTATGCGAGTCGACAAGTTTACCCAGAAAATGCAGGAGGCGCTCCAGGCGGCGCAGGAGGTTGCCGGCCAGTACAACCATCAGGAAATCGCGAACGAACACTTCCTGATGGCGCTGCTGGACCAGACGGAAGGCGTCACT
>CADCTA010000035.1 GCA_902805675.1 uncultured Chthoniobacterales bacterium | reverse complement strand
TTCCACTCCAGGTCGCGTGTTCCGAAACATGGGCATGCCGGGTCACATGGGTGACGAACGTGTGACAGTGCAGAACCTGCAGGTGATGCAGGTGCGCGAGGCCGAGAAGGTGATTTTGATCAGCGGCGCGGTGCCCGGCGCGAACGGCAGCTATGTCGTCGTCCGTCCGGCGATCAAGAAGCCAGCAGCCGCAGCAACGGGAGAGGCTAAATGAGCGCTACAGTTTTGACAGCGGACGCAGCGCGCGACGCGAAGTTTACATTGGTCGAAGGCGGCCGCGGAACGCAGGCGGTGCATGACGTCGTCGTCGCGATGCGCGCAGCGCGTCGCTCCGGTTCGGCGAACACGAAGACGAAAGCGGAAGTCGCACTTTCCGGCGCCAAGCCATGGCGTCAGAAGGGCACTGGCCGCGCGCGTGCCGGTTACAAGTCATCGCCGATCTGGCGTGGTGGCGGTGTGGTCTTCGGTCCGAAGCCTCGCGATTATTCGAAGAAGGTTTCCAAAACGACACGGCGTCTCGCTTTTCAGAAAGCACTGACCGAGCGCATCAACGCTGGCGACGTTCTGACGATCGACACCTTTGCGGTCACCGAACTCAAGACGAAAGCGTTCCTAACGCTTCTGCGTGAGCAGACCGACGCGAAGAAGGTGCTGCTGATTTCGGATTCGTTCGACGACAACACCTACAAGGCGGCGCGCAACGTGAAGCCGGTGCTTCTCACTACGGCGACCGACGTGAACACGGAGCAGTTGCTCGCCTTCAACAAAATTTTGGTTACGAGCGGTGCGCTTGCACAACTCGCGGCACGATCGAACGGCTCCTCGAGCGCTTCGCGTCCTGCTGCCGCCGAAGGAGAAGAGGCTCCGAAGGCACCTCGCAAGCGTGCTGCCAAGAAGACGGCCACTGAAGGAGCCGCAGAATGAACGAACATTTCGACATCATCCAGACCGCGTCGCTGACGGAAAAGGCTTCGCTGCTGAGCGAGAAGCTGAACAAGTATGTGTTCCGCGTCGCTCCGCGCGCCAACAAGATCCAGATCAAGGCGGCGATCGAGAAGCTCTTCAACAAGAAGGTCGTCGCGGTGAACACTGCGAACTACGCCGGCAAAAAGAAGCGCGAGCGTCGCGCTGATTTCGGCCGCAAGCCGCATTGGAAGAAGGCCATCGTGACCCTGAAGGAAGGCGACAAGATCGACCTCGTCTAATTCGTTATGGCAATCCGAGCATATCGCCCACTTACGCCGACTCTGCGGTTCAAGACGCTCCCGACTTTCGAGGAGCTCACGTCGAACAAGTCGCGCCCGCACAAGAGCCTCACTGAGGTCAAGAAGCGGAGCGGCGGCCGCAACAACAACGGTCGTTTGACGTCGCGTCACATCGGCGGCGGTCACAAGCAGAAGTATCGCAAGATTGATTTCAAGCGTCGCAAGCACGGCGTTGCCGCGGAAGTCGTCGGCATCGAGTACGATCCGAACCGTTCCGCGCGCATCGCGTTGATCCGCTACACGGACGGCGAAGTCAGCTACATCATCGCGCCCGATGGTCTGAAAGCCGGCGCACGTGTGATGTCTGGCGCAACCGCACCGCCGGAGATCGGAAACTCGCTGCCACTCAGCGCGATTCCGCTCGGCTCAAACATTCACAACATCGAGATCGCTCCCGGTCGCGGCGGACAGATCGCGCGCAGCGCGGGTCAGCAGGCCACTTTGAGCAACCGCGAAGCTGGTTACGCGCTCGTGAAATTGCCGTCGGGCGAAATCCGCCGCATTCACGACACCTGCGTCGCGACGATGGGCCAGGTCAGCAACGTCGACCACATGAACGTCGTCAGCGGCAAGGCTGGCCGGACACGTTGGCAGGGCAAGCGCCCGCACGTGCGCGGCATGGTCATGAACCCGATCGATCACCCGAACGGCGGTGGCCAGGGTAAATCGAAGGGCGGCGGCGGACGCCAGCATTTGACCAGCCCGTGGGGTCAGCCAGCAAAAGGTTTCAAGACGCGCTCGAAGGGCAAGCCGAGCGGCCGATTCATCATGCAAGACCGGCGCGTGAGCCGGAAGAAGTAATTCGATATGGGCAGATCACTGAAAAAAGGACCGTTCGTAGAGCCGCATCTTCTCGAGAAGATCGACAAGATGAATTCGTCCGGCATCAAAAAGCCGATCAAGACCTGGTCGCGCCGCTCCATGGTCACGCCTGATTTCGTTGGCCACACCTTCATGGTGCACAACGGGAAGATTTTTGCGTCAGTGTTCGTGACCGAGAACATGGTCGGTCACAAGCTCGGCGAGTTTTCGCCGACGCGGATATTTAAGAAGCACGGTTCGCACACCGCGAAGGTGACGAAGTAGTGATGTGAATCTCCGGTTTCGAATTGCCGGTTTTCGATGGGGCGGACTGCTGAGCCTCAACTCGAAGATCGTCATTCGGAATTCGGCAGTTCTTGTAGGGGCTGTGTTGCTCGCCCGAGAGGCGGCGGCACAAGGGAATAGTTCTTTGTCAGAATCCAAAATTGAGGCCGCGGAAACGAAAGTGACCGCGGACGCGCTGTTTTCGCAGGGTGAAGACCTGCGGCGGCAGCTCGCTGCGCAACGCGAGTCGGTCAAGACGCTGACGGAAAGTCTGGCGGCGTCGAATGCCGAGGCGGAGTTGTTTCGCCGGAAGTATTCGGACCTGCAGTTGCGCATGGAAGCGCTCGGGCTCGAGGCGGCGAACAAGGACAA
Organism: uncultured Chthoniobacterales bacterium; assembly: GCA_902805675.1. Taxonomy (GTDB): domain Bacteria; phylum Verrucomicrobiota; class Verrucomicrobiia; order Chthoniobacterales; family UBA10450; genus JACCTI01. The sequence continues at coordinate 1,284 of CADCTA010000035.1, read as the reverse complement.
GGGCAAGCTCGAGCAGCGGCTGTTGAGCGCGGTGAGCGACCTGCAGTTGTTGCAGAAAGAGCGCGAGCAATATCGCGATCAGATGCTGCGGCTGACGGAAGCGATGTTGCAGTTGCTGGCGACCTCGACCGGCGGTGACGCGAAGGCGCGGGCGGAAGTGGAAGCGCAGGTGCGCGGCACGAATGCGCTCTTCTCGAAGTCAGCGGAAGTGCCGGCAGCGGTGCCGACGTTGATGGACGGCAGCGTGATCAGCGTGAAGGACGAATGGTCGCTCGTGGTGGGAAACCTCGGCGAGAAGCAGGGTGTGAAAATCGGGATGCCGTTGCGCGTGATGCGCGGCGACAAGCTGGTGGCCACGCTGCGAGTAGTCGACGTGCGACAGAAAATCTGCGGCGCGGTGATTCAGGATTCTGGGAAAGAGAAGATAAAGGTCGGCGATCGCCTCCAGGCGGACGCGCGGCCGAACGTGAGTTTAAAATAATGGAAGTTCGATCGATATACAGGTACGCGAAGATTTCGGCCTTTAAGGTGCGCGAAGTCACGCGCGAGATTCAGGGTCTGCCGGTTTCGGCAGCGCTCGATATTGTCGCGTTCAGCCCCAAGAAGGCGGCGGGATTGATCAACAAGACGCTGAAGAGCGCGGTCGCGAACGCAGAGAACAACGCGAACCTGAAGGTCGACACCCTCGTCGTGAAAGAGGCGACGGCCGGCGAAGGCCCGACCATGAAGCGCATGATGACGCGCGCACGCGGAAGCGGCAGCCGCATCCTGAAGCGGAGCGCCCACATCCGGATCATTTTGAGCGACGAGATCGAGATCAAGACTCGCGACAAGAAGAAGAGCGGCGGCAAGAAGGCCGGCGCGAAGAAGCGCAGCGGCGGTGCGAAGGCGGCGAAGAGCCAGTCGAAGCCGCAGCAGACGGAGACCGCGCCAGCAGCAGCAACTGAGGCGACGGCGCCAGATCCAAACCTGACGAGTCGCACAGACGTTAACGAATAATTTTTATGGGACAGAAAGTTAATCCAATCGGCTTCCGCTTGGCGGTGAACAAGGACTGGCGTTCGCGCTGGTACGCGAACCCGCAGGAGTTGCCTGGCTTCCTTCACAGCGATCTCGAGATCCGGAATTACGTGAAGAAGAAGCTGCAGTTCGCCGCCGTCTCGAAGATCGTGATCGAGCGCGCGTGGAACAGCATCCGCGTGACCATTTTCACCGCGCGGCCCGGCATCGTGATCGGCCGAAAAGGCGCTGAGATCGAGAAGATGACCGAAGAGATCTCGAAGA
>CADCTA010000034.1 GCA_902805675.1 uncultured Chthoniobacterales bacterium | reverse complement strand
GCGGCGCGACCGTGCGGGACACCATCGTGGCCAGCAACGAGGCACCGGAGCGACCAGATGTTGACGGTGGGGATTTTGTATCCGGCGGCTACAATCTAATCGGCAACCTGGCGAACGATGCTGACACTGGTCCCAGCGGCTTTCAGCACGGCGTCAATAATGATCAGGTCGGGGGCGCAGGCCGGCCTCCGATAGACGCTCGATTGGGTGCTTTGAGCGACAATGGTGGCCCGACGCTTACGATGGCTTTGCTCAGCGACAGCCCGGCAATTGACCAGGGGCTTTCGTCATTCGCGGTCGATCAGCGTGGCGCGGAACGTCGTGTCGATATTCCTGGTAACCCCAACGCAGCAGGTGGCGACGGCAGTGACGTGGGGGCGTACGAGCTTAGCGCTGCGGCCCCCGCCCCAGCCCGCTTGCTGAACATCTCGACTCGGGCACAAGTGCAGCCGGGTGACAACGTCATGATCGGTGGCTTCATCATCACGGGCAATGATCCGAAGAACGTGCTGTTGCGGGCAATCGGCCCGTCTCTCGACAGCACAGGGGTGCAAGGCGCGTTGCGAAACCCAACGCTGGAGCTGTTTCAGGGCAGCACGCTCATAGCGAACAACGACGACTGGAAGCAGAACCAACGAACCGAGATCGAGGCTACTGGCATCCCGCCGACCAACGATGCGGAGTCTGCAATTGTGCGCAGACTTGCCGCCGGCAATTACACCGCGGTGGTGCGCGGTGCGAACAACGAGTCAGGCGTCGCGCTGGTGGAGGCGTATGATCTGGAACAAGGCGCAAACGCGCAGCTCGCGAATATCAGCACACGAGCGTTCGTGCAGACCGATGACAACGTCCTGATCGGAGGCGTGATCGTAGGCCCCGCAAACACGAGCAGCAGGGTGCTCGTCCGCGCAATCGGGCCGTCGCTTGTTGGTTCGGGAGTCTCGAACGCATTGCAAGATCCGACTCTGGAACTCTTTGACGGCAACGGGCTGTCAATCGCAGTCAATGACAACTGGAAAGAGACCCAGCAGAGCGAGATCGCTGCCACCGGTGTGCCGCCAAGCGATGATCGTGAATCGGCAATCCTTCAGCCACTTCCAGCAGGGAACTATACCGCGATCGTGCGTGGGAAAAACGGGACCACGGGTGTCGCGCTGGTCGAAGCGTTCAAGCTTCAGTAGATCCAGCACTCGCCGAACCGCGCGTCACGTCACACGATGGGTAGATCTCCCGAAAGGTTAGCGCGGCACCGTTGCGAGCAGCGCGCTCTGTTCGCCGCTGTTACCTACCAGTGCTTTCCGTTTCGCGATTGCACTGGTAATTTCGCACCCCGCATGAGTCTCGCCCGCTGGCTGATCATTGCTGCCCTGTGCGCTTCCGCTGCGTCGCGCGCGGATGCGCAGGCCACTATCGAAGGACGCGTCGAGTTGCCGAAAACAGGCTACGCCCCGGTCCTGACGAAGCGATATGACGTCGTCCCGCCAGGTGGCGTGCTGCGCCCGGATCCGCCGCGCGCGGTTGTTTACCTGGAAGGTTCGTTCGCACAAACTGCATCGCGGCCGAAGAAGCAGGTGCTGCAGAAGGACCTGATGTTCTCGCCGGGGGTGCTGGCGGTGCAGGTGGGGACGACGGTCGAGTTCCCCAACGACGACCCCACCTATCACAACATCTTCTCCTACTCGCCGGCCAAGCGCTTTGATCTCGGCCGCTACCGGCCCGAGGAGCGACCGGTCCCTTCGCAAACCTTCGATACGCCCGGTCTGGTCACACTGCGCTGCGACATCCACGATCACATGCGCGGTCTCATCCTGGTCCTCGAAACGCCGCATTTCGTCACCACTGATACAGACGGACGCTATCGGCTCAGCGGCATTCCGCCCGGCAACTACAAGCTCAAGGTATGGCTGGGCAGCAAAATGGCTCACGAGCGTGCGGTGGAACTGAAGAGCGGTGCGTCGACTCGCGTGGATTTCCCATGAGCGTTCCGCCGGAGGCGAGGAAGGGAGGCGTGCGAAGTTTCCGCACGAAGCTTCTCATCGCCATGGCGCTCGTGGTGGTGGTGTTGACCACGCTTGGCCTTTATCTCGCGCAGCGGAAGGTCGCGATCGAAGCGGAGAGCGCGCTGGGGCAGGACTTCCGGAACGCGCTGGCCACCTGGCACGGCGTGCAGGAGGTGCGGCGCGCCGCCCTCGCCCAGCGCTCCCGTGAGCTTGCGCAGCGCGCGCGCATCCACGCCGCGCTGGAAGACGGCGCGCTCGATCTCCTTTACCCGAGTGCTAAGGACGAACTGCGCGACATCCTTGCGCCTGCGAATGCGGAGGCGCCGGGCAGCGCGCTGCGCGCAAAGTATTACCGGTTCCTCGACAACGAGGGCGGCGTCATCAAGCCGCCCGATGCCTCCGATATCGGACAGCTCCGGCCCGAAGAGGAGGCGCAACTCGCGCTCCCGCGCTTACCGGAAACGCCACAGCTCGGATATCTTGTGCGCAGTTCGGCGGACGGCGCGGGCGTCGACGAGGTGATCGCGATGCCGATCGTCTCGATTGCCACGGGTGAAGTGATCTCCGCGCTGGTGCTCGGGTTCAAACTGGAAGAGCTGGGCCGCGATCGCCCAGATAGCGAGCTTCGCAGCGGGTTGTGGCTGCGCGATCGGCTCCATCTTCCTGGGTTAAACGGGGCGGAGCTCGATACGCTCAGCGCGCGCGTAGCCGGCTTCATCGGGACGCAACAGCCGGAGACGAGTCTCGAGATCGATATCAGCGGCGAGCCGCATCTCCTTTTCTACAAGCACCTCAATCCTGCCTCGCTCTACTCTCCCGCTTACGAGATCGCGCTTTATCCGCTGACCAACGCTCACGCCCGACTGCGGCAGATTCGCTTGTACGTGTTGCTCGCGGGCGCGGCGCTGCTGATCGTCGGCCTGGGCGCCAGCCACCTCGTTGCGTTGCGTCTTTCGGCGCCTGTCGAGCGACTGGCGGTCACGTCAGAAGAGAACCGCGCCCATTGGGAACAGGCGGAGAGCAAGCTGGAAGCGACGAGCGAAGAGCTGCAACGCGCCGCGCGCTTTTCCGCCGATGCTTCACATCAATTGAAGACGCCTGTCACCGTGTTGCGCGCCGGCATCGAGGAATTGCTGCTGCGCGACGATTTCGAGCCCGAAGTCTACGATGAGCTGTCTGCGCTGCTGCACCAGACCTATCGCATCACGGGAGTGGTCGACGATTTGCTGCTGCTCTCGCGGATGGATGCCGGACGACTCCAGATTCAATTCGGGGCGGTCGATTTTTGCCAGCTGCTCGATGAATGGCTCGATGACTTCACTGCGTTGCCCGATGAGATCGACGTCCAGGTGGAGGTGGATTGTCCGCCGCTCCTGCACGTCTTGGGGGAACGGCGTTACGTCAGCCTGATCGTGCAGAATCTGCTCGAGAACGCGCGCAAGTACAACCGCAGCGGCGGACGCATTCACGTCGCCGCGCGGGAAGAAGACGACCGCGTGGTGCTGACGGTCGGCAATACCGGCCGCACGATTGCCGGTCCTGCGCGCGAACACATCTTCGAGAGGTTTCATCGCGGTGAGATGGGCGAGAATGTGCCGGGCCACGGGCTCGGGCTGAACCTCGCTCGTGAGCTCGCGCGCTTCCATGGCGGCGATGTGCGCCTGGTGCGATCGGAAAACGATTGGACGGAATTTGAGGTGCAGTTCCGCGTCGCGAACGTGCCGGCGCCCGTCGCGGCGCGGACGCAACGAGCATGAGAGAAGCGCATCTAGTAGAGCATCTGCCGCAAGAAGTTTTCGGCTGTGATGCTGCTGTATGTAAGCCTCGGGGCCAAAGCGGCGGAATACCGCCGCACTCCAAAACGCAAGCGACCGAGAGAGTGTCTGATCGTCGCGACAGCGTCTTGGAGTGCGCCAGTGTTCTGGCGCTTTTCGCAACGCGGCGGACATCCATCCGGAAGGTTCTTTTGGCAGGAGCTATCGCCGTTTGCTGCGCAGTGTTCGCCACGAGCCTGCCCGCGCAGGACTTCCTCGATCGGGTGGGCGAGTCGCTCAGCTTTCAGGCCTTCGACAACAACTTTCGCGCGCGGCTGAGCGGGACCTTGGATCTCGAGTACTACCTCTACGAGGCCGAGTTTCCGCCTGGCCTCATCGACGCCGAGCCTCGGCCCCCCCTCATCGATCCGGAAGGCAGCGACTCGCTCTTTAACCCGCGGCTCTCCCTCTTCCTCGATGCGCAAGCCGGGGCGCACGTCTACTTCTTCTCCCAGGCGCGGCTCGATCGCGGATTCGATCCGACCGACGAAGGTGCCGAGATCCGC
>CADCTA010000033.1 GCA_902805675.1 uncultured Chthoniobacterales bacterium | reverse complement strand
CTTTGGGGCATGCGCAATGTGGTGGTCACGCCACACGTGTCCGGCGACGCAGAGGTGACGGACACGCGTCGCTGGACGCTCCTGCGCGAAAACCTGCGCCGCTTCGCCGCGGGCGAGCCGCTCTATAACGTGGTGGATAAGCAGGCTGGCTATTAAGGCCGCGCTAGCCGCGCAGCCGTCCGATCGGGATCAAGCCATGATCCGGCAGCATGAGCATCGAATGTAAGGACTGCTCAACCGAGGTGGGGAATAGCAATCGCCAGCGACTGGCCGATCGATTATCCTGAAGACATGCCGACGGAGGAGCTGTTGAAGCGCGTGACGATCGATCCCGCCGTTTGTCACGGGAAGCCGTGCATTCGCGGCCTCCGATATCCTGTGCCGATGCTACTGGAGCTGATGAGCAGCGGAATGACGGAGCAGGAGATTCTGTCCGATTACCAGGACCTGGAGCGTGATGATCTGCTGGCCGCGCTCGCATACGCCGCGCGCTTGAGCGATGCAAAGCGCGTCGTCCCGGCGCGGTGAAGTTCCTTGTCGATGCGCAACTGCCTCGGCGGCTGGCGCATTATCTCAGGAGTGCGCAGCACGACGCGCTTCACACGCTCGATCTGCCGGACGGCAATGCTACCTCGGATACTGAGCTGGCGATATCTGCGCGCGCGAGCAACGCGTGTTGGTGACGAAAGATCTGGATTTCGCCGATTCATTTCTGCTCAAGTGCGAGCCGCCTTTGCTGCTGTGGTCTCGACGGGCAACATCAGCAATCGCGACCTGGAAGCGCTCTTCCGCGCACGTTTGACTCTTATCGTGACGGGGTTTGCGTCATCTTCGTTCGTAGAACTCGAGCGAGACAGCATCGTTATTCACGCGTAGCAGGTCTTCCATCGCGGTCGCGCTCACTCGGTGGCGAGGCCGAGTTGCTCGCGCATGGCTTCCACGCGTCGTTTCATGATGGCGCGGCGGCGCGCGACTTCCTGGCGAAACTCAGCGAAACCGGCAGTCTCGCGCAGTGACTCCAGGAGCGGCGAATCCTCGATCGCCACCGGCAGCGAGCCGATGGGGATCAAGCCGTCATCCGGCAGCGTGAGCATTGATTTGAGGGCTTCGAGGCTTTTCTCCTTCTCGCCACGCACGGCGTGCAGCTCCGCGTCGGTGTAGAAGATTCCGCTGCCTGTTTCGTAAAAGTTGGAGCCGCCGCCCATGGAGAAACGCGGCTCTTCATTGACCCGAATCTGAACGTCCTGCAGCACGCTCCCGGCTTCGGCGGTGTTTCCGAGCTTTAGCAATGAATAGCCGAGCTTGAGCTGCCAACGGCGGAGGCGCATCGACTTCTTGCCGCCGTCTTTCGAGCTGGAGCTGTCGATGAGCTCGCGCAAGCTGTTCGCGGCTGCCTCGAAGTTCCCGCTCAGAATGGCGGCGTCGCCGGCGAAACCGCGTTTTGCCCCAGCGCTACCGGGGCGGCTGGGCAGATCGCTCGCCAGCTTTGATAGCTCTGCGCGATTGTCGCGCGCCGATGCGAGCAAGAGCTGCAGCGCGGCAATCGCCGGCGACTCGGGCGCGGTGGCAGAGGCGCGCGCCAGCCAACGCTCAGCTTCTTCGAGATCACCGCTGACGATGAAGACCAGCGCCGGATACGCACTGATCGGCACGCTCGCGTCGACAAACGCCGGGGCTTTGCGGTAGGCCTCGATGAAGAATTGCAGCGCGCGATCCGGGCGGCCGCGCAGCCAGATTTCATAGCGGCCGAGATCGACATACGCGGGGATAAAGTCGGGGTTCGAGCGATGAAGCTCGACCGTCGCGCGGTGCGCCTCCTCCACCTGGCCGAGCGAGTCCAGCGTACCTGCGATCTGGCGGTCCAGGTACCCGTCCACCATCCCGAGTTCCCTGGCATGACGAAGATGCTTTAGCGACGTTTCCAAGTCGGGCGCGGTAATGCCGAGGCCCTGCCAGGCAAGGGTGTCGGCAGGCTTTAACTCCGTCGCGCGCGTGAAGTTCTTGATCGCCGTCGGCGTGTCACCACGTCGCCGCGCCATTTCGCCGAGCGCGTAGTAGCCCTCCGCGAGATTCGGGTCTAACTCGACCGCTCGCTTCGCCGCGATCTCGCCCTGCGTGACATATTGATCATAGGCCGCACTCGAGTCGGTGGTGAAGAGGAACGCCATGTTGCTGAGGATTTTTGCCTTCAGCGCATAGGCAGCGGCAAACTTCGGGTCCAAGGCGATCGCCTGGTCGATGAACCGGAGCGCTCCCGGCACGTCGCGTTTGTTGCCGGTGGCGTCGAGCGCCTTCAAGTAGGCGTCGTAGCTCGCCAGGTTTTCCGTTCCGCTCCGCGCGCCTGGGTCCGCGCGACCTTCAAAGGTGAGCTTAAGCGCGCGTGCGATCGCTTCCGCGATCTGGTCCTGCACCTTGAAGAGGTCTTTGGTGTCGCCGTCGAATTGCTCCGACCAAAGATGGAAACCGTTGCCCGCGTCGATCAACTGCGCCGTGACGCGGATCCGGTCGCCCATCCGCTGCACGCTGCCCTCCAGCACGTTGTTGACCCGGAGGTTGCGCGCGATTGCCGTGATGTCTTCGTTCTTCCCCTTGTAGGCGAACGAGGAGGTGCGAGCCGCGATGCGCAAGTTCGGCACATGCGCGATCGCGTTCAGGATCTCTTCGGTGATGCCGTCGCTGAAGTACTCGTTAGCCGGATCGCCGCTCATGTTCACAAACGGGAGCACCGCGATCGACTTCATGTCCGCGGCGGCCGGCGGCTCTGCGGCGGAAGAAGCGGGTTTGTCGCCTGGCCGGGATTGCCATTGCCAAAGAGCAATGCCAGCCGCCGCCACCGCTGCGATTGCGACGAGAACGATCCACCCCCTCCGACGCCGTGACGTTGGAGCCGCATCGGCGTCTGCCGTGCGCTGAATGCCCTCCGGCGTGAGCTCGAAGGCCCACGCGAGAATCAGCGCAATGGGGAAACCGAGCAATACCAAGACAACGGCCGCGGTCGTGATTGCACTGGACAGATGAAGGGCCGGGACAATCGTCGCCGCCACTTGGATCACGAGCCAGCCGACGACGGCGTACGCAGCCGCGACGCGGTAGACGTTGCGCCGCTTCAGCTCTGCGAAGAAGCGCTTCAGATTCATGGCTTCGCTTCGGCGAGTTCCTGGAAACGCGGGTCCGTGCGGAGCGGATCCCAAAGCGGATCGAGCCGAAGCAATGCTGGTGTGAGCGAACCCTCGCCCGGCTTGCCCAGCAGGTATTTCACCGCTGCGATCGCCGGATCGATTTCGCCTAGGTGGGCGCGAGCCGCCGCCACCGCGGTTTCGATGCCCGGTCCGGAAAGGGCATCGTTCTCGATTTGGGGCTTCGCTTCAGTTGCCAGCCGGTCCACCGCCGGCTTGTCGCGCAGGAAGCCGTGGACCAGAATCAACTGCTTGAGAATAACCGCGCCTGAGTCGCCGCTGGCGCGAATGGCCGTCAATTCATCGCGAGCCCTCGTTAACTCCTCCTGCGCAGCAGCCGCGTTCCCCGCCAGTGCCTCGCAGATGCCTAACGAAGCGCGATAACCGGCCATGAACGTCGGCGGATGCTGCTCCTGCCCGGTCATCAAGTTGCGCACCGCCTTGATCGCCTCGGCGTATTGGCGGGATAACATCCACATACGTAATCGCGTATGGAAAATCAGCGGATCGCGGCCGTCGAGAGGCAGGCGATCCACAAGTTCTTTCGCTGCCGCGAGATCGCCTTCGGCGGCGAAGACTTCGGCGTGCACCACCAGCACGCCCGGGTTGTTCGGCTCGATTTCCCGGGTTCGGTTCAGCAGCGCGTGCGTCTCCTTGAATCGGCGCAATGCGCGGTAGGTGACAGCCGCTTCGGAAAGGAGGATCGGATTCCGCGGGTCGAGTTCGATCGACTCGGTATGCAGCCGCATCGCCTCGTCCCATTTTGCCTGCCGCCGCTTCACGTAAGCGGAAAACTCGATCGCTGCGACTTTGTTCGAGGAGCGCTCACGCGCCTTCTCGAATGCCGCCAGGGCTGCTTCAAAGTCACGCTGGCCTCGGTATTGATACAACCCCTGCGCGAAGTGCACTTCACCGTGGTCGGGCTGCAAGGCGATCGCGCGGTCCAGCGCCGCTCTGCCCAAAGCGAGTCGCTGCGGGGTCGCATCGATCTCCGCGTAGGTGAAAATGTGAATGCAGGCCAGCGACGCCCACGCGAGCACGAATTTGGGGTCCAGTTCGGTCGCCCGCGTGAAATGCCGCGCTGTCTCGCGCAGATCTTCCGGCGCGGTGGTTAGTTTATTCCAGAGCGCCAGGCCGCGGAGATAAGCATCATACGCCTCCGGATTGTCCGTCGGTTTCTCAGCGACAGCTTCCTTCTCGCGGCCCGACAGCCGTGCCCGCAATGTTCGAGCGATGTTCTCTGCGATTTCGGTTTGGACGGCAAAGATGTCTGTCAGTTTCCGATCGTAGGTCTCGGCCCAGATGTGTGAGTCGGTCGCGGCGCGGATCAGCTGCACGGTGACCCGCACCTGCTCGCCGGCCTTCTGCACGCTTCCTTCGATGACGTGCGCCACCCCAAGTTGCTTCGCGATTTCCGGCAGGTTCTCGGGCGAGCTTTTGTAGCGCTGCGTCGAGGTGCGCGAGATCACCTTCAGGTCGTCGATCTTCGCGAGGCGGGTCAGAATTTCGTCCTGAATACCCTCGGCGAAGTAGGCGTTCTCAGGGTCCTTGTTGAAGTTTGCGAACGGCAGGACG
>CADCTA010000032.1 GCA_902805675.1 uncultured Chthoniobacterales bacterium | reverse complement strand
TCCCTCTTCTCAGGCGACCTGAATGATGAGGCGAGCCGCTTCCTCCTCAGGCAGCATCGGGAGAAGAAGATCGGCCTCCAGGCCGACGTCTTCAAAGTGCCGCACCACGGCTCGGCTGACTTCTCAGGCGGCTTCTTCGAGGCGGTCTCTCCCGTCGTCAGCGTTGTCTCCAGCGGCGACGAGAGCTCGCGGAAGGAGTACATGCATCCGCGTGCCACGCTGATGGGCGCACTCGGCCGATCCTCGCGCGTGGAGGAACCACTTATCTTTGTCACGGAGCTCGTCGCGTTCTTCCAAATGGAAGGTTGGTCGCGCGTCACAGATGCGAAGAAAAACAAGACGCGCGGCAGCTTCTTCGGCTTCAGTCGCGCCGCCTTTGGGATCGTCAAAACGCGGACCGACGGGAAGCGCCTCTTTGTTTATACGGATAGCGGGAACGTGAAGATGAAAGAGGCATACGCCTACGAGTTGCACAGCAATAAAGCGCCCACGCCGGCGCCGGTCCGGCGGGCGTAGTGCGCCCTGTTCGGCTGCGCGGCGTGTCCGACTCTGTTGCTTATCGCTGCGGTGAGGGTTGGTCCGCAGTCCAGGACTTCGATAGGCGCGCGCCGGGGACAACGGGGATCGCATTCCCAGCCTCAGCGTAGTGCGATGTGTCGTTGAAGAGCGACAAGCGCGCGCGCATCGGATCTTTGAAGTCCACGATGGTGAGCGACGCCGGCTGGAGATCCAGATTGTCGCGGTAGCGTCTCGGGTCGAAGCCAAGCAGCGAGCTGAGCAACAGCCGGATTGTCGCCTTGTGCGACACGACGAGAATCGCACCTTCGGGATGGGCACGGACCAGTTCGATCAGCACCGGCAGCGCTCGTGCGGTCACCGCCAGTCCGCTCTCACCTCCCGCCGGTGCAAACGTGTAGGGATCCCGCTCCCACTCGCACGTCTCCTCGGGAAACGCCTCCTCCACCTCGCGCCGCGTCATCCGCTCCCATCGGCCGTGCGAAATCTCGCGCAGCCCCGGGCGCTTCTGCACTTCCAGCCGGTGCGGAGCGGCAAGGATCTCGCCCGTCTCCACCGTGCGCCCGAGCGGCGATGCGTAAACGGCCGAGAGTGTCTCTCGCGACAGGCGTGCGGCGAGACGCCTCGCTTGCTCGCGACCTTCCTCCGACAGCGCCACGTCTGTCTCGCCCGCAAAGCGGTCTTCTGCGCTCAACACGGTCGCGCCATGGCGGACGAGGAACACGCGAGTGACGGCGACTCTGCTCACGCGCTTGTCATGTCAGAATAGCGCGGGGAACGCAATTCTCCGGCTCAAAGCGTCGCGGCGTCCCTGGTCCCCCACTCCGCTGCCGCCGTTCCTGCGCGCGTGCCTGTCGCGAAGCAGCCCTGTAGCAGATACCCGCCGGTCGGTGCTTCCCAGTCGATCATCTCTCCTGCAGCGAACAGCCCGGGCAGCTTCCGGAGCATCAAAGACTCATCGAGCTCTGCCCATACGATTCCGCCCGCCGATGAAATCGCTTCCGCGATCGGCCGCGGATCGCGCAGCGGGATCGGGAGACTTTTCACCCGCGCGACGAGACGTTCTGGGTCGGAGCAGTCCGCTGGAAACAACGTCTCGAGCAGCGCCGTCGCCGCGGGACTGAGCTTGAGGGTGCGCTCCCACCCTGCGACGCCGCCGCTGTTTACGAGGCGCTGCTTCAATGCGTCGGCGGTGAGTTGCGGTTTCAGGTCCAGTTCAATCTGCGGTTCTGCCATTTCACGCAGCTTGCGGCCGAAGCGGTAGATCGCACCGCCCTCCAGTCCGTAGCGCGTGATGAGCAACTCGCCAGACACACATTCGCCAGCAACGCACACGCTGAGATTCTTCAACGGCAATCCCTCTGCGCGCCCAAGCAGATCCGCCGGCCACGCCACATTCCAGCCGCAATTCGCTGGCGCCCACGGCGTGACCTCCACACCATACCGCTGCAGCATCGCCGGCCAGCCGCCATCAGAGCCCGTGTCCGGCCAGGACGCACCACCAAGCGCGAGAACAACCGCGGTCGAGCGCAGCGGCAAAGCCCCGTCGTCGGTGATGAACTCCGCTCGCCATCCACCACTCTCCTTCTCGACGGCAGCGAGCCGCGCGCCGGTTTGGATCTGGACGCCGCTTGCGCGCACGCGGCTCACCCACGCACGCAGCAATACCGCCGCTTTTTGCCCGCGCGGAAAGACGCGACCGCTCGTCCCGACATAGGTTTCGACAGCCAGCTCCTCGGCCCAAGCGCGGAGAGCATCAGGGCCGAAGCCGCGCAGCAAGTCCCTCCAGCGCTCCTGCTCGGTGCCATACCGCTGCGGGAAGTTCTCCACGGGCTCGCCATGCGTCAGGTTCAATCCACCACGGCCGGCGACGAGGAATTTGCGGCCGACGGACGGTTGCGCGTCACAGAGGATAACCTTCGCACCCGCGCGGCTGGCGACTTCCGCCGCGCGCAGCCCGGCCGGACCGCCACCCACCACCAGCACGTCGCAGTCGTTCGCCATCACGGACTGTAGCGTCTTCGCCGCAACTGTTCGACGTTCCTTCCGTGCCTGAGCAAGCCAAGCAGCGCGCGATCATACATCTCGACATGGATTGCTTCTACGCTGCCATCGAGGTGCGCGATCGGCCGGAGCTTGCAGGCAAGCCGGTGGGCGTGGGCGGTGCGCGTGACCGCCGCGGCGTGTTGACCACGTGCAATTACGAGGCGCGGAAGTTTGGCGTCCACTCGGCGATGCCCACGTTCATGGCGCTGCAGCGTTGCCCAAACCTAATCCTGCTGCCGACGCGCTTTGATGTTTACCGCCGCGAATCGGCAACGATCCGGGCCGTCTTGCGCCGCTTCTCGCCGCTCGTGGAACCGCTCTCGCTCGACGAAGCTTACCTGGATGTGACGGAACACCGCGGCGCGCCGGGTCCGCTCGCCCACGTCATCCGCGAGCTGATCTTTCGCAAGACGAAGCTGACTGCCTCGGCGGGCATTGGGCCTAACAAGTTGATCGCCAAGATCGCGAGCGACATGAACAAGCCGAACGGCCAGTGCGAGGTCGCAGTCGAGCAGGTGCCGGCGTTCATGGCCGCGCTTCCGGTGAGGAAGCTCTGGGGTATCGGGCAAGTGACGGAGCAAAAGCTGCAGCGGCTCGGCGTCGAGACGTGCTCAGACCTGCAGCGATTCTCACGCGCCGAGCTTTGCGACCACTTCGGCAGATTCGGGCTGGAGTTGTACGATCAATGTCGCGGCCTGGACGATCGGCCGGTCGAGCCGGATCGAGAGCGCAAGTCGCTCAGCACCGAAGAGACATTCTCAAGCGATCTCCGCACGCTGGAAGACTGCGAAGACCAGCTGCCGGAGCTCGTTGATTCTCTCACGGCGGATCTGCGCGAGAAGGAAGCCGACCGCGCGGTGACGAAGATTTTCGTGAAACTGAAGTTCGCGGATTTCACCCGCACGACGATCGAACGCGCCGGGCTCACGCCGACGCTGGAGGATTACCGAAGGCTCCTGCACGAAGCCTTCGCTCGAACGGGCAAACACGTGCGTTTGCTTGGTGTCGGGGTTCGATTCGCCTCCACCGAAGCAGCTGACCAGGCACAACTCGCTTTGCTCTAACCCTCCGCGGTCATCCTGAGGCGGCGAAGCGCGCCGAAGGACCTCACGCACTCGCTCCTGGCGCTGCTGCCCGGTGAATTCAGTCCAGCACCCTGCGCGAGATCCCTCGCCGTCTTCGCTGGCTCGGGATGACCGCGCTTGCGAGTCGCCAGCTTTCAGGAAGCGTATCGCGCCGTGACACCGACACTCTTCTCGTCATTGCAGCTCCGGGACGTGCATCTGCGCAACCGCATCGGCGTCTCCCCGATGTGCCAATATTCGAGCGTCGACGGCTTCGCGAACGACTGGCATCTCGTGCACCTCGGCAGCCGTGCTGTTGGCGGTGCGGCCCTGGTCATGGCCGAAGCGACGGCAGTGGTCCCGGAAGGGCGCATCAGCCCACAGGATCTCGGGATTTGGAAAGACGAGCACGTCGACATGCTCTCGCGCATCTTCCGCTTCATCGACGAACAGCGCGCCATCCCTGCGATTCAGCTTGCGCACGCCGGGCGTAAAGCCAGCACATCTCCGCCGTGGATGGGTGGCGATGCCGTTGCCGAAGAGGACGGCGGCTGGCGGCCAATCTTCGCGCCAACAGCTGAAGCGTTCGACGAAGGAGACATCGTCCCGACTGCCCTCGATCGCGACAGCATCGCACGCGTCATTCAGGCTTTCGGCGATGCAGCAGCGCGCGCGCTCGAAGCGGGTGCGAAGATCATCGAGATCCACGCCGCGCACGGCTATCTGCTGCACGAATTCATGTCGCCGCTCATCAACCGCCGCACAGACGAATACGGCGGCTCGTTCGAGAATCGCACGCGGGCGTGCCGTGAAGTGGTCCAGGCAGTGCGACGTGTCTGGCCTGAGCGCTACCCGCTGGTCATCCGGATCTCGGGCACTGATTGGGTAGAGGGCGGCTGGGATGTCGAGCAGTCCGTCGCCTTGATCCGAGAGCTGAAGCCGCTCGGGATCGACATGGTGGACTGCTCGTCCGGAGGCGCCGTGCCGCGCGCGAAGATCCCGGTTGGACCTGGCTATCAGGTCCAGTTCGCCGCTCGCATTCGGCGCGAGGCCGACATCCCGACGGCTGCGGTGGGCATGATTACCGAAGCCGATCAGGCGCAGACAATCGTCTCGAGCGGCCAGGCGGACATGGTCTTCCTCGC
>CADCTA010000031.1 GCA_902805675.1 uncultured Chthoniobacterales bacterium | reverse complement strand
CTTTGTGTGAGGCCCTCTTCCGCTTCAGCTACTTCGCGTAGCTGACCCGCCAGATGGTGTCGTTCCCGTCTTCGCTAAAGAGCAGGGCGCCATCTTTCGCGACCGTGATCCCGACCGGGCGGCCCCAGACGTTCGCCTCGGGCGTGACGAAGCCGGTGACGAAATCCTCGTAGTAGTCGGCCGGCTTGCCGTTCTCGAATGGCACGCGCACGATCTTGTAGCCGGTGCGGCGCTTCTTGTTCCAGGAGCCGTGGAAAGCGGCGAAGATGTCGCCCTTGTACTCGGCCGGGAACATCCCGCCATCGTAGAAGCTAAGGTTCAACGTTGCGGAATGGCTCTGCACGAGCACGTCGGGCACGAGGACTTTATCGGCCAGCTCGGGCTTTTTGCCTTTGTGCCGCGGGTCCTGGATGGCGCCGAGGTAATACCACGGCCAACCGTAGAAGCCGCCCGGCTGGACGCGGCTGATGTAATCGGGCACGAGGCCGTCGCCCAGCATGTCGCGTTCGTTCACGCTCATCCAGAGGTCGCTCGTGCCGGGGCGGAACTTGATGCCGACGGCGTTGCGCACGCCCCACGCGAAGACTTTCTGCCCGGTGCCGTCTGGGTTGAACTCGAAGATCTTGGCGCGGTCGTCTTCGCTCTTGTCGTCGGAGACGTTCGATTTCGAGCCGATGGAGACGTACATCTTTTTGCCGTCCGGCGAGAAGGTGATGTCGCGCGTCCAATGCCCGCCGCCGTGGAGCAGCCCGCCCTCGGATAGCTCGGCGTTCAGCTTCTCCGCCGGTCCGCGCGCCTTCAGGTCTCCATTCCGGTAGGGGAAACGGATGACGCCGTCTGTGTTCGCGACGTAGAGGAACTGCGGGTCCGGCCCGGGCGGGTAGAAGGCGATGCCGAATGGCTTACTGAGCCCGTCGGTGGCGAACTTCTCGTTCGCATCCGGCTTGCCGTCGCCGTTGGCGTCGCGCAGCACCTTGATCTCGTTGCCGCGGCTTTCGGTGACGAAGATGTCGCCATTCGGCGCGGTGAGGAGGTAGCGCGGATTCTCGAAGCCGGCGGCGTATTGCTCGATCTTGAAACCCGGCGGCACGCTGAGCTGCGCGCCGGCTGGGCGAGCGACGACTTTCGCGTCGTTCGTGACCGACTCGGTTTGGTACGGCGGCGGCAGATCGGCGACGGTGATTTTGTGGCGCACGCCGGGTGCATCCTTGGTCCAATCGGCGTCCACGGCGGCTTTGCCGGAGAGGGTGGTTTGAGCTCGGGCGAGTGGAGGCACGCATGCGAGGACGGCGGCGAGTACGAGGAGGCGACTGCGAAGGAGTGGCGAAAGAAGGGCGCGCATGATTTGCACAGTAGTTCGACAGGAGGACGCGAACCAGATGCAGCAGACAGTAAGCACGCGACTCGTCATGTGCCGGCATGCGGCGCGGAGTCGCGTCCCGTCACGCGGAAGGGCCGTGCGTGTGGTTGAAGTCGGCCAGGTGAGGGCGGCGCGGCTCTGCTGGCGTGGCAGCTTCGTATGACACGGCTGCCTTTCGCCGATCAGCGCTGTGAATCAGTAGACGTAGGGCGCGGAGAGCTGGAAGGCGTTGCGGATCACCTCGACCCGCGGCTTGCGCCCGTCGCGCATCACCACCTCCACAATGTCGAAGCGGAACAGAATGTCGGGATTATCGAGCATGCGAAGCCAGGCGAGGGCGCCGCGCGAGATGCGGCGTTGCTGATCAGGTCGCACGGCTTCGAAGGGCCGGCCGAAATCTTCGCTCGAGCGGGTTTTCACTTCCACGAAGACGAGGGTGTCACCGTCGCGGCAGACGATGTCGAGCTCGCCGCCGGTGCGTCCGCGGAAGTTGCGATAGAGGACTTTGTAGCCGGCGCGACGCAGGTGCTGGCAGGCGATGGTTTCACCAGCGAAGCCGCGCTCGAGGTGCTCCGCCCTCGCTTGCGAGAAGCGCGTGCGAAGGGCTGCGAAAAGGGAGGCCGTCGATGAGCCGAGGCCGCTGATCAGGCGGCGAACGGCGGGTTGTGCGTACTCGGCGCGGTGATCCACCAAAAGGACTACGGGGTTTGACCGACGAAAATCGCGACTTTCTGCTGCCCCGCGCTGATATCTGCCACCCGCGAGGTGCTGACGGCGCTAGCCTCGGCGCTGAGGGAAGCGGGCGAACGTGGCGAGTTTTGGCGCCGGGCCTAGACGGCCACCGGAGTGTCTATCGCGATCTGCGCGAAGGGAAAAACCGGCTGCGCGACGGGCTCGAAGGAGCGCCGATGGATCGGACAAGGGCCGTGCGCGTGCAGTTTGGCGACGTGCAGCTCGGTGCCGTAGCCTTTGTGCTGGCTGAAGCAATACTCGGGAAAGCGCGCGCAGAACTCCCGCATCATCATGTCGCGCGTGACCTTCGCGATGACGCTCGCAGCCGCGATGCTGAGGCTCAGGCAATCGCCGTCGATCACGGCAGTCTGCGGGAGCGGGAACGGATAGACTGGGCGCCCGTCGATAAGCGCGTGATCGGGCTGGCTGCCGAGCGCTGCCACGGCGGTGCGCATCGCTTTGTGCGTGGCGCGGAGGATGTTGAGTTCGTCGATCTCGATTGAGTCGATGATGCCGATCGCCCAGCAGATCTGCTCGTTTGCGGTCAGGTCGCGGTAGATTTCTTCGCGACGCTCCGGGAGGAGTTGCTTCGAGTCGTTCAGGCGCTTGTGGCGAAATTTCTCGGGCAGGATCACCGCTGCCGCGACGACCGGGCCGGCCAGTGCACCGCGGCCCGCCTCGTCGATGCCGGCGATGCTGGAAAAGCCGACAGCGCGGAGTCGACGTTCGTGGCGAAAACCGCAGCGGCGCATGCGCGGTAGTTTAAGCACGCGGCGTGCGAAAGTTCACGCGCGAAACTGCAGTACCTTCACTGCGAGCCTCGTCCTGCCGAACTAGACAGGATTAACGGGATTTTCAGGATTAACGGGATTGGGCGAGGGCGTTGAACGACAAGATCTTCACTTCCGGCGACGTGCCGAGCGGGTTGCGCTCACGCTGTGCCGAGAGTGTGGCTCACACGAATCCTGTTAATCCTGCAATCCCGTCTAGTTCGGAATCGTGCCGTAGCGCCTCACGGCTCGGCGATGCCTATTCGCGAACGGCGGTCGCTTCCTTACCCTTGCGGCCGCGCAGGTAATTCAGCTTCGCACGGCGCGCTTTGCCCGCCTTCTCGACCTCGACCTTCGCGATGCGCGGCGAGTGAATCGGGAACACGCGCTCGACGCCTTCGCCGTAGGAAATGCGGCGGACGGTGAACGTCTCGTTGATGCCGCTGCCTTTGCGCCCGATGACGATGCCGCCGAAAATCTGGATGCGCTCTTTGTCGCCTTCACGCACGCGGGTGTGGACGCGCACGCCGTCGCCGACCTTGAAGCTGGTGACGTCGCTCTTCTGTTGCTCTTTTTCGATGGTGTCGATGATCGTGCTCATGCTGTCCTTTTTCTCCCGCTGGCGGGCGTTCATTGTGGCGCAGCTGCGGGGGGAAATCAAACCGCGAATCGCGCACCCTTTCCCCTCATACTCTTAATCCTAATCCTGCTCCTAATCTCCGCTCCGGCTGCATCCGAAGGATTAAGAGCAGGATTAGGATTATGGGTATGAAGGGTCCGCCATGAGGGCACGCCGGGTTGTGCTTTCACACGGCGCTCGCTATACTCGCGGCCAAGCTGCGCCCGTAGCTCAATTGGATAGAGTGACAGCCTCCGAAGCTGTAGGTTGCGCGTTCGAGCCGCGCCGGGCGCACGGTTAAAAACTCCTCACGCGCGCCGTAAGGTGATGTGGATCACTTCCGCCGGCGCAGCGGTGCGCAGCGGGAACCAGTTCCCGACGCCGTTCGAGACGACGAGATGGCTGTCGCCGCGTGAGTAGAGCCCGGACCAATAGCGGAACATCATCGGCCCGAACCCGGTCTCCTCGTTCAGCATCAGCTGCCCACCATGCGTGTGACCGGCGAGGGTGAGCGGAAGTCGCGCCTCGATCGCGGCGTCGAAGGCGTGCGGATGATGCCCGAGCAGGATCGGGAAGGCGTTCGCATTGCGCTTCGCGAGCAGTTCATCGAGCGATGCGCGGATGCCCTCTTCGGTGGATTGCGGCCGTCCTGCGGATGCACCGGGCGCGCCCCAGCGCAGGCCCAGCAAGTTCACAGGATGACCGCGCACGGTTACGTCCGCCGTCTCGTTCACGAGCAAAGCGAGCCCGGAGGCTTTGACGCGGCTTTCAAACTCGCGGCGGCCATTGAAGAGGTCGTGATTCCCTTCAATCGTGTAAACGCCCGCCGGCGCGCTGAACCGGCGAACCGTCGCTACCGCCTCGGGCAATTCGTCGAGCGAGCTGTTAATCAAATCGCCCGTGAGCAACACGATGTCGGCGCGCAGATCATTCACGGCATCCGTCATCGTCTGCAGCACGGCACCGGTCGTGAACCGCCCCACGTGCATGTCGCTCACGTGCGCGATCGTGGCGCCATCCAGCGCCGGCGGCAGGCCCGTGATGGGTATGGTGAGGCGGCGAATCCTGAAGTCTTCAAGCTGGCGCACCGCGATGCCGGTAATGCTCACGGAAAACAGCGGCGGTGCCAGCACGGCCGCTGTGGCGAGAAAGCTGCGGCGGCCGATGACAGGTCCTTGCGACAACTGCCGGATGTGGACCTGACGCGCTGCGGGCGTTCTCCTGATGAATTTGAACGCGGCGATCGCCAGTGCGGCCACGCTGCCAATCAGCAGCAGCGGCGCGAGCAGTGGCAGGATGAGCAAGTGCCAGACGTAGACTGCGGCGGTGCCGAATCGCGGCAGCTCGAAGGGAAACTCCGGCCGGCGTGAAAGAAGCACGACCAACAGCCCGAGCACCTGCAGCACGATGAAGAGGCTGTGCACGATGACAGCGGCTGGTTTCCAGCGCGCGCGGCGGATCAATCGGCCTGCCAGGAGGCACCAGAGCAGGTCCAGCAGCAGCAGCGCGCCGATGACCGTGAGGATGAAAAATGACATGGGGTGTCGATCAGCCGCTCCGGTGAAGCGGGTTGGTGCTCGCGTTGCCGGTTGTCAGGGCGAGGGAAGTCGAGACATCCCGTTGCGGAACCAGCAGGTGGGGCGACGGGATTCCTCCACTTCGCTGCGCTCCGGTCGGAATGACCGCGCGGCGAACACTTCTATGTCTCGCTTCGGCGCCTCCGTGCGCCAGCCTGACCGGAGTCGTGCTCGGTTAGGCGAGCGCTTCGATCCGGCCGAGCAGATCTTTCTTGCTCGTCATGCCGGTGACCTGGTCACGCAGTTGGCCGTCCTTGAAAAAGAGCAGCGTTGGGATGGCGCGGATGTTGTAGCGCGCGGAGAGGCTCTGGTTTTGATCCACGTCCACTTTGGCCACTTTCACGGCGTCACCCTTTTCCTTCGCGATTTCGTCCAGCAGCGGCGCAATGAGTTTGCACGGCCCGCACCATTCGGCCCAAAAGTCGACCAGCACCGGCTTGCTGCTGCGCGTCACTTCTTCTTCAAAATTGCCTTCGTTCAGAGTCACCGTTCCAGAGTTATTCATAGGTCAGGTGGAAAAGTAGTTCCAAATCTGGATAAGGAAAGTGACAGCCGAAACGCCAAACACCGCCCAGACCAGCGGCCGCGGAATCGCATCGATGCCGGTCGGCTCCGAGGCGACGGGAGCCGCAGAGATGGGCGACGCCAAAGTCACAGGTGCGACGGGCGCCGTTGCGCCGGGAGCCATCATCAGCGGCTGCGTCTTCGCCATCTTGGCGGGAGCTGCTGGCGCGGGTCGATCCGGCAGGATGCTGATGCGCGCGGTCTCCTTCTTCGGCCCGCCTTGCGCGGAGGAGCCGGGGTAATTTGACGGCGCGGCGGAGACTCCTCCCGACGGCCCGGCTGGCGGGATGACACGCGGCTGCGGCGGCAGGACCCGTGGCCACGGCGGTGCGACAGGCGGAGCGTCTTCCGGCTTCACCGGTGCTGCGGATTGCGGTGGTGCGGCAGCCGGCGTTGAGGCCGGCGGCGGAGGCGCGGCTGGCACGGATGGCGGTTCCGCTGCGGCTACGGCGGCCGGTTGCGTAGGCGGAAGGACAGGCGCAGCCGGCTTCGGCGGGAGCACGGGCGCAGACGGCGGCCGGACGGGGGGAGCTGCCGACGCGGACAGCCGCGGCGGCGGCGGCGGTGTGAAACTGGGCGGCCGCACGGGCTTCACGCCTGATGGCGTTGGCATAGGCGGTCGCGCCATAGGCGGCGGTGCCACAGGTGCTGACGGCGCTTTCGGGATCAGTGGTGCCGCGGCTTTCGGGGGCAGCGTACCTGAAGCGGGCGGCCGAGGAGGCAGAACAGGAGCGGACGGCGGTCGCGGCGGCGCGACGCCGGATGGAGGCGCAGGCACCGGCGGGCGCGCCGTAGGTGGCGCCGGAGGAGGAGCACCGTTCGCCGGCGGCCGCGGCGGGAGATTGATGCGGACGGTCTCGCGCGCCTCAGCCGGCTTCGCTGGTGCGCGCGGCGGAAGAGTGATGCGAACCGTCTCTTTCTTTGGCTCGTTTTGGTCAGCCATTATCGCGACACACGTTCTCTAAGAATCACTAGAAAAACCGGGAGTTGTCACTGCTTAAGTCGCTGCCGCCGTACATTTCAGCGCCGGTTGGTGTAGCAGTGCTTGTGACGGGCGCTGACCACGCCGGGCAGGCGCCCGCTGCGGCGAGTGTCTCTAAACGCCCGCGTCCGCGACAGCGGCTCTGTTACGCGAGCAGGTCGTAGCCGCGCGTGCCGGTGATTTTGCGGTAGATGAACTCGCCGACTGGCGCGGGGTTCTTCAGCACCACCGTCGTATCCACGTCCGGCGCGTCAGCTTCAGTGCGCGCGACGAGCGGCTGATCGACCAGCATTTTCAGCTCCCGACCGACCCGAGCCTCCGCGCTCTCGCGCGCGATGCGCTGCTGCACCAGCATGGCGTGGCGATAGCGCGCATTCTTGACCCGCGTCGGCACCTGGTCCGGCATCTTCGCGGCGCGCGATCCTTCTTCCTGCGAATACTTGAAGATGCCGAGCCGCTCGAAGCGCACCCGCTCAATGAAGTCGATCAGCGTCTCGAATTGCGCATCCGTCTCACCCGGGAAGCCGACGATGAACGTGGTGCGAATCGCCACGCCTGGAATCCCAGCACGCAACGACTGCACGAGATCTTCGATGTGCTGCCGGTTCGTCTCGCGGCGCATGCGGCCAAGCATCGCCTCATCGATGTGCTGTAATGGCATGTCGATGTAGCGCGCGACTTTGTCGCAGGCGGCAATCGTCTCGATCAGCTCGGTGCTCCAATGCGCTGGGTGCGTGTAGAGCAAGCGCAGCCAGAACTCGCCCGGCACCTCTTGAATCTCGCGCAGCAGCGCCGCGAGGGTGAGCCCACGCGACGAATCGACCGGCTGGCGCGGCCCGGCCTTCTGCTCCCACAGATCCATGCCGTAGTAGGTGGTGTCCTGGCTGATGAGGTTGATCTCCTTTACGCCCTCCGCGACTAACGAGCGCACTTCAGAGAGCACAGAGGCCGGCGGCCGGCTGCGGTGACGGCCGCGCATCTGCGGGATGACGCAAAAGCTGCACGGGTGATTGCAGCCTTCCGCGATTTTCAGATACGCGCTGTGCGATGGCGTGAGGCGAAAACGCGGCGTGTCGTAGTTCGGAATGTATGTCGGCCGGCGCGTGACCAGATGGAGCGGATCGGGCTCGCTCGTAGAGGCAGTGGCGAGAACGCGCTGCGCGATGGCACCCAGCTCACCAACCTGGTCGAGCCCGATGAAGGCATCGACTTCCGGCAATTGCTCGCGCAGCTCCTTTGAAAACCGCTGCGACATGCAACCGCTCACGATCAGCTTCTGCCCGGGCTTCTTGGCCAGCCCGCGCTGTTGATGCGCATCAAGAATGGCGTCGATCGACTCCTCTTTCGCGGAGTCGATGAACGCGCAGGTATTGACCACGAGCACGTCGGCCTCTTCAGCGTTCGAGGTGATCTGCATGCCGTGCTGCAAGACGCTGCCCAGCATGATCTCGGCGTCGACGAGGTTCTTCGCACAGCCGAGGCTGATCATGCCGACTTTCGGCTGGTAGGGATGCCGCGCTGCGGCGTCCGAGACGCTCTCGATGGTAGAAAGACTAGGCATCACGTGAGACTTCGATTGCGCGTGCCGGACGGCGCACCGCGCCGCCCCTACCACTACTCAAGCGTGATGTCCGCGTCGCCAGCCGCGACGACCTTGCCGTTCTTCCGGATCTCGACCGCGTCCGGATCGAGCACCTTCACTGCAATACGCTTGCCGCGAAATTGCACCGGCCGATCGGTGGGGTTGATCCAACGGTCGAAAGAAGCACCGCCCGCGTTGTCCACCGTCACGCGCACGTACGTCTTGCGCAGCGGGCGAATGTCGAAGCGATTCGCGGTGGTGTCCTCCGCAGGCGGTTGCGCGGTGGCGTTGCGTGCCGGCATGAGGTCCTCGGGACGCACTGGTTCTGCGCGGCGAATCTCAGGTTCCGCTTCTGGCGTGGCCGAAGCAGCTGCCACGAGCGGCGGCGTACTCTGCGTAGCCGGTGCGGCTTCGGGGGCGATTGCCGGCGCAGCGTTAACAGCCGGAGTGGCAGCAGCGACCGCACCCTGCGGAGGCGTGGCATCCGCGGGAAGCGCTTTTGGCGCGACCATCGTGCCCTGCGGCGGGACAGTTGTCGGCGGGTTTGTTCCAGGTGCGACGCTGGCCTGGGCGAGCGCGTTCGCGTCGCGCTGAGTGCTCGGCGTGATGCGGCGCACGTCCATCATGAACTTGAGGACCGTGAAGCCGCCGACCAATATCACGACGCCGATCGCGAGCGGCAGCAGCGAGCTTCGCTGGCGTCCGCCGCCGCCACCACCACCACCGCCGCCGCCACCGGAAGGCTCGCGGCGCACGACGACTTTCGTCGGCCGCGGAGGGGGAGGCGCCGGGTTGTCCTGCAGGTACGAATACCCATCGGTCGTCATCTGATCAGGCCCCTCAAACGCTTCGAGATAAGGCGTGACGTCGACGTTCAGGAACTTGCCGTAGATGAGGATGAAGCCCTTGGCGTAGGCGAGGCTTGGAAAGGTCGAGAAGTCTTCCGCTTCGATCTCGGCCAGCTTGCTCGGACGGATTTTCGTCATCCGCGCGGCGTCATCGAGCGTGAGATTGCGCGCGGTTCTCGCCTTTTGAAATTTGTCGCCCAAGCCTTCCATGAAAGTGGTGTGCTCCGGTTAAACGGCGGCGTCGAGATCGACGAGAATCTCGCGCGGCTTTGCGCCTTCCCCGGGCCCCAAAATGCCCCGCTGCTCTAGAATGTCAACGATCCGAGCGGCGCGCGTGTAGCCGAGGCGAAGGCGGCGCTGGAGGAGGGAAGTGGAGGCGCGCTTCTCCTGCCGGATGATCTCGAGACATTTCTCGACCAGCTCTTCATCTTCGTCGGTGACATCCTCTGCATCGCTTTCACCGCCGGACGAAATCTTCTCGTGGATGGCGAGGTCGTAAGAGGCGGGGCTTTGCGCGGAGACGTATTCCACGATGCCGCGGATCTCGTCGTCGGTAACGAGCACGCCCTGCGCGCGGATCAGCCGCGAGGTGCTCGGCGGCAGGTAAAGCATGTCGCCCTGGCCGAGGAGGCGATCGGCGCCGTTTTCGTCGAGGATGACGCGGCTGTCGATTTTCGACGCCACCTGAAACGCGATGCGGCTGGGGATGTTCGCCTTGATGACACCAGTGATGACGTCTGCGCGTGGCGTCTGCGTTGCGACGATGAGATGAATGCCGGCCGCACGTGCCATCTGCGTGATGCGCGCGATGGCGCTCTCCACGTCAGCCGGCGCGGTCTGCATCAGGTCCGCGAGCTCATCGATGATGACGACGATGTAAGGCAGCTTGTCCGGGATGATAGGCTCGTCGTCGCGCGGGACGGTGATGTTGAGCTTCTGCGTGTACTCCTCCACCGAGCCGACCGGCGGCTTTTCTTCCGGCGCGGCGCCGTTCGTTTCGGCCGCTTCCAGATCCAGCTCCTTCTGCGTCTTCTTCGGCGGGCGGCCGTTGAAGCTGGTGATGTTTCGCACGCCCGTCTTGGCGAAAATCTTGTAGCGATTTTCCATCTCGATGATGACGTGCCGGAGCGCGAGCAACACCTTCTTCGGATCGGTCACCACGGGGATGATGAGATGCGGCAGCTCGTTGTAGATCTGCATCTCGACCACTTTCGGATCGATCATGATGAAGCGGAGCTCCTCAGGCGTGAACCGGTAGAGCATGCTCGCGATGAGCGCATTGATGCAGACGCTCTTGCCGCTGCCGGTAGTTCCGGCCACGAGCAAGTGCGGCATCTGCGCGAGATCGGCGATGATCGTCTTACCGTAGACATCCTTGCCGAGCGCGACCGGGAGCTTCGCTTTGCTCTCCGTCCAATCCGGCGACTGCATGAGCTCGCGCAGCGTCACTTTGACTTTGCGGCTGTTGGCCAGTTCGATGCCGACCGTGTCTTTCCCCGGGATCGGCGCGAGGATATTGATCCGCTCGGCGCGCGTGGCGCGAGCAAGGTCGCGTTCGAGGCTTACGATCTTGTCCACGCGCACGCCTTTCGCCGGATAAACCTCGTAGCGCGTGATCGTCGGGCCCTTGGTGATGTCGCCTGGCGCGACCGCAATCCCAAACTGCCCAAGCGTGTCGATCAGCATCATCTGGATGCGCTCGAGCTCCGCGGGATCGGTCGCGACGCGTCCCTCCACGTCATGCTCGGCAAGTAGGTCGAGCCCCGGCAACGTGTAATTCTCCGCATCCCAGGCGGGAGTCGTTAGGCCGCCGGCCGTCTTCGTTGCTTTATCGCCCTTCCGCAGATCGGCGAGCGACGGTTTCTTGCGCGCGCCCTCTCCCTCAGCCGGAAACGCAGTGGTATCGACCACCTTTGGCTTGGGGCGATTGGCCAGCTCCTCTGCGGAGATGAACGAGCCAGACGGCTGTTCCGCGACCGGCGCGCCTTTTTTCTTCAGTTGCTTCTCGATGCTGCGCTGCTGCTTGGCGAGCTCGCGCTGGCTGATCTCGAGCTGCCCCTTTAGATCCGTGCTGCGCAATTGGCGGTTCAGTTTCCAATCGCGAAAACGCGTGATGCCGCTCCGGATACTCGCCACCGTCTGCCGCACGATGTGGATCGGCCGCAAGCCAGTCATGAGGATCAGGCTCGTGACGTAGACGCCGCTGATGAGAATCAACGAACCGACAGCGCCGAGCAGCCGCTGAAGGATCGACTTGCCGAAGAAGTAACCCACCCAGCCTCCCGGTCCCTGGATGTTAAAGGCGGACGGCCAGTCCTGCAGGAATCCGGACTGCAGATGGAGCAGGCAGGCGCCGGAGACGACGAATAGCGCGATCCACAACGCGCGCGCGCTGACTCGCAGCTGCGAGTAGAAGAGCTTCGCCGCCCCGAACCCAAGCAGCGCCACCGCGAGCAGATAAGAAGCGCCGCCGACCATGAAGTAGCAGAACCCGGCGATGATCGCTCCCAGCGGGCCGATGAAGTTCTGCGCGGGCGAATTAGGCGGCGAAAGGTGGCTGAAGGGCACCCACGACGGCAGATCCTTCGGCACGTAGGAGATCAATGCCAGGAACAGCAGCGTTCCCGCGCCCAGCAAAATGAGCGCGAAAACCTCATTCCAGGCTGTGTTTTTAGCTGAGCGGGCCACGCGGGAGCATAGTAGTTCCAGCAGGCCTTGTTTCAATGCATTTGCAGGGCGGCAGATCCAGAGCACGCTCGGGCATCGGCGCGACTCCGGCGGCGCGGCGCCGTTGCCGAAGCCGCCGCCGCTCGCGAGCGCTGCGTCGTTTACGCAGCCGTTCTTTGCTCTTGCTGCGAATTACACCCGATGCCTACTGTCCGGGCGATGCGCTCCATTCTCCGCAAAGCGGCCGTCGTCTCGGCGTCCGCGTCTCTCGTGTTCTTCTGGTCCTGCGAACGCCACGAAGTCGGCGAATTGCCCGACCACCAACAGCACGGCGAGCCGGGCGAAGCTCATCACGCCAAAGGCACCGACAACGCGCACAAGGGCAAGCACGACGACGACAAGCACGGCCACTCCCACGACAAACCGGGCCACAAAGCCGGCAACGCCGATGATAACGCCAACCCAGCAGACGGCGGCGCCGCTCAGGAGGGCACCGGAACGCCGCCTCCCGGCCAGGGCGAGCACAAGCACGACACCGCTCACGGCGCATCGCCAGCTGGTACGCCCGCGCAGTTCTTCCCGTCACCGACCCCGCACTAACGGCTGACCGCCGTTAACCAGAGGAGACATCATGGCCAAGACCGAATACGCGACCAGGCCGGCCAATACGCCGGACATGCCTCCAGGCGTGCCGTACATCATCGGCAACGAAGCGGCCGAGCGGTTCTCGTTCTACGGGATGCGCTCCATCCTCATCGTCTTCATGACCACTTACATGGTCAACAAGATGGGGATGCCCGACCGCATGGGCGATGCGGAGGCGCGCTACTGGTTCTCGCAGTTTGTCTCGGCGGTGTACTTCCTGCCGATCCTCGGCGCGATTCTGGCGGAGTGTTTCCTCGGGAAATACCGCACCATTCTTTACCTCTCCATCGTCTATTGCGCGGGGCACTTCGTGCTCGCCTTCGATGAGACCCGATCCGGCCTGATGCTCGGTCTCGGGTTGATCGCGCTCGGCTCGGGCGGCATCAAGCCGTGCGTCTCCGCGAACGTTGGCGACCAGTTCGGCGAGTCGAATCAGCACCATCTCTCGAAGGTCTTTGGCTGGTTCTATTTCTCGATCAACGCCGGCTCCTTCCTCTCCACCATCCTCTGCCCGATCCTGCTCAACAATCCGAACTGGGGCCCGCGCTACGCCTTTGGTCTGCCGGGCATCGCGATGGTCATCGCGACGATTTTCTTCTGGGCCGGTCGCAAGAAATTCGTCCACATCCCACCGGCTGGGATTGGTTTCCTGAAGCAATTCTTCAGCAAGGAAGGTCTCGGGGCGATGGGTCGCCTCGCCATCGTTTACATTTTCGTCGCGATCTTCTGGTCGCTCTGGGATCAGAGCAGCGGCGGCGCGTGGACTCTGCAGGCGCGGAAGCTGGACCTGAGCTTCTTCGGGATTCCGCTGCTGCCCGAGCAGGTACAGACGGCCAACCCGATCTTCATCCTGCTCTTCATCCCGCTGGTGAACTACGTCATCTATCCATTCATGGGCCGGTTCTTCGAGCCTACTCCGTTGCGCAAGATCGGCATCGGTCTCGGGTTCACCGCCGTGAGCTTCCTCATCATCGCGTTCATCCAGAGCATGATCGACGCGGGCGGCCGTCCCAGCGTGTGGTGGCAGTTCCTGGCCTACGCGGTGCTCACGCTCGGCGAAGCGATGGTGTCGATCACGGGCCTGGAGTTCTCCTACACGCAGGCGCCTAACAAGATGAAGAGCGCGGTCATGGCGCTCTGGCTGTTTACCGTCTCTTTGGGCAACCAGTTCACCGCGCAGGTGAACAACTTCATCATGAACCCGGATGGCTCGGCCAAGATGAGCGACTTCAACTACTACATGTTCTTCGCCATCGTGATGTTCGTCGCCACCGCGATCTTCTCGGTTGTCGCGCGTTTCTACAAAGGGAAGACCTACCTCCAGTCCCAGGAGCCGGAGGACCGGGCAACGGAACCGGTGCTAGCGGGCGGCACGCCGACGTAGCAACGCCGCCACATTACCATACCCTGCGCGGTCATCCTGAGCCGCGCAGACGGCGAAGGACCTCACGCAGGGCCCTTACGTTATGGCTGCGGAGTGGCATAAACCAAGGACCCTGCGCGAGGTTCCTTCGACAAGGCTCAGGACAGGCTCTTCGGCGCGGTTCGCCAGCCTCAGGATGACCGCGCCACGCGATGTAGTGCTGCTATGCCGCCGCCACTGCTTCCGATATTCGCTGCCGCATCTTCGCGTCAGGCAGCGTCCCAACGCCTCCGCCCATATTATCCTCAAGGTGCCGCACTTTGCTCGTCGCCGGAATCGCGCAAGTCACCGCCGGATGCGCGACAATCCACTTCAGGAACAACTGCGCCCATGATGCGCAGCCGATCTCGGCAGCGAAATCCGGCAGCGCCTTATCGCGCACGCGGCGGAAAAGATTTCCGCCGCCAAACGGCCGATTCACGATCACCGCCACCCCGCGCTCCTGCGCCACCGGCAGCACACGCTCCTCGGCTTCCCGTTCCCGCACCGAGTAGTTGATCTGCACGAAGTCGACCTTCTCGCGCTCGAGCACACGCGCGACTTCTCCGTGGCTGCTGGCCGTGTAATGCGTGATCCCGATATAACGCACGCGCCCTTGCTCCTTCCACTCACGTAGCGTGGCGAGATGCGTCTGCACGTCGACGAGGTTGTGCACCTGCATCAGGTCCATCCGCTTCGTCTTCATCAAATCGAAGGACCGATCCATCGACTGCACGCCCGCGTCCTTGCCCGTCGTCCAAACCTTGGTCGCGAAAAATAGCGAATCGTGCAGACGCAGCTTCTGCGCGAGATCACCGACGACGCCCTCCGCGCGTCCATACATAGGCGACGAATCGATCACGCGCCCGCCGAGCCTGACGAATGCGCGGAGCACCTCCTCCAGCGGCTGGCGATCGGCGGCTGAGGTGCCGACATCAAAGCTCTGCCATGTGCCAAGTCCGATCACTGGCAGCTTCTCGCCGGAAGAGGGAATCGGCCGCTGCAACATGGCCGAATCTGCGGCTCGCACGTTCGGCGACAACATCAAACCTGCACTCCCTGCCGCGATCACCCACGTTGCTTCGCGACGAGTCATCTTCCGCATGAGGAACTTTCCGCGGCCGCGTCGGTGATGCCAATCAATCCTGTAAATCGGCGCCGTGTTTCGTAGCTTCGTTCGATGAAGCTTCTCCCTTCGCTGCTCGCAATCGTGAGCCTCGCCGCCTCAGCTAGCGTGCGCGCCACTCCCGCCGACGATGAATTCCAGAAGCTCGCGTCGGATTACATCGAAGCGCGACTGCGCACGTATCCGGAGGATGCAACGGAGCTCGGCGATCATCGCTTCGATGACAAGCTGACTGACTACTCCAAGGAAGCGCGCGCGAAGGAGCTAGCAGCGCAGAAGGCCTTCCTGGCCAAACTGAACGCGTTCAAAAACACCGACGGGCTGACCGGCGCGAACAGCGTCGACTTCCGCATTCTCAAAGAGAGCGTCGAAGGTGAGATCTTCAGCCTCGAGGAACTCAAGAGCGCCGAGTGGAATCCGCTCACCTACAACCAAAGCCTCGCGAACGGCGTCTACCTCCTCATCGCGCGCGACTTCGCGCCACCGGAACAGCGCATCCCGAATATCCGCAAGCGCATGGAAGGAATCCCGCGCGTCATCGCGCAGGCCAAAGCAAACCTGAAAAACCCGCCGCGCATCTACACGGAGACCGCGATCGAGCAGGCGCAGGGCGCCATCACGTTCATCCGCGAAGGACTGGCGCCGGTGCTGGATCGCGCGCCGGAGATGAAGAAGGAGATCGCGCCGGTGCAGGAGGCAACCGCGAAGGCGCTGGAAGACTACAAGAAGTGGCTGCAGGAAACGTTGCTGCCGAAGTCGGAGGGCGACTTCCGCATCGGCGCGGACATGTTCCGCAAGAAGCTCCGCTTCTCGCTCGCCTCGGATCTCTCGATGGAAGAGATCATGAAGCGCGCGCGGGCGGATCTCGCCGCGACGCAGACGGCGATCTACGAGACGGCGTTGCCGCTCTACAAACAATACTTCCCCGGCGCTGACGAGGCGACGTTAGCCGACAAGAAGAAGGTCACGACTGCCGTTCTCGACAAGCTCGCGGAGCAGCGTCCCAATGACGACACCATCGTCGACGAGGCGAAGAAGGTGGTCGTTGAAGCGACGAACTTCACCAAGCAGAAGGATCTCGTCACCGTCCCGACCGAGCCGCTCGACGTGATTGTGATGCCGGAGTTCAAGCGCGGGCAGGGGATCGCGTATTGCGATTCACCGGGACCGCTGGAGAAGAATGGCGAGACGTTCTACGCGATCGAGCCAACGCCGGCGAGCTGGACGCAGGAGCGGAAGGATTCGTTCTTTCGCGAGTACAACAACTACATGCTGCGCGACCTGACGGTGCACGAAGCGACGCCCGGCCACTACCTGCAGCTGATGCACGCGAACCGGTTCCGCGGACCGACGCTGGTGCGCGCGATTTTCCGCAGCGGCACGTTCATCGAGGGGTGGGGCGTATACGCCGAGCAGTTCATGGCGGAGGCGGGCTACGGCGGACCCGAAGT
Source organism: uncultured Chthoniobacterales bacterium (assembly GCA_902805675.1). Taxonomy (GTDB): domain Bacteria; phylum Verrucomicrobiota; class Verrucomicrobiia; order Chthoniobacterales; family UBA10450; genus JACCTI01. The sequence continues at coordinate 43,228 of CADCTA010000031.1, read as the reverse complement.
TCGAATGCAGCAGCTGAAGATGCGGCTGCGCGTCATCTGCAACGCCATTCTCGACCAAAGCATCCACACGGCCGGCATGACCGAGCAGCAGGCGCTGGATTTGATGATGAAGGAGGGCTTCCAGCAGGAAGGTGAAGCCGTCGCGAAGTGGAAACGTGCGCGGCTCTCATCCGGACAGTTGTCGACCTACTTCGTGGGCACTGCCGAGCACCTCGATCTGCGCGACCGCGCAAAAGCGAAGCTCGGCGATTCGTTTGACCTGAAGAAGTACAACGACACCGTCCTGTCGTTCGGCAGCCCGCCCGCGAAATACGTCCGCGAGCTGATGGGGCTTTAACCGAACTAGACAGGATTAACGGGATTACAGGATTAACAGGATTGAAGAGAAGGCGTGGCTCGCGCTGACGCCAATCCTGTTAATCCTCTGAATCCCGTCAATCCTGTCTAGTTCGTACACCGCGACCGCTTCTTCGCGCGCGTGAGCCGTACAAGGTCGTCGAGATTGAAGACACGCTGCACAACGACACTGGTCTGTCGTTTGGCAGCCCGCCGGCGAAATACGTCCGCGAGCTGATGGGGCTTTAACCGAACTAGACAGGATTAACAGGATTGAAGACGAGGCGTGGCTCGCGCTGACTTCAATCCTGTTAATCCCGTAAATCCTGTCTAGTTCGTACGCTGCGACCGCTTCTTCGTGCGCGTGAGCCGTACGAGGTCATCGAGATTGAAGATGCGCTGCACGCCTGTCTTCGCTTCCCGGAAGACCATCTCGTACCAGCCTTGCATCCGCTGCACGCGATAACGTTTGCCGCCGACGCGGATCGGCTCGTGCGCGAGCACGCGGTGGATGACCTTCTCGTAGGCCGAGCGCGGCCAATGCCGCATGCGGCGCCGGTTCCAATCGATGCCGTGACCGGCGTCGTCGTATGCGGCTGGACGATCGGGGAAGTCGAGCAGCGATCGTGCGTCGCCTGCGAAGACAGCCTCGACGTGCTCGAGGGTTGCCGCATCGCTGAGTCGCCGGACTTCATCGCGGAACGGCTTCAACGTCTCCGCGGCGATATCGCGCATGCTGAGCACGCGGCCATCGCGCAATTTCCAGATCGGCGCGCTCGGATCGGTGTTGAACGGGTCGTGCCCGAACGATGAGCGCACCACGCGCCAGCCTTTGCGCGAGGAGTGTTTGCGAATCCGCAGCGGCGTAACGCGAGGGATGTTGTGCGTCGCGACTTGCTCAAGGGTGTAGTGATCCCAGTGCAGGACGCCTTCCACGAGTCCGGCGATGAAGGCGCACGTCGCCAGCATGAGCGCGGCGTCCGGAGTGAAATCGGCCGTGACTTCGAGGCGCGTACCGCGTGGCCGGAGGCCGATCGCGCTGCTCTTTTTGTTCGCGGCCAGGAGGAGCCCTGGGATCGGCAGGATGTGCATGAGCAGAAAGGCGAGCTTGCTCGAGGTGCGTGCGCGTGAGGCGCGCGCGGCCGGGAAGGAGAAGTTGTAATGCGTGCTGAAGCCCTGCAGACGACAGCGGCAGTTGTTGCGCGCGCTCCACTCATCCAGCTCCTGCCGTACGTAACGGATCTGCTCCCACAGCAGCCGGGTGGCGCGATAGCAGCATCCTGGCCCGAGTTCGATGATTGGCGTGGCGACTTCGATCACGCCGGTGTCGAAGTAAATCGCTCCGCCGCTCGGTAGTTGGAACGACTTGCCCGTGCGCGGGATCATCTGCTTTGCGATTAGATTCGCAGGAGTGCCGAAGACGTCTTCTGGACGGCGTTTCACGTCATTCACAAAAAGGGTGAACTCCGCCTCGAGTCCGATGACCGGCCGCGGTGGCGGCGGATGCTTGTCGATGTGGCGGGTGCCACGTCGCGGCGTCAGATCGTCTAGCAGCGCGTCTTTCATGCAGTCATTCTGAGCGGAGCGGAGCGCAGTCGAAGAATCCCGCGGCGGAAGCAAACGTGATGCAACGGGATGTCTCGACTTCGCTCGACATGACGATCGCTACTCCTCGCTCCAGTTGCGCGGTGTCACGGCGATGAATCCGAGATCGATGTGCAGGTGATCGTCGCCTTGCGTGTAAGGACGCGCAAAGACCTGCGGCCCGAGCGACTGCGCCATGTCTGCGTATTTCGAGATCGATTTCTCGTCGTCGAGGTAGGTGCTGCCCACGCGATAAATGTCAGCCGCCGTGGCCCAGCAATGCGAGCTCTTCGGCTCGTTGCGCTGGTGAACCGGCGAGCGGTAACCGCCATTCGCCCCCACCAGAATCACTGCATCGGCCTCCCGGCGCAGGTCTTCGAGATAGCGAGCGATCAACGTTACCGCGCACGGGACGTAATGCGGAAATTCCTCCAGGAGCAGGTCAGCCTCGCGGCAGTCGACCGTCATCAACTCGGCCAGCGTAAAGTGCGACGCGAGCTTGATCTCATGCGCGCGCTTCCAATTTGGGACCGAAAAGAAGAAGCGCGGCAGCCGATGCGAGTTGCCATTCTCGTCTTCCACCGGCTCGCCGGGCCGCAGCAACTTGCGGTGCTCCTCGGAAAGCTTCAGGCCGTCGACTACTTCCAGGTCGAGCTCGCTCATTTTGCCTTCCCGGTGACCGCCTTGTAAACCACTTCGGAAACCTTCGCCACGGTGTCCCGTCGCCCGTTCTTGTCGGAATCGACCTCGGTCAGGATCGCCACGATGTATGGCTCACGTTCGGGCAGATAAACGATGCCGGCGTCGTGGCACACCGTCGAAATCTCGCCGGTCTTGTGGGCGACCGTCGCGTGCGCAGGCAGACCCGCGGGAATCATGGACGTGAAGCGCTGGTTCAGCAGGATATGGATCGCGTGATCGCGACTTTTCTTCGACAGGAAGTCACCGCGGAAGACGGCAAACAACTCCACCATCCCATCGGCCGTCGTCTCGTTATTGATCCCCTCGTCATACGCGTTCTCGTCCTCGACGCCGCGCCGGAGATGCACGCCGTTCACGCCCGCGTCGCGCAACACCTTCGCCGCCTCATCCGTCCCCACGAAGTCCAGCAGCAGATTCGTCGCCAGGTTGCTGCTCGAGGTGATCATGCTGTCGGCGAGCTCCGAGATTTTCGCCGTCCGGCCGATGGACTTGTAGAGCTGCGGGTAGCCGTCTGAGCTGCGGTCGAGCTTGTAAGGTGTGCCGTCGACCACGCTGAGGAAACGGTTCCGCACGTGGAGCGCATCCTCCAGCTTCGCGCCGCCTTCATCGACCGCTTTCATCACGGCCAGAAGGATCGCCACCTTGATGGTGCTGGCAGCGTGAAAGAGGCGATCCGCATGGTGACCGAATCGGAAGTCACCGTTGTAGTCGCGGACCGAGACAGCGCATCCGATGGTCTTCTGCTCCTTCGCGATTGCGTCGATCGCATCGCGGAGCTTCTCGGTTCTGTCATCGTCGGCCATGGTGGAGCTGGTATTTACAATGCGGAAGAAGGGTCGCAAACTCCGCGATGCCGAATGTGGCCACCTGGATGCAGGCAAAGGACGAGGAATGGTTCGCCCGCGCCTTCGCTCCGCACCCGCAGGTGCGCTTCTCGAATGCGTTGCAGGCTGAGGTCAACCTAGCGCAAGCAGATGGACTGCTGCTAACCGGCGGGCCTGACATCGCGCCGGAGTTCCTTCATCAGGAGGTGCCCGATCCTTCCGTGCTCGACCTCGACACCGATCGGCGTCGCGACGTCTGGGAGTTCCAGGCCGTGAAGCATGCGCTCAAACGCCGGCTGCCGATCTTCGCGATCTGCAAAGGCTGCCAGCTGTTGAACGTTGCGCTAGGCGGCACACTCCACCTCGACATCCGCGGCCACAACGCACCTGAGATGAAGAACAAAGACATCCAGCCGCTGCGCACGGACCCCGCCGCGCGGCATCGCTTCGACCACGTGAACAGCTCACATCACCAGGCGATCGATCGGCTGGCCGACGGTTGCGTGGCTGAGGCCTGGTCCGCGGACGACGACATCGTCGAGCAGATGCGGCTCGTCGATTATCCTTTTGCCCTGGCGGTGCAATATCACCCCGAGCGCGGCGACGGCAGGTATGCGCCGCTCTTCGCGGACTTTGTCGCGCAGTTGGGAACTCGACAGGATTGAAGGGATTCGCAGGATTGACTGGATTAACTCCGATCCCATCCTGTTAATCCGATCAATCCTGTGAATCCTGTCTAGTTCGATGGCCACTCCGCAGAACACAATCGCGATCGTCTACGACTACGATCAAACGCTGAGCCCCAGCTACATGCAGGACGAGGTGGTCTTCCCCGCGTTCGGCATCAACAAGGACGGATTCTGGCGCCGCTGCTCCGAACTCGTGCGCGAGGGCGGCTACGATAGCGAGCTCGCCTACATGAAGGTGCTGCTCGACACGCTCGGCATGGATCGGCCGACGAACGCGGAGCTGAAGACGCTGGGTGGCAACCTGAATTTCTACGCCGGATTGCCGGACATGTTCGAGGAGTTCGCGAACGGCCTGCTCTCCGCCGAGCACGTCTCGCACGGCATCACGGTCGAGCACTACATCATCTCGTCCGGCATGAAGATCCTCATCGAGGGCAGCCGACTGGCGCCGTATGTGAAGGCGATCTTCGGCTGCGAGTTCGCGGAGGACACGGAAGGCCGGATCACATTTCCAAAGCGCGTCATCAGTCACACGCAGAAGACGCAGTACCTCTTCCGCATCAACAAGGGGCTGCTCGACATGTCGCAGGACGTGAATGACCACATGGACCCCGAGATCCGGCCGGTGCCGTTCCCGAACATGATCTACATCGGCGACGGACCGACGGATGTGCCGTGCTTCACGGTCATGCGGAAGAACGGGGGCGAAGCGATCGCGGTTTACAATCCGGACGATCCCGCGCGCGCCGGATTCAAGAAGTGCTTCCAGCTTTCGGCGCACGCCGATCGCGTGAAACACATCGCGCCGGCCGATTACCGTCAGGGCACGCACCTGCGCATGCTACTCGAGCAAATGGTGGAGGAGACCGCGAACCGTATTGTCGCGGAAAGGCGCACGGCGATCGAGACCGGAACGGTGCGCGCGCCGAAGCACTGAGGCGGTCATCCCGAGCGAAGTCGAGGGATCCCGTGGCGGAACCAGGCGGTCATCCCGAGCGGAGTCGAGGGATCCCGTGGCGTTACCGTTCAGGTTCCGCCGCGGGATCTCTCCACTGCGCTTCGCTCCGGTCGAGATGACGGCAGGTGCGGTTGATTGCGCAGAGCCGTATGCTAAGAACGCCTATGCCGAAGCTGCAGTTCACCAAGATGAATGGTGCGGGCAACGATTTCGTGATGCTCGATAATCGCGCCGGCGATCTGCAGCTCGATCGCGCGCAGATCGCGCAACTTTGCGACCGGCATCGCGGAATCGGTGCTGACGGCGTGCTGATCGTGGAGCCCGCGACGAACGGAGCGGATTTCCGCATGCGCTATTACAACGCCGATGGCGGCGAAGCCGAGATGTGCGGCAATGGCGCGCGTTGTTTTGCGCGCTACGCACAGCGCGTCGCAGGCCCGCGCGACAAGGTTTCGTTCGAAACTCCAGCCGGCGTAATCGGTGCTGCCCTTGAAGGCGAAGCGGTCACGTTGCGCATGAGCGATCCGCAAGATTTCGACCGCGATGTGGAGGTTTTCGTCCTCGGTGCGCACGTGCGCGGCAGCTACATGGACAGCGGCGTGCCGCACATGGTCGTGCCGGTGCCCGCAATCGACGACGTCGACGTGCGACAGCTTGGCTCGGCGCTTCGGCACCACGAGCGGTTCGCACCGCGCGGGGCAAACGTAAATTTTCTCGAGGAGCGTGGCCCCGGCGCGATCGCGATCCGCACCTATGAGCGCGGCGTGGAAGACGAAACGCTCGCCTGCGGCACCGGCGTGGTGGCGAGCGCGCTGACCTTTGCCGCTGCGGGAGAACTTGCAGGCCCGATCCGCGTGCTCGTTCGCGGCGGCGATGAGTTGAGCGTCGGTTTCAAGAGAGACGGCGAGCGATTCACCGATGTCACACTCTCCGGCCCCGCTGACTTCGTGTTTGAGGGCACGGTCGAACTTTAACTGCTCATGTTCCGCGGCACCTACACTGCGCTCGTCACGCCGTTGCGCGACGGCGCGATCGACGTGGTCGCATTCGAGAAGCTGATCGAACGCCAGATCGTCGGCGGCGTGGCCGGCATCGTCGCCGTCGGCACCACAGGCGAGAGCCCGACGTTGTCACACGAAGAACGCGAGGAGGTCATTCGCCTCGCGGTCGAAATCGCCGCCGGCCGCTGCCAGGTGCTCGCGGGAACAGGCTCGTATTCAACTTCAGAAGCGATCGCTGCGACGACTGCGGCCGAGAAGATGGGCGTCGATGGCGCGCTGATCGTGGCCCCGTACTACAACAAGCCGAGCCAGGAGGGTCTCTTCCGCCACTTCCAGGCGATCGCGCGCTCAACGGCGTTGCCGATCATGCTCTATAACATTCCCGGACGGTGCGGCGTGGACATCGGCGCTGATGTCGTGGAGCGGCTCGCCTATGACTGCGGCAACGTCGTTTCGATCAAGGAAGCGAGCGGCAGTGTCGATCGGGTGAGCGAACTGCGCATCCGCATGCCGGAAGCGTTTACCATTCTGAGCGGCGATGATGCTTTGACCCTGCCCTTCATGGCGGTGGGCGCTGTCGGCGTGGTGAGCGTCGCGTCGAATCTGCTGCCGGCCGAAGTCTGTGCGCTCGTGGACACCTTCCGCAGGGGTGACCTCAACACAGCCCAGGAACTGCACCGCCGTCTCGCCGCCGTGTTCAAGGATCTTTTCCTCGAACCGAATCCGGTCCCGGTGAAAACGGCGCTCGCCTGGCGCGGAGAGATGTCGAGCGAGGTGCGCTTGCCGCTCTGCGAGATGACGGCGGCCAACGAGGCGCGTCTCCGCAAGACACTAGACGCGTTCGCGCAGGTCGCCTGATGACCGCGGCTGTGCGCGTCTTGCTCGTCGGTGCCAGCGGCCGGATGGGCCGCGCAATTCTCGACGCGGCCCCGTCACAAGCTGGTGTGGAAATTGTCGCGCAGCAGAATCGCGGAGATGACAGCCGCGATGCCATCTCGGATTGCGACGTGGTGGTCGACTTCAGCCATGCAGACGCGACGGACGCCGTTTGTGCCGCATGCACCGAGGCTGGCCGGCCGCTCGTCATCGGCACCACCGGCCATTCGGCCGAGCAGGCGAGCCGCGTCAGCAGAGCAGCAGCATCGATCCCTATCGTGCTCGCGCCGAACTTCAGCGTGGGCGTGAACGCGCTGTTCTGGCTCACGCGGAAAGCTTCCGAAATGCTCGGCGACGGCTTCGACATCGAGATCGTGGAGATGCATCATCGCCTGAAGAAGGATGCTCCGAGCGGCACCGCGAAGCGTTTGGCCGAAGTGGCGTGTGAAAGCCGCGGACTCGACTACGAGCGCGACGTCGCTCATGGTCGGACGGGTCTGATTGGCGAGCGTCCGTCGAATCAAATCGGCGTTCACGCCATCCGCGGCGGCGATGTGGTCGGTGACCACACGGTGATTTTCGCGAGCTCTGGCGAACGCGTGGAGCTGACGCACAAGGCATCGAGCCGTGGGACGTTCGCGGTCGGAGCACTGCGCGCGGCGCAGTGGGTGGTCGGCCGGCCGCCGGCGCTTTACTCGATGCAGGATGTGCTCGGGCTGAACGACCCTGCACGATGAGAGCCGGCCTTGCGCTTGGTTCGAACGTTGGCGATCCGCTCGCGAACCTCAAAGCTGCACGGGCGCAGATCGAGCAGCTCCCGGGCGTGACGCCGCCCCTCCTCGCCTCCAAGATCTACGAGACGGAGCCGGTCGATTGTGAACCGGGCGCCGCGCCGTTCTTCAACGCCGTCGTGGAGATCGGCTTCGATGCTGAGCCACCGCGACTCCTGGCGGAGCTGCGCCAAATCGAGCGCCAACTCGGCCGGCCTTCCGTTCATCCGCGCAATGTCTCCCGCATCATCGATCTCGATCTGCTCTACATCGGTGATCTGCGGATCGACACGCCGGAGCTGCGGCTGCCACATCCGCGGATGCACGAACGCGCGTTTGTCCTTCAGCCGCTTGCCGACATTCGGCCGGAGCTCGTGTTGCCGAAGCAGCGACAATCCGTGCGCGAGCTGCTCCTGCAGCTGGGGGACACGTCGCAGTTGGTGCGGGTCGCCGCACAGTGGTAGCATCGCGTCGCATGCAGCAATTCCGCGAGATGAAGCAGCGTGGCGAGCGCATCACGTCGCTCACAGCATATGACTACCCGACCGCGCGTCTGCTCGACGAAAGCGGGATCGACATCATCCTGGTCGGCGATTCCGTCGGGATGGTGGTGCTCGGGTACGAGGACACGACGCAGGTCACGCTGGACGAGATGCTGCATCACACCCGGGCGGCGGCACGCGGCGTAAAGCGCGCGGTGCTCGTCGCCGACATGCCCATTCACACTTACAACACGCCGGAACAGGCGGTCGCAACCGCTCGTGCACTCGTCGACGCCGGCGCGCAGGCGGTGAAATTCGAAGGCGGCGTGACACATGCCGCGCACATCGAGGCGGTGGTCGACCGCGGCATTCCATTCATGGCGCACATCGGGATGCTGCCGCAGCGGGTACGCGAAGAAGGCGGCTACAAGCTCAAGGGCCGCACGCCTTCCGAAGCGGAAGCGCTCATGCTCGACGCGAAAGCCGTCGAGGCGGCGGGCGCGTTCGCCGTCGTGCTCGAGATTGTCGCTGCAGAAGCGGCGCGGCAAATCTCGGCCGCGGTCCAGATCCCCACCATCGGCATCGGCTCGGGCCCGCATTGCGACGGGGAGATTCTCGTCACGCACGATCTGATCGGGCTGTTTCCGTGGTTCAAACCGAAGTTCGTGAAGCAGGAAGCCGACGTGGCGACCGCCATCCGCGGGGCGGCGAGCGCGTTCATCGCGCGGACCCGGTTGAACAGTTAGGTCGCTGATCCTGTCGAAGGATCAGGACGGGCGGTTTGACAACGGCGTCGCCGTGCCAGTTCGTTCCTACCAGCAGATGAGACCGCGACCCGCTCCTCTAAACCAGTTCGACGACGACGTGTGGTCGGGCTCCAGGCAGCGCAACTGGCTGCTCGTCGGATTGCTCATCTCGCTCGTGCTGCACGCGCTCCTCTGCGCGTACTTCTACCGCACGCAGATCATGCCTCCGGATGCAGCGGTGAAGGCGGCCGATGTGGACGCGATGTTCAACCTCAAGAAGATCGACCTGAAGGAGCTCGAGCGCCCGAGCATGGATCAGGCGGCGCAGGCATCCAAGCCCGAGCCGGACAAAACGGAGGTGCAGTTGCCGGACGAGAAGCGCTCGTTCGATAAACTGCTCGAGGAAATTCACGCGAGCACTGCGATGCCTGACGACACCAAGGACGTGTTGCCGGACAATCCGCGAGTCGATCAAACCAACGCCACCTCGATCATGAACGAGATCGAGCGCAGCACCGCGCAGGTGCTGGCCAATAATCCCAACGCCAAACGCGAGCAATCGTTGCTGCAGGATTCGGCGACATCAGGGCGTCCGCAACCGGCGCTCACCGGCACCGAGCTCGCCACGAGCACGACGATCAAGCGCCCGAACGTGATCAATAAGATCCCGGGCGACAGTGCTGGTCCCGATCGCGGCCGAGCTCCGGGGTTCAGCGATCTTGATTCGCTTCTCTCGCAGAAAGGGCCGCTCGGTTCCGGCACCGCGATCCGTTTGCCCAGCGATCCGCTCTACGAGTATGACAGCGCCGATCTACAGCCGGGCGCGATGACGGAGCTCCAGAAGCTCGCGACGCTGATCAAACGCAACCCGGCGGCGCGCTTCACGATCGAGGGATACAGCGATTCGTTCGGCTCGCCGGAGTACAATCTCGAGTTGAGCCAGCGGCGCGCCGACAGCGTTGCGAGCTACCTGGTCAACGGCCTCGGTGTGAACCCGGCGCAAGTACAGGCGAGGGGATTTGGCACGTCGAAGATGCTGGTTGCGCCGCGCGCCATCAATCCGAACGATCCAATGGCGGTCGATGCGGAGATCGCGCGTCAGCGTCCCAATCGCCGCGTCATCGTGACGGTGAATACCGACCAGCGCTGACGCCGCGGCGCGTGCGGCAGCTCGAACCACCCGCGGTCATTCCGAGCGCAGCGGAGCGGAGTCGAGGAATCCCGTTGCAGGACCGGACGGCTGAGCCACGGGATGTCTCGACTTCGCTCGACATGACACGTGGGCTACCGCCTCACCAGTTCTTAATCCAGCGCTGACGGTATAGCTCCGGCGCTTCGCCCATCTCTTTATCACCCGAAGTCGACCACAGATCGAACGTCGGATTGTAGCCGACGTTGCTCGCCGGGTTCGCTGCCTTGGAAGTCGAGTAGCCATACGGATGTCCGAAGGGATCGCGAATCGAATGGACCGGATTGCCGGGCCCGGCATTCGCCGACATCGAGTTGCGGTTCATCATCGCCGGCTTGAACGGCATGTAGCTCTTCGACGGCGCACCGCCAGACCCGGGGGCGTCTGCCGTTCCGTCGCCATTCCGATCGCCCGAAAGCTCCCCGTACAAGAAGAACGACGCCGCCTTGTAAGCGTTACTGTCGGTGTTCGTCGGATCGAGCGATTCGGTCGCCGGTGACGTCGGATAAATCCCATTATCCGCCTTGTAGCTCTCCAGCGCGGCGGAGAGCGCGGCGATCTCCGCTTCAGCGCGTGAACGAGCGCCTTTCTTCTGCACATATCCAGACGTGCCGATAATGAGCCCCGCGAGCACGATGATGATCGCCATCACGATCAACAGCTCGATGATCGTGAATGCGGCGCTGGCGCGGCTTGGCGGACGCACGGCGATGTTACGTCTGCTGCTGCAGGCCGCTGATAATGCTGATCAGCGGCATAAACAGCGCGATGACAATCGTGCCGACGACAACGGCAAGGAACACGATCATGATCGGTTCGAGCATGGAAGTGAGCCCAGCGACGGAGTTGTCGACCTCGTCGTCGTAGACTTCGGCGATCTTCAGCAGCATCTCCGGCAACTGGCCGGTCTCCTCGCCGACGTCGATCATGCTGATGACCATGGGCGGAAAGGCGCCGCTCGCTTCGAGGGGCTGCACGATCGATTCGCCTTCTTTCACGCTGTCGTGCACCTGCGAGATCGCGCCCGCGATGATCGTGTTGCCCGCCGTCTCGCGCGTGATGTTCAGTGCCTGAAGGATCGGAACACCACTCGTGACGAGCGTGCCGAGCGTACGAGAGAAACGCGAGATCGCAGTCTTCCGGAGAAGGTCGCCGAACAGCGGGGTGCGCAACTTCAGTCGGTCGATCACCGTTCGGCCACCGGCCGTCCTGCCGGCCAGCTTCATGGCGATGATTCCGAGCACCACCGCGCCGAGGATGAACATCCAGTTCTCCTTCACGCCGTTACTGATCGCGATGACGAAGCGGGTGAGCGCCGGCAGCGGCTTGTCGCCGAGCATGTCCTGAAAGATCGCCTCGAAACGCGGCACGATGAAGACGAGCAGGAACCCCATGATCGCGATCGCGAGCACGAGCACGATGATCGGGTAGACCATCGCGGCGACGACCTTGTTCTTGATCTTCTGCGCCTTCTCCTGGAACTCGGCCAGCCGGGTGAGGACAAGCTCGAGCACACCGCCGATCTCGCCGGCGCGCACCATGTTCACGTAGAGGTCGTTGAAGATGCGCGGGTGCTGCGCGAGCCCCTCGGAAAACGTGCTGCCGCCTTGCACCGCGTCGGAGAGATTGCCGATCGTTTTCTTCAGGACGGCGTCGCGCTCCTGTTTCGCCAGCACGGTGAGCGCGCGCAGAAGCGGGAGTCCCGCGTCGATCAATGTCGCGAGCTGACGGGTGAAAATCATCAGCGTGCGCGGCTTGACCGTTTTCCGCTCGAAAAGGACGATGCCACCTTTGCGAGCGGCCGTCGCTGCGACCGGTTTGGGCGCTTTCGCCTTCGCTTTCCGTGCCTTGCTATCCCGCGCGCCGCCTTTTCCCTCCTCGTAGACGTTTGTCGGGAAATAGCCGGTCTGCCGCAGCTGGCCGATGGCCTCGTTGCTGGAGCCGGCTTCGATGACGCCGGTGGACTCCTGGCCGCGTGAATCGAGAGCTACGTAGTTAAAGCGCGGCATGATTTCTTAGCCACGGATTAACACGGATGAAACACGGATTGAAACCAATCTGCTTCTGAATCTGTGAATCGAGCCCGCGGGAAGCGGCGCGAGATGGCCGAAGCCGCGTAGCGGAGAGCCTGCGGGCGCAGACGAAGCAAAATCCGTGTTCATCGGTCGGTCAGGTGTATTTCAGCACCTCTTCGATCGTCGTATCGCCTTCGAAGATGCTGCGCAAGCCATCCTGCCGCAGCGTCACCATTCCGAGCTCAACGGCTTTCTGCTTGAGGACGACCGTCGGTGCGCGCTCGTTGATCAGCTCGCGGACTGGATCGGTCATCTTCATCAATTCGTAGATCCCCTTGCGGCCCTTGTAGCCGGTGTTGTTGCACTGCTCGCAGCCTTTGCCGTAGAAGAAATTCTTCTCGCCGATATCGCGCCGCGAGAGCTCGAGCTGATCGAGGAACGCGTGGCTCGGCTGGTACGTCGTGCGGCAATGCGGACAGATGCTGCGCAGCAAGCGCTGGCCCAGGACGGCTTCGAGCGTGGAGGAGATGAGGAATGGCTCCACACCCATGTCGATCAGGCGCGTCACGGCACCGGCGGCATCATTCGTGTGCAGCGTGGTGAAGACCAGATGCCCGGTGAGCGACGCCTGAATCGCGATCTGTGCCGTCTCGAGGTCTCGCGTTTCTCCCACCATGATGCGATCCGGATCCTGGCGAAGAAACGCACGGAGCACCCGCGCAAACGACAGCCCGATGCCTTCATTCACCGGCACCTGCACGACGCCTTCCAGGTCGTACTCGACCGGCTCCTCTGCGGTCAGGAGCTTGGAGTCGATCGTGTTGATCTTCCGCAGACAGGAATAGAGCGTCGTCGTTTTGCCGGAGCCGGTCGGGCCAGTGACGATGAAGATGCCGTTCGGCCGATTGATTACATCGATGATGTAGGAGTGGATGTAATCGGGCATCCCGAGCGCTTCGAGATCGAGATTGACCGTCGAGCGGTCGAGCACGCGCAGCACGACGCTCTCGCCGAATTGCGTCGGTAACGTCGAAACGCGCATGTCGATTACGCGGCCCGAGATATTCTTCTGAATCCGACCGTCCTGTGGCAAGCGGCGCTCGGCGATGTTCATGTTCGCCATCACCTTCACGCGGGAGATGACGGGCAGCGCGAGATGCCGGGGTGGCGGCGCCATTTCGTAGAGCGCGCCGTCAACGCGGTAGCGAATTTTGAATTCGTGCTCAAACGGCTCGAAGTGAATGTCGCTGGCGCGATCCTGGATCGCCTGGAAGAGGATCAAGTCGACAAAGCGGATGATCGGCGTCGCGTTTGCATCCGCCTCGAAGTTCGCGCCGTCCTCGTCGCCGCGCAGCGTCAGCAGCTCTTCGCCCGCTTCGCCCAGCTGCTTCAGGATATCCTCCATGCTGGAGGTCTCGGTGCCGTAGTACTGTTTGATCCGCTCCTCGACCTGATCGGTCGGCGAGACGATTACGTGCACATCTTTGCCGAGCGCGAAGCGCAGATCCTCGGCCGCGCGTGGGTCGAGCGGATCGACCAGCGCGATCGTGATGGTGTGCTCATCTGCAGCGAGCGGGAGCGCACGATGCAGGCGGGCGAGGCCGCTCGGGATCAAGCGCAGGATCTCGGGAGCGACTTCGTGACCGTCCAGATCGTAGAACTCCGTGCCGAGCGACTCAGCGATGAGCTGGTAAAAGCCCTGCTGATCAACGAATCCATTGTCGACCAGCGTCTGCGCGATGCTCTTGCCGTTGAGGTTTGCTTCCTGCAAAACGTCTTCGACTTGCGCGCGCTCGAGCACCTGTCGCTCGAGCAAGAGGTCCGCTACCTGATTGTTGTTCATCGCGGGCCGGTGCGGGGGAAGTTGTAGTGTGCGCTGTCCGCAGCGCATCTGCGCTCGTCGTGGCAACGTCGCTCATTTCCGCTGAGGAGAGCGGACTCTACAACGCTCCAGGGAACGCGCGCGCGCATCTTAATTCGCATCTCCGAGCGTGATCGAGATGACTTCCTCGGCGGATGTCAGCCCGCCGAGCACCTTGCGGACGCCATCTTCACGCAACGTGCGCATGCCAAGCTCACGCGCGCGCTGCCGAAGCGTCATGGTTGATTGGCGGTTGTTGATCATGTGGCGCACTTCGTCGTCGATCACGAACATCTCGAAGATGCCCATGCGTCCGCGGTATCCAGTATTCCGGCAATGGGCACAACCGACAGGGCTCATGACGCGTGCTTCACTCAACTGCGACGCTTCGATGCGCAGCGCGCGCAGCTCCGTTTCGTTCAACTCGCCGGGCTGTTTGCACTCTGGGCAGAGGCGGCGCACGAGACGCTGAGCCATGATCGCGCGCACCGACGAAGCGACCAGGAATGGCTGCATGCCGAGGTCGACAAGGCGCGCGACTGCGGAAGGCGCGTCGTTCGTGTGCAGCGTGCTGAAGACCAGATGGCCGGTGAGGCTCGCGTTGGTGGCGATCGATGCAGTCTCGAGATCACGAATCTCACCGATCATGATGATGTTCGGCGCCTGGCGCAGGATGGAGCGGAGGGCGGCGGGGAACGTCATCCCGATGTCGGTGTTTACCTGCACCTGGTTGATGCCGTTCATCTGATACTCGACCGGCTCCTCGACGGTGATGATTTTGCGGTCGGGCTTGTTCATGTAATTCAAGCACGCGTAGAGCGTGCTCGTTTTACCCGAACCGGTCGGGCCGGTGACGAGCAGGATGCCATCGGGCAACCGAAGCAATCGCTCGAACAGCTCCTGGTCATCGCTCAGGAATCCTAGCTCTGGGAGCCCGAGCATGAGGCTCGACTTATCGAGCAGACGCATGACGACGCTTTCGCCGTGGTTCGTCGGGATCGTCGAGACGCGGAGATCGATCGGCTTGCGGCCGATCTTCACCTGGATGCGCCCGTCCTGCGGCAATCGCTTCTCCGCGATGCTCATCGAGCCGGTCATGATTTTGAGCCGGCTGACGATCGCCGACTGCAGCCGTTTCGGCGGCGCCTGCATCTCCTGCAGCACACCATCGATGCGGAAGCGCACGCGGAACTTCGTATCGAGCGGCTCGAGATGAATGTCGCTCGCGCCGAGCCGGTGTGCTTCCACGAGCAGCATCGACACCATGCGTATAATCGGCGCATCGGCTTCGTCACCCGTCGTCAGATCGCCGCCGTCGGTGATCTCCAGCCCGAGATCGATGTCGTCGCCGAGCCGCTCGAGTAACACGTCGGATGCCTCGTCCGCCGTCCCGTAATATTTAATTAGGGCCTCGCGGATCTTTTCCGGGCTGCTGCAGACGAGCTCAATTTCGCGCTGCAGGAGGAAGCTGAGGCTGTCGATCGTGTCGATATCGAGCGGATCGCTGACGGCGACGACGAGCCCGGTTTCGCTGATTGCGATCGGAATGACCTTGAAGCGCCGCGCATCCTCTGCGCGGATCTGGTTGATCACGTCCTGCGGGATTGTGCGCACGGACAAGTCCACCCACTCCATGTGCGCCTGCGCGGCGAGAGTGCGTGATACGTCGGTCGCGGAGACGACGCCGTCGCGCACGAGTACGTCGACGACGTTGCGCGTGCCGTTCAGGCGGGAGCGCGCGCTCTCGATCTGACGTTTCGTGACGAGGCCCACGTCCTCGAGCACGCGGAGCACGTAATCTTCGTTCGGTTGCACGGTGGTCCAGCCGGCAAGCGGCAGTTACGCGCGAACTCTACTCGACCGTTACGCTCTTGGCGAGATTGCGCGGCTTGTCGACATCCAGGCCGAGCTCGACCGCCATGTGATAGGCGAGCAACTGCAGCGGGATGACGCTCAGCACGGGCATGACGAAATCCGGCGCGCTCGGCACCGTGATGACGTCGTCGGCGATGCCCTCGAGTCGCTTCGCGCACCCGCCGGATGTCACTGCAATGATTGGGCCCTTGCGCGCTTTCACCTGCTCCATGTTGTTCAGGTTTTTGGAGAACACCGCGTCGTCCGGCGCGATGAAGACGCAGGGAACTTCCGGTCTGACGAGCGCGATGATGCCGTGCTTGAGCTCGGCGCTGGGATGGCCTTCAGCGAAGATGTAGGTGATCTCCTTGAGCTTAAGCGCGCCTTCGAGCGCAACCGGATAGTTGAACTGGCGGCCGAAAAACAGCACCCCGGGGGATCGCGCATACTTCTTCGCGATCTCCTTCACGTGATCGGTCAGCTTCAGGGTCTCCTCGATTTGCGCCGGCAGCGCCTCGAGCGCGTCGATGACCTCCGAGCCTTCGGAGGTCGAGAGATGGCGCATGCGACCGAACAAGAGGCCGATCAACGACATGATCGTGACCTGTGACGTGAAGGACTTCGTCGCCGCCACACCGATCTCCGGTCCCGCGTGCATGTAGACGCCGCCGTCGCTCTCACGCGCGATGGTGCTCGCCACGTTGTTGCAGATGCCAAGCGTGCGGTAGCCCTTCCGACGGCTCTCGCGCAAGGCGCCGAGCGTGTCGGCTGTCTCGCCGCTTTGGCTGATCGCAAAGACCAGCGTGTCGCCGGTCATCGGGGTATTGCGATGCCGAAACTCGCTCGAGAACTCGATCTCGACGGGCAGCCCGGCGAGTTGCTCGATGATGTATTCGCCGATCCTGCCGGCGTGGAGCGCGGTGCCGCATCCGGTGAGAACAATGCGGTCGACTGCTCGTAATTCTGCCGTCGTCATTTCGAGGCCACCGAGCTTGGCGGTGCATTCTTCCGCGCTGAGGCGACCGCGCATCGCGTCGCGCACGGAACCCGGCTGCTCATAGATCTCCTTGAGCATGTAATGCGGGTAGTCGCCCTTTTTGATGTCTTCGTCGGTGAACTCGACTTTGCTGACCTGATAATGGCCGCCCTCGCCGGCGAGCGAGCTGATCTCGAATTTCTCCCGCTCGACTGCGACGATATCGAAGTCGTTCAGGTAAACGGCATCGCGCGTGTAGGCCACGATCGCGCTCACGTCGCTGGCGAGGAAGTTCTCCTCTTTGCCGACGCCGAGCACGAGCGGGCTGCCGCGGCGCGCGCCGACGATGAAGTCAGGGATGTCTTTGTGCACGAGCGCGATGCCATACGTGCCGATGACTTGCTGAAGTGCCGTGCGCACGGCCGTCACGAGCCGGCTCTTTGCGTTCGCGTTGCCGTTGGATCCGGAGGCTTCGAAATGCTTGCCGATCAGGTGCGCCAGGACCTCGGTGTCGGTGTCGGAGGTGAAGTTATGTTCACCCTCGCGCTGCAGGTCTTCTCGGAGGGCCTGGTAGTTCTCGAT
This sequence comes from uncultured Chthoniobacterales bacterium, assembly GCA_902805675.1. Taxonomy (GTDB): domain Bacteria; phylum Verrucomicrobiota; class Verrucomicrobiia; order Chthoniobacterales; family UBA10450; genus JACCTI01. The sequence goes on along the minus strand of CADCTA010000031.1, from coordinate 25,783 downwards.
CACGCCGTTGTGCACGAGCGCGAGCTTGCCGCTCTGGTCGAAATGCGGATGCGCGTTCTGGTCGGTTGGCTTGCCGTGCGTAGCCCAACGCGTGTGGCTGATCCCGTACGTACCCGCGGGCGGCTCGGCCGTCATCAGCTTGCCAAGATCGGCGATGCGGCCGGCGCACTTGCGTGTCTCGACGCGATCCCCATCCACGATCGCCACACCCGCGGAGTCGTAGCCGCGATATTCCAGCCGGCGCAAGCCGTCCAGGAGGATGGGAGCCGCTTCAGATCGACCGACGTAGCCAACAATTCCGCACATAAGAGTTTTCAGCGTGACACCAACGGCGAATCAGCGCAATAGGCCCGGGCGGGAGGAAAGCTGGAGGGTGCCTGCACTTTCCAAGCCTGCCATTTTGAGCCGAGGGAAGCGCAGTCGAAGCGAGTCGAAGAATCCCGTTGGCGAGACGTTTCGCTCATGCCACGGGATTCCTCGACTGGGCTCGGAATGACAGCGAAATGTCTGACGCGCTCAAGGCTAAAAGAGTTGCCGAGGAGCGGCGCGCCTGAGTTATTGGCCGTGTGACTAACGAGAGCCTGACGCGCCGCGAAATGTCCGCTGGAGGCCTCGCCTCACCTGCCTTGCCGCCCGGGACGACGCAGCGCACCCTTTCCGTCATCATGGGCGGCGGTGCAGGGACGCGCTTGTTTCCGCTGACGAAAGATCGCGCCAAGCCGGCCGTGCCGCTCGGCGGCAAGTATCGCCTCGTCGATATCCCAATCAGCAACTGCCTGAACTCCGGCCTGCGCTCGATGTACATCCTGACGCAGTTCAACAGCATGTCGCTGCACCGTCACATCCAGGCGAGCTATAAGTTCGACAACTTCTCGCGCAGCTTCATCGACATCCTCGCCGCCCAGCAGACGCCGGAAGGCTCACAGTGGTACCAGGGCACAGCGGACGCGGTGCGCCAGAACATGCGCTACTTCCTGGAGCGGCCCTACGACTATTACCTGATCCTGAGCGGCGATCAGCTCTACCGGATGGACTTCCGCGCGCTGCTTCACCAGCACATCGTTTCCGGAGCGGAGATCACGCTCGCCACGAAGCCGATCGGGCCAGAGCTGGTGGCCGACTTCGGCATCATGCAGACGGACGCGAATCGGAAAGTCCTCCGCTTCGTCGAGAAGCCGAAAGAGCCGTCGCTGCTCGAAGGGCTGAAGCTTGGGCCCGATCTGCTCGCGTCAGTCGGCGCGGGCGCGAACGACGAGCTGTATCAGGCCTCGATGGGTATCTACCTCTTTAACCGCGACGTGCTGGTTGATTGCCTGGCAAACAATCTCGTCGACTTCGGGAAACACATCATCCCCGAGGCAATCAAAACGCGGCAGGTCAGCGCCTACATCTTCAACGGCTACTGGGAAGATATCGGCACAGTCCGCGCGTTCTACGAGGCGAACCTCGACCTGACCGATCTGCTGCCGCAATACAGCTTCTTCGACGCCTCGGCGCCGATTTACACGCACCCGCGGTTTCTGCCGGGCAGCAAGATCAACGGCGCCTCGCTGCGCCAGGCGATCATCGCGGATGGCTGCATCATCTCGGATGCGCACATCGAGCGCTCGGTCATCGGCGTGCGCAGCACGATCAACACCGGCGCGACGATCAGGAACAGCATCATCATGGGCGCCGATTATTACGAGACGGATGCCAGCGCGACGGCGCACGGGCTACCCGCGATTGGCATTGGGCGGCATTGCGTGATCGATCGCGCGATCATCGATAAGAATGCGCGTATTGCAGACGGCGTCGTCATCACGCCGGAAGGCAAGCCGCCAAACGTGGACGCGGAGAATTACTTCATCCGCGACGGTATCGTCGTCGTGCCGAAGAACGCCGTTATCCCGGCTGGGATGTGGATTTAGCGACGGCTCCCGCCGCCCATCCGCTCGGTCATGCCGCCGAATTGCCCCTGACCTTCCCACTTCTCCTGCTGGTTCCACGGGAGGGAAGACTCAGGACCAGCAGCGGGATCGGAGACCAGCTGCACTGTCTCCTTTTTGGTAGCGCACGAGGCGAGCGCGCCCCCGATTAATGCGACTGCGGCAACGTGCGTCGCACGCTGCCAAAAGGAATCAGGAATTCGAACCAGCATAAATCACAGTGTCTCCGGGTTGCACCTGCACGCCGCGTGCAAGGCTGCTGGTGACGATATCGCCAATTGCGGTCGCTGGTTCAACCGAAGAGACGCGAATTTTTCCGATCACCGTGCCGTTGCGCAGGACGAGCATCTCGGAGTTCGACTCGAGTCCCTGCCGCCCACCGAGGTTCAGCACGACGAAATTGTAAGCCTGGTTGACCGCAAGCACGGTCCCGCGGACGCCGGGCGCGCGGGACGCGGCGCGGCGTGTCCTCGGCGCCTCAGGTTCTGCGGAGCGCTCCTGCGTGCGGATGCGGTCGGCGAGCAATTGCTTCTCGCGCTCTGCGCTATCGAGCTGCCGGCGTGTCTCCTCCAGCTGCGTGTGCAGATCGCCGGCGCCGGGCATTGGCAACGAGTCGGGGATGAGATCCTGCGGAGGCGTTTCGTCGAGGCGCGTGCGCAACGCGGCGATTTCGTTCTGGCTGGCCTGGAGAGTGGCCTGGAGTTCCGCCTTTTCCGTCTGCGAGCGAATCAGATCCGCCTCTGCGCTCGCCATCCGGTTCTCGGCATCCGTGGATCTGGCGTTATCCGCGACCGTCGTCGCCGGCCGCGAGTCCACTTCCTTCTCCTTCGCGATGCGCAGCCGTTCCGCTTCCGCTCGCGCGAACTCGGCTCGCTCCGCTTCGCCGCGCAGCTCGCGGGTCTTGCTGGTATTCAGCACCCCAAACACGGCCGAGAGCGTGAGGAAGAGAACGGAGAGACCGATCAGTGCTTTGGACGTGAACACAGTAGGTGCGTGTAAAACCGCGGCTGTTGTAACCCGGAGCCGTCGCGTCTTGCAACGTCATTGTGCGGGCAGTTTTGCAGGTGAGCGGCGCGTCGCCTTTCACGTTGCGCCAGTGCAGCTTCCGCCCTATAGGGAACGGTTCATGGGACAGCAACTTCGAAGGACTGTAAAACGTCGCCGCCGCGCCGCGTATATCGAGCGCAAGAAAGTGAAAGCGAAAGCGGCTACGGCTGGACGGGCCGAAGGCAAGTCGAAGTCGAAGAAGCAGGCCGCGACTGCTGCTGCCGAGTAGCGGCTGCGTCTTCTGCGTGCTGCTGCGAGGGATCCCCGCGCGGCCTTGATTGTCGGGTGCGCGCTCCTATAGGTGCAGCGTGCGGCCCGAGTATCTGATCGTCGACGGCCATAGCGTCATCTTCGCCTGGCCGGAACTCCGCGAATTGCATCAGCGCCGCACTTCGCTCGCGCGAGACGCGCTCGTGCGAAAGCTGCGCGATTACCAGGATTGGACCGGCGTGCGCGCCGTGGTGGTGTTCGACGGGCGCGGCGCGGCCGTGGATGTGTCGGCTGACCCGGGCGAGATCCAGGTGTTCTACTCGCGCGACGGTCAGACCGCCGACTCGGTGGTCGAGCGGCTCGCGAGCAAGTACGGCTCGCAATATCGATTGCTCGTGGCGACCAGCGATTACCTCGAGCAGGAGACCGCTTCCGCATGCGGGGCCGAGTGCATCTCGGCGGAAGCGCTGCGCGGGCTTCTGGACGAAGCCCGCGCCCGATGAAAGTTTGAGGACGCGGGGGCTTACGCGGCGGCGCCGGCGAGGACAGGGCGAGTGGGGTTAGTGAGCGCTTCGCGGCGAGCGCGCATTTGGCAGGTCGCGAGGACGCGCGAGAGCACGCAATAGAGCTGCTCGATCGGCAAATTTTTGCTCACGTAGCCGTTGGCGCCGGCACGCAACGCGGCGTGCATCCGCTCTTCGTCGTAGCCGACGCCAGTGAAGACGATGATTGGCAGTTTCTGGCTCATCTCACGGATGTACGAGATCAGCGAGATGCCGTCGACTTTGGGCATGTTCAGATCGACGACGACGACGTCGGTCTGGTTGTGCTCGAGCCATTGGGCGGTGCGGAATCCCTCGGTGAGGAACTCGCAGGTGTGGCCCTTCTGCTTGAGGTAGGTGACGAGGAACTTGGTGATGGCCGGGTCATCGTCGATGATGAGGAACTCGGCCGAGGCGCGGGTGAGGACTTTCATGGTAGTGGTTTGGTGGCTGGTGCTGGTTGCTTGCTGCTATAATTTCTATAACCAGTATAAGCATCAACCTTGCCAACGTGCGCTGCGCACTCCGAAATAACTGTGCTGCTTCTCTCAATCGCCCGCCGCTCCGCGCGGCAACAACCGGGAAGGTTGCTGGTTGCGACAGTGCTCGCACGCTGCGCTGCGCTGCGTTCGCGCGGAGGGTTTGCCGGAGTTTGCTGCGCAGGCGGCGGTCTCCAATGCTGCGCTACATCCAAGCTTTTTCTCGTCGCGCTGGGCTGGGGCGCGACCACTGCGGAAGCGCGGATCGCGGGCCACGGTTCTAGAGCAACTGGCAAAAAGCTTTCCGCTTAAGAAGCATGTCATTCCGAGCGCAGTCGAGGAATCCCGTGGCAGTACGAATGATTGCGCAACGGGATTCCTCCACTGCGCTTGGCTCCCGGTCAGAATGACCAGCCTTGTTCAGCCGAATGGTTCTTTGGCAAACGCCTGGCTGCGAACCGCCGCATTTCCGCGAGATGCCGGAGTTGCTGCGCAAGTCGCAGCCGCAACGTTAAGCCGAGACAGCCGCACATCGCGCCGTGCTGCTACATCCCGAGCTTCTTCTCGATCGCCTTGACCCTCGCGAAGAGCTGCCCGAGCCGGTGAACCCAGGCGAGTTGCTGTTTCGCCTCGCGTGCCGGCACGGCGACGGTGCCCCACCATGTGCCGCCATTAACCGGCAGGTCTTTTGAGACGCCGGTTCTCGCGCCGATGATGTTCCGATCTCCGATCTCGACGTGATCCGTGACGCCGACATTGCCGCCGATCATCACGTAATCGCCCACGCGCGAGCTCCCGGCGATCCCAGTCTGAGCCGCGACGACCGAATGTCTGCCGATCACGACGTTGTGCGCGATTTGCACAAGGTTATCGATCTTGGCGCCTTCCTTGATCCAGGTGCGGCCAAACCGTGCGCGATCGATCGTCGTGTTGGCGCCGATCTCGACGTCGTCGTCGATCTGGACGATCCCGATCTGCGGAATCTTCTGCTGGCGCCCCTCCACGAATTCGAACCCGAAGCCGTCCGCGCCGATAATGGTTCCGCTATGAATGATCACGCGGTCGCCGACCAGCGTGCGTTCACGCAGCATTACTTGCGGGTAGATCATGCAAGCGCGGCCGATGTGCGTTCCGTGGCCGACGTAGCTGTTCGCGCCGATCACCGTGTCGTCGCCGATCGCTGCACCTGGCTCGATCACGGCGTGCGGCTGAATGGAAACGCGCTCGCCGAGCGTCGCGTCCGGCGCGACGACCGCAGTCGGGTGTACTCCGGGAGCGAAGCGAATGGGCGGCGGCGCGAGACTCAGGACGACCTGTTCGAACGCTTTGCCCGGATTGGCGACGCGGATTTGTGCTGCCGCAATGCTCTCGCCGAAATCCGTGGGTACGAACACAGCCGACGCGCGAGATTTCCGCAGCAGCGGCATGTACTTCGGATTCGCGAAAAAGCTGATCTCGCCGGGAACCGCTTCGGGCAACGAAGCCGCGCCCGTAATCACCTGCGCCGGATCGCCGAGCAGCTCGCCTCCGCTGCGGGCGGCTAGTTCCTGGAGTGTGAAGGTCACCAGCTGAGCGTGTCCTCCGCGCGTGGCGTTGCTCGGCTCGACCGTTCTACTTCACGACGCTGGCTCGCACCGCATCCAGCTGACCTGCGGAGCCGAGCTTCTCGTTCTTGTGCGCAATGAAGTTTGCGTACTCCTGCATGAACACTTTGCCCGGCGGGCGGAAATCGAACTCCGGCGGCTTGTCGCGGAAGAATTCGCGGTGCACACGCGTCCAGACCAGGCGGCCATCGGTATCGATGTTCACTTTCGTGACGCCCAGCCTGGCGGCGGGCAGGTATTCATTCTCGGCCACGCCGCGCGCGCTTGGATCGAGCTTGCCGCCAGCGGCGTTGATGCGCTGCACTTCCTCGACAGGAACACTCGAGCTGCCGTGCATCACGATCGGCATGCCGGGGACCTTCTGCGAAATCTGCTCGATCACGTCGAATCGGAGCGACTGCTGACCTTTGAACTTATAGGCGCCGTGGCTGGTGCCGATCGCGGCGGCCAGCGAATCACAGCCGGAACGCTGCACGAATTCGACGGCTTCTTCGGGATTCGTGAGACACGCGTGTCCCTCGTCCACCGCGATGTCTTCTTCCACACCGCCGAGCATGCCGAGCTCGGCTTCGACGCTGATGCCTTTAGCGTGCGCGCGATCGACGACGCGCCGCGTGATGGCGATGTTCTCGTCGAAATCCTCGTGGCTGGCGTCGATCATGACCGAGCTGTAGAAACCGGAGTCAATGCAATCGTAGCAGGTCTCCTCGTCACCGTGATCGAGGTGCACGGCGAAGATCGCGTCTGGAAACACTTCTTCGGCCGTGCGGATGATCGCCTCCAGCATCCGCTTATCGGTGTAGTTCCGGGCCCCTTTCGAGAGCTGAATGATGAACGGCGCCTTGCTCTGGATGTTGCCCCGGAAGAGCCCCATCGTCTGCTCGAGGTTGTTGATGTTGTAAGCGCCGACGGCGAATTTCTTGTAGGCGACTTTGTAGAGCTGGTTGGTCGTAACGATCATATTGGTGTGAAGTTCTGACTGACCCGGGTGGGAGCGGCAAGCTTATGAAGCTCGCGGCCGTTTCCAATCAGAAATCGCCGCGCAGCGGCGCCCGCAACGCGTCAGGTGTTGCTCGCCGTCGCCGGCAGCAAAACATTTACGGACGTGCCGTTCGGGTTCGAGTCGATGTCGACGCGGCCGTTGTGATCGAAGACGGTGCGCTTCACGATCGGCAATCCGAGACCCATCCCGCGCGGCTTTGTCGTGCAGAAAGGCGAGAACACCTTTTCCTTCAGGTCGGGCGCGATGCCCTTGCCGTTGTCCTGCACCGTTACCACGACGCCGCTGGGCGACTGACCTTCCTTAACGATTTTCGCCGCCAGAGTGATGCGCGGTTTGTTTTGGCCGGATGTCGCTTCGGCGGCATTGGCGACGAGATGCGCAAACGCCTCCGTCAGGGCGGTCTCGTCGCCGAGCACGCTTGGCAGGTCGTTCGGCAGGGTGATCTCGATGGGTGTGCCGTTCGTGCCGAACTGATCGCGCGCCATGGCGATGGCATTCTTGACTGATGCGCGCACGTCGATCGGTTTCATTACCAGCTCCGGCGGGTGCGCGAAGTTGTTGATCTGCGTGATGATCTTGTCGAGCCGGTCGACTTCCTGGACGACGATCTCGTTGAAGTCCTTCCGGAAGTCGGGGTCGTCGAACCGTTCGGGCAGCAGCTGGGCGAAGGTCTTGATCGCGACAAGCGGATTGCGCACCTCGTGCGACATGCTGGCGGCGAGATCCGTCCAGAAGGCCGCGCGATCAAGCAAGTCCTGCTTCTGGCGTAGGTTCTCCTCGGCGGTGAGATCCTGGACCACGGCTACCGCCCCCAGCGGCGTGCGGTGATCCACCAGCCTGCGTGTCTCGACCGATAACGACCGGCGCGTGGCCGAGTCGATCCACTGTTGAGGGGGCAGATTACTTTTTGCTTCGAGCGTTTCGCGCAGCAAAGAGGCAAGCCGGCTGCCTGCAGCTTCCACCGGGCGGTTCAATACATCGGAAGCCTTGATGCCAAGAATCTGCTCGGCCGTCGGGTTGAACCAGCGAACAATTGCCTCTTCGTCGGTCGCGACGATGCCCGGCGGGATCGACTTCAGCAGGGTCTCGGCCAGGCTTTTCTGGATCGTCACCTCCTCGTAGAGCAGCGCATTCTCGAGCACGGTCGAGACGTGCTCGGCCAGGAGCATGAGGTTCTCGAGATCCGGATAATCGAAACGCTGGCCGGTCATGCGGTGACCCACGAAGAGCCAGCCGATAATGCGGCCGCGCGCGTGCAGCGGAACGATGACTTCGGCGCCGAAGGTGTCGAGCGCGCGGCGCATGAGAGCGCGGTGCGATTGCTCAGCCTGCGCCAGGTTGCTGCGCGAGATGAGGTGCGCATGCAATTCGAACCAGCGCACCAGCGGATCGCGCTCGCCGTATTCGACCTCGTACGTCTCCGGCAGGCAGCGAAGGCCGGCGCGCAGCCGATAGCGGTCGCTCTGCCGGATGCGGGAGAAGACACCGACACGCGAAACGCTGGCGGCATCGGCCACGCCTTCGACCACACTGGCGAGCAGCGCCTCGACGTTATCGAAACGACGAAAGACCCGCGGGAAGCGCAGGAAAGGCGCCGACGGTGCGTAGCGCTCCGGCACGGCGTCGAGTCGCCGCGGCGGCTCGGCATGCGGAGCAAATGTCGACTGCTCGCGGAGCTCCCGGTTCTCCTGCATCACGCGCAGATGATCGAAGGCACGCGTAATGAGCGCCTGGAATCGGCGCCGATCAAGTTGCAGATCCTCGGCAGCGTAGATGCCGGCCTGCTCGGCTTCGCGCAGCGGCTCGGAGCGCGTGGTACCGAGCGCAATCATCAGGACCTCCGGCCAGTCGACCTGGATTTGGTCGAGGAGATCGCGCGCATCTTTGCCTCGGAGATCCATCAAAAGCACAGCGGGGCTGGTCTGCTGCAGCACAGCGTCGAGGCGATCCGCCTCGGTGACGTGCCGCACCTGGGCGAGCATGCGCAGGAACGCCTTCACCCGCCGCGCGAGATCGGTGTCCTGCGTATATAAGAGGCAGACGGGCGGCGTCGTCATGCAGCGGCCACCTCGTTTTCGTTGAAGCGCACGAGCGGCAACGTGATGTGGAAAGCAGTGCCACGGGCCAACTCGCTCTCGACTTCGATTTGCCCGCCGTGCTCCTGGATGATGCCGTGCACCACGGACAAGCCAAGGCCAGTGCCGTAATCTTTCGTGGTGAAGAACGGATCGAATACGTGCGCGACGTGTTCTTCGCTGATGCCTTCGCCGTCGTCGCGGATCGTGATGACGAGCACTTCATGAGTGGGATCGCCGTTCATGGTCCCGATGTTGCCGACCCAGTTATCGACCGAGCGGATCTGCGTCACGACGGCGAGCTCGCCGCCATGTTGCATCGCATCCATGGCGTTGAGGAAGAAGTTCAGGAACACCTGCTCGAGCTGGTCAGCGTCGGCGCGGATCGTGTCGACCTCGGCATCCCACGAGCGGGTGAGCTTGATCTCCTTTTGGTAGAGTCGGTGGCCGACGAGCATGAGCGACTTCTCGAGGACCTCGTGCACGTGCATCGGCTTGAGGAGCGGCTTGGCCGGTCGAGCGAAACGCAGGAGCTGGTTCACGAGCGAATCGATGCGGTCGATCTCGTGGCCGATCAAATTCGAGAAGGTCTCGCGGAACTCGGAATCCTGGTAACGCTCCGGCAGTAGTTGCGTGAAGGTCTTGATCGAGACGAGCGGGTTCTTGATCTCGTGGGCCATGCCTGCCGAGAGTGTGCCGAGGCTCGCCAGACGATCGCTGCGCCGGATCTGCGCTTCGAGGCGCTTCACTGCAGTGATATCGGTGAGCACCATCAGCGCACCGAGTCGCTGGCCATCCTCGCCATGGAAGACTGAACTGCTCAAGCGAGCTACGACCTCTTGTTCGCCTGCGCCCAACCGAACCTCGCCGTTTTCCTGGCGTTCTCCGGTCGCGAGGGTCACGCGAAGCGTATCGCGCAGATCAGATGGAAGCTGATCGATCGGCTGCTCGAGGACTGTGCTGGCGACCAGACCGGTGATCTGCTCGGCCTCTCGATTGAACACAGTGATGCGACCGTCGCCGCCGGCCGCGATGACGCCCGTCGTCAGGTTCTCGAGTAGCGTCTCGTTGTAGATCTTGGCGTTTTGAACTTCGGTGAACAGCTCCGCGTTCTCGATCGCGACGGCCAGCTGTCCGCAGAGCACTTGCAGCGCATTCTGTTCATCGCTGCCGTAGATCCGGCCGGAATGGCGCCGGCCGAGGAGCATGACGCCGGCAAGGTGCTCACGAGCGAAAATCGGCATCGCAACGGCGAGCTTCAAGCTTTGCATCTGCGCCCGCACGTTCTCCAGCTCCGGCGTGAGCCGCACGCGATGGAGTTCCTCCAGCACGATCGGCTCGGGGCGGCTTTCAAGATAGCGGATGATCGGCTCTTCCTTCGTCAGGTCGAGCAACGAGTGTCCGTATTCCGGGGTGCGAACCGGGTACTGCTGACAGTAGCGCCCCCGGTCTGGCAGCAGGATGATCACGCGGTCGGAGCCAACCGCCTCGCCGATCGTGCGGGCAAAGCGCGCCAGGAGGTCCGGGAGCGTTGTGACCGACTTCAAGATCGCCGCGGCCTGGCTGACGGTGGAGCGGAAATCGAGGCGGCCTGTGTTGAGGAAGAGCCGGTCGGCGAACCGTTGCGATAAGCCCCGCGCAGGAGCCATCGCGAAAGCGATGATCACAGCCGCGCAGACGTGGGCAAAAGCCCCGGCGTCATCGTCCAGCACCGGGTCGAACACGGTGCTGACGAGCCACCAAACCACCAGGTATAAAGCAACCAGATACGCCGTGAGGACAAAGTAAGACATCCCGCGACGCAGGAAGAGGCCGACCTCCATGATCTTCCGCGTGGCGATCCCGTAGGCGATGATCAGGCTGAAGAGAACGATGCGGAATGGCGCAAACCAGACGAGCCGTGATCGATCGATGAACAGTCCGAGCGTGGAGGCCAGCAGGAGCGTGCTCAACGTGACGACTGCCCCGACCAGGATAAAGGAGAGCTCCGTTTGCTGACGCCCGGCGGTCAGCTTCACGTCGCGCGCATAATTGATGATGATGGCGAGCCCGCAGACCACGAAGTAAACGACAAACACGAACGCGCCGTTGCCATAGTCAGGCACCGCCGTCGGGATTCCGGTGCCGGTAGGCTGCGAAAAATGGGTGCCGTGCAAAAAGAAATCGGTCTGGCAGAGGAGTACAATGCCCAGCCCGCAGGCGACCCACAGCCAGGACTGGCGCAGTAGCTGAAGCCAGCTGTGCCCTTCATTGCGAATCGAAAGACGCAGGAGGTTGAAAACGGTGAGGATGAGCGATCCGGCGGCAGACGCCTCACGGATATAAAACGCGGCCGACTCAGCCGTCGTGCTCTGCAGCGCGCCGTAGACGCACGAAAGCCAGGTGGCAATGACCACCGACAACAGCAGAAAGCACTGGTTGGAGCGCCGTCGAGGGTTCGCTTGGAACACTCCGAGGCCCAGCCCGATCTGGAGGACGATCGCGGCGAGCGTTGGCGCTGTGGCGCTGTTCATCGGGCGCCCACGCGGTTCACCACCATGGTGCTCGCACCGCCTCCGAGTCCCCGCACGTTGATCAGCACGTGATCGATCTTCGCACTGCGCGGCTTCCATTGCACCACATCGAGGTCACACGTGGGGTCGAGCTCGTCGCAGTTCGTCGTGGGAGGAATAAGCTGGTCGCGGATTGTCAGGCCCGAGGCGACGACCTGAAACGGACCGCCGGCGGCAAGGGCGTTACCGGTTGCGCCTTTAATCGAGTTGATCGGGACCGTATTAGCGCGTGCGCCGAAGAGGCGCTTGACGACAGTGATTTCGGCAGTGTCGAGCACCGGGTGCCCGGGACCGTAGGCGGAGATGTAATCGACGTCGTCGAGCGTCCAGCCGGCATTGGCGAGCGCGATCTTCATCGAGTCTTCGAGGCCGGAGCCCGGTTCGTCATGATTGCGATCGCGCTGCTTCCCATAGCCGGAAATCTCCATGTAGATGCGCGCTCCGCGCGCTTCGGCACGCTCCAGGTTCTCCAGTATTAGTACAGCGGCACCCTCCGAGATCACACCGGAGTCTCGATCGACGTCGAACGGACGGCTGGCGCGTTCTGGATCGCTATTGCGCTCGGAACTCAAGCCGCTGGCGATGAAGCTCGCCATGACGAGCGGGGTGATCGGGGCATCGGTGCCTCCGCAAATCGCAAGCTCTGCTTCGCCCGAGCGGATCATGTCCGCCGCGTCCGCGATCGCGTCCAATCCGGACGGGCAAGCCGACGAAACGGTCGCTGCATTGGCACAGGACCCGAGCTTGTCGGCAATCACGTTCGCAGCCGCCTGTGGGATCGAAGCCGCCGATGTGGTAGGAGCCGCGCGATTGGGACTGATGTTCTGCACGGCGTGGAACGCACGCTCTACGACATCCATCGCGTTCATGCTGACGCCCATGACAACGGGGGTGGGACTGGGCAGATCCAGATTGTTCAGGTCCATGCCCGCATCTTTTAAGGCCATCATCGTCGCGGCATATGCTAACTGCGTATGGCGTGCCATTCGCTTAGGTTTAAGTTCCGCATCGATATAATCGAGCGGATCGAATCCTTTTACCTCGCCCGCGATGCGGCTTTTGTACCCCGTCGCATCGAACAACGTGATCGGTCCGATCCCGCTGCGCGCGCCAAGCAACGAGTCCCAAAAAGCTTTCAATCCAGTGCCGTTCGGCGCGAGCACGCCCATGCCGGTAACAACAACGCGATTTCTTCTACGCATAGTGGGGGAAGGGGGATTGCCGCCGCCCGACTAGAATTCTAACCACTACATTAGTTGTAGTCATTACGTTTCTACGGAGGAGCCGCGCTCCCGCTATTGATCAAAGTTTCGAGTTATTCACAAGTTCCATCTTGTGTAAGGCGGTCGTTTGTGGATTCTCGCACGAACCTAAGAAGAACCTTCGCATCACCTGTGCTTTGCACGGGCTGCCTCGCTCCGGTCGAGCGGCACAGTCTTAGCTTCACAATCGATGCGCCAGACACATGACGATAAGCCCCGATCTCCCCCAGGTTCTCGTCATCGACGACGAGATGGGTCCGCGTGAAAGCCTGCGGATGCTGCTCAAGCCGAACTATCAGGTTCACACCGCCTCGTCGGTGGAAGCGGGCATCAAAATCCTGCAGGAGAAGCACCCCGACGCAGTCATCAGCGACATCCGGATGCCGGGGACAAACGGCATCGATGGCTTGCGCCGGATCCGTGAAATCGATCCGCACGTCGCCGTGATCATGCTGACTGGCTTCGGCGCGCTGGAGACGGCGCAGGAGGCCCTCCGGCTGGGGGCGAATGACTACATCAGCAAGCCTTTCGACGCCCGCGAAATGCGCGACGTCATCAGCCGCAACGTTGAGCGCACCCGCGTCCAACGCACCGGGGAGCACGCCGCCGCTGAGATCAGGGAGTTGAACAATCGCCTCCTGAAAGAACTCGCGCAGAAGGAAAGGCTCGCCTCGTTGGGCCAGGCCTCAGCGGAATTCGTCCACGATCTCGGGAACCCGCTCACCATTGTCTGGGGCTACGTGCAGCTGCTCGCGAAGAAGCTCGAACAGCAGGAAAAAGCGCCCGGCACTGAGAGCCCAACGTCGGCCAAGGAGCTGAATATCATCGAGCAGAACGTCCGGCTTTGCCGCGAGTTGCTGACCATGTGGCAAAGCTACGGCAGCGTGGAAGCAGCGCCGCACAAGCCGATTTCGGTCTCTGCCATCGTGCGCGAAGTGGTGAAAGGCATTGGCTCCATCGCGACGGGCAACGGCGTGGAACTCATCGTCGATATCTCCGAGGATCCCTGCACGCTGATGGGCGAGGGGGTGCAGGTAACCCGCGCGATTCAGAATGTGATCATCAACGCCGTGCAGGCTTCGGCGGAGAAGAAGGGGAAAGTCACCATCAGTTGTACGCGCGGCGATTTCTACGTCGATGTCCGCGTCGAAGACACCGGCACAGGCATGACAGCCGCGCAGATCCCGAAGATCTTTGAGCCCTATTTTACGACCAAGCAGCACAAGAGCGGCACCGGCCTCGGCCTCTACATCACCAAAAAGGTGGTGGAAGATCACAACGGCTCGATCAAGGTCGACAGCACGCCCGAAGTCGGCACCACCTTCACGATCCGTCTCCCGCTGGCTAGCAAGTAGCGCAGGGCAGCCACCTGGCGGCTGGCCGACAAAGCGGTATCGCTGCGTTTCCGGAGTTTAACTTGTCACCCTGTACTGCTTTGGCTTTGCTGACGCGGTGTCGAGTTATCAGGTCGCGCCGCTTTTTCTAATTCGCTCGGCCGGGGTGCCGTTCGATCTGCTCGAGCGGTTTGGAACGCGCGAGACAGCGATGCTTGCGCGGCAGCTACTGGGTGAGCAGGCCGCGCTCGCTGCGGCAAAGCAATCAGCCGAGCGTCTCCTCGGCACGCGGGAAAGCGGCCTTTCCGGAGAGGCATCGCGCGCCTACCGGGCGACATTGAAATCGCACGCGGCCATCGCCTTTGGCCCGCCGCATCCGGAGGAGATGCTGGTGTTTACTCGCGCCGCTGCAGCTGTCGCGGAGACGGAGCAGCGGATGGAGGAAACGCTGCGACGCGAGCTGGATGCGAGCAGGCGCGCTTTACTCGATACCACCGCGGCCGTTTTGCCCGCTTACCTCGTCTTCGGCGCTGGCAGCTTCGGAGAGCGAGTGCACGAGTTGCTCGAGGCGACGAGCGGCACCAACGGCACCGCCCCGCCGCGCAATGCGCGGGCGCGAGAGCGTGAGCGTCATCTTCTTCTCTATCTCCAGCGTGTTTGTGCGAAAAACGACACCTTCAGCGAATTCGGACCGTCCGGGTGGGGCACAGTCTCTTCCGGCGGCCGGATGCTATCGCTGGAACCAGCGCCGGGGATCACGCGCCGGGAGGCGTTCGTCGAGCGTTGGGCCGCGCATGCACTCGCCGCCGCGATCAACGCCGACCGCACCGTCCGTATGCAATTGGCGCCACGCCTCAATCCGAATGGCAGGCTCGAGGGCAATGAATTTGTGCTTTCTGGGAATCAACGCATCGCGTTGAGCGACGAGGCTCTCGACGTGGTCCGCCGTTGCACCGGAGAGACGCGAGCCGTTTCCATGGGGACCACCGAAAGCCTTCTGGAGCAACTCGCGAACGATCACGTGATCCGGTGGGAAGTTGAAGTGCCCGCGCTGGAATCGCACGCGTTCCAGGTGTTACTCGACGACATCGGTGGCTGGGAAGATTCGCCAGAGCGGACCGCTTGGAGGGCGCGCGCCGGAGCCGTCGCGTTAGTGGCCGAAACTTTCGCGCAGTCATCGGACGCAATCTCGCGTTCCGCGCTGATGGCGAGCGCGAGATCACAGCTCGACGCCCTGGGCGCTCGCCACACGGTGCAACGATCGCTTTATGCCGCGGCGAACCCGATCGCCGAGGAGTGTTTCCGCGACGTCCGGTTCAGCATCAACGGGGAGATGACGGACAGCCTCGCGCAGGACATCGAGCCGTGGCTGAATCTCTGGCGCGACACCTACGCGTTTGTCGCCAGCCGGGTCGCGGAAGGATTGCGCGGGCTGTTACAGACGGCGCCGGTCGAGAACGGCAGTGTCTCGTTGCCCACATTCCTGCAGCATTGCGCCGCGAACCGGCTGCCGCTCACGGGCCACGGCATGGTGGCGCTTGCCGTGATCGCGTTTCAGGAGGTGAAAGCGGGTTTTCGCGCGATGCTGCGCGATCGCCCCGAAGCTGCGGAATGGCAGCTGACGGCCGACGATTGTGCGTTCGTGCGACGCAACTTCGATTTCCCGAGCTTCGACGAATACACCTATCCGTCGGCCGACCTCCAGATCTCGGCGGCGTCGATCGAAGCCGTCGAGCGTGGCGACTACCGTTGGGTCGTGAGCGAGTTGCACCCGCCCGTCGCCATGATGCATCACGCGCTCTATTGGAGCTGCCCGGACCCGGCGGAGCTGTCGCGCGCGCTCGCCAGCACCACCTTCGGCCGCCCGGGCATGCACTACGGCTTCTTTGCCGCCGATTTCACCGCGCACACTGCCGTGCGCCTGATGGACGTCCTGCCGGAGCTGACGACGTTCGTCGCACCCGAGCGGGCGAATCCGAAGTGGCGCCGCGTGAATCCAGCCGACGCGGAAGTTTACGTCGCCGATGAAACTGGCGACGTCTGCGTACGGCGCCGCGACTCACGCGAACATCTCGGATCGTTCGCGCGCGCCTGGGTTATCCCACTGGGCTTTCACCCGTTTCAGTTTGGCCGCCCGGGCCATATGCCAAGGCTTTGCTGCGGCAATGCAGTCGTGCAACGCCGCACGTGGACGGTGGCGTTCGAGGAGCTCGCGCCCGGCAACTACACCGGCGTGTCTCGCGAGCTCGTCCTCGCGATCGAGAAACTCCGCGGCGCCAAGGAGTGGCCACGCTACGTCTACATCCGGCCGACCGAGCAGGCGTTGCGCCGCAGCGGAGCCGAGAACCGCGACAAGGACACCAAGCCGGTCTTCATCGACTTGGAGAGTTACCTCTCGCTCGAGATCTTCCACCGCTGGCTCAACAAGGCCGGCGAGCTGGAGGTCACGGAGATGCTGCCCGATCCCGAGCATCTGATGTGGCACGAAGCCGATGGCCGCCGCACCTTCGAGCTTCGGACGCAGATCGTTCCGCGCTCATGAAGATCATCGCGATCGCAAACCAGAAAGGCGGCGTCGGCAAAACGACAACCGCGGTGAATCTCGGCTGCGCGCTCGCAGAACGTGGCCACCGCATCCTGCTGGTCGACCTTGACCCGCAAGGCAACGCCACCAGCTCGTTTGGCTTGCAGGAGCTCGAGGGAGAAAGTCTTTACGAGCCGCTCCTCGGCGAAGCTTCCATCGTCGAGAAGGTGCTGCCGACTCGGCTTCAAGGAATGTTCATCATCCCGGCGGATCTCGACCTCGCAGGTGCAGAGATTGAGATCGCGCGCGGACCCGATCATCTCACTCGCCTGGCGAAAACCCTCCAGCCGTTCCGCGAAGACAACACTTTCGATTTTATCCTCCTCGATTGCCCGCCGTCGTTAGGCATCCTGATGACGAATGCACTCGCCGCTGCCGACGAGCTGCTGACACCAATCCAGTGCGAGTTCTTCGCGCTGGAGGGATTGGTCAAGATCGTGCGCGTGGTGCAGCAAGTGCGCGATTCCGGCGCGAACGATCACATCGAGATTGCCGGCATCGTGATGACGATGTTCGACAGCCGCACCAAGCTGAGCGGACAGGTCGTCGCAGAGGTGCGCGAGCATTTCGCAGAGCGGCTCTACGAGACGGTGATTCCGCGCAGCGTCCGGCTAAGTGAGGCGCCGAGCTTCGGGCAATCTGTTCTCGAATACGATCCCTCCGGTGTCGGTGCCCGGGCTTACCGCGCGCTCGCGGACGAGTTTCTGCGGCGGCACAATGCTGCGCCCGCCGTCGCAGCGACAGCGCCGTAAACGGAAACGCCCCGCGGTAACCGCGGGGCGTTTCGCATCAGACTTTAAGTAGCTCGAGTTAGTCGAGGTTGATCGCGTAGACCTCGACGAGCGCTACGCCGGTGCCGTTGTCGGCGCCCTTCACGACGGCGGTATACGCCCCCGCTTCCAGCTGGACCAACACAGCCGCTTCGTTGCTGTTCTCCGGCGGGATCGTCGTCGCCACGATATCGTTGGCGTTGGAGTTCGTCTGCCAATTATCGTTCTGCGCGACCTGCTGGTCGCCGCGGAAGATGGTGACCGTCGGGTTCGCCAGCACTGGGTCGGTTACCCCTTGCTTGGTGAGCGATGGCCCGAGCGCGCGGATCAGCGCGAGCTTCGGACCGCCGGTAACGATGAAGCCGGCGATGATCTGGCCGTTCGGTGTGTTGTTAACGAAGGCACGCGTCGAGATGTTTGTGAGCCGGTTGTCGGCTGATTCGCGGTCGAGGCGGAAGTCGAAGTCGATGCCTTCGAACTTGAAGCTACCTTTGAGCTTGCCGTGGTTCAGCTTGAAGCTGCCGCTGACGGTGACGTCGCCAAAGCCAAACCGCACCGTGAATTTGCCCTTAAACTTGCGTTGATTGCGGTGCTTGTCGGCATCGTGCCGCTCGTCTTCGTCTTTCTTGTCGGTGTCCTCGTCCGAGTCGTCCTGCTCCACTTCGGCATCTCCGAAGCCGCCGAAGAAGTCATTGTTCCGTTTGCCGATCAGGAATGCACGGCCGTTGGGCGTAATCAGGAGAGTCACGTCCATGTTCTCGCCGTTGCCGCCCTTCGCTGAGCCCTTGAAGCGGCCGGCCACTTGCGAGCCGCTGCCGAAGATGTTGCCGAGGGTCCCCGTCACGTTGCGGCCGCGGAAGTTCACCGTCACTTCGCGGTTGGCGAGGGTGCCGGTCATGGTCTCGCCGCGATTGGTCGTCAGCGTGAAGGAGCCATTGGCAGTCAGGGTCGCCGAGCCGATGCTGACTTGGCCGACCGCGCGGTCAAAGACGTAGACCGCCATGCCGTTGTTGTTCTCGGCGAAGAATAGAATCTTCCCGCCGCCTTGGATATCGGCTTCGTAGAAGCCGCGCTGGCTTTCCTGTGCGAACGCCGAGGCCGTGAGGGCCATGATGATCGCCATGATCTGAACCGTTCTTGTGAGTAGATGCTTCATGGTTTTCTATGATTTTAGGGTTGAATGTTCCTTAGTTTCTACGGAACGAACGCAACAAGCGGCCGTGTATTCAGTGAAATTAGACGCGGTGACGGTCGTGTAGCGGGGCTCGTGGCAGGCACCGGCGCAGCTGGGGGAGCATCCGCCCGTACACGGCGCGCTACTCGCGCGCCGCCGGGCGGGTCGCACCTCCGACGACCAAGCCGCAGACCAACAAAAATGCCCCCGCGTTTTCACGCGGGGGCATTCCGTTACTTTCTGTGTCCTGGCTTAGTCGCGGTCGATCTCGTAGACCTCGATCAACGCGATACCCGTGCTGTCATTCGCACCGGTAATGACGCCCGTATACAAGCCCGGCTCCAGCCGGATCAGGATGGCCGATTCGTTCGCGTTTGTCGGAGCGATCCCGCTCGTCGTCATGTCGCCAGCGTTCGGCGCGGTCTGCCAGTTGTCGTTCTCACGCAACAAGGTTGAGCCGCTGTAGACCTGCAGGATCGGGTCCTGCAGCGCCGGATTCACGCCGCGCTCGGCCAGTGTCGGCCCGATCGCGCGGATCATGACCAGCTTCGGTCCACCAGTGATGATGAAACCGCCGATCAGCTGCCCTTGGCCCGTGTTCACGAAGCCGCGGGTCGAGATGTTCGCCAGATGGTTGTCTGTCGACTGCTGAGGCGCACGGAAGCTGTAGGTCACGCCGTTGATGGTTACGTCACCGAGGAGGAAGCCGTTGCTGAACACAACGCTACCAGTCGCAGTGCCGCCACCGATCAGCGTGATGCTGAACGTGCCGCAGAAACGACGGCTGTTGCGGTCTTCGTGGTGATCTTCCGCTTCGTCGCGATCCTCTGAGCCGTGGCGGCGGCGGTCGCCGTCTTCGTCATCGTCGCGGTCTTCGTCGTTGTCACCTTCGTCGTCGTCGGTGTCCTCGTCGTCATCCGTGTCTTCGTCATCGTCGCGATCTTCGTCGTCATCGCTGTCGCCGCCAGGCGATGGACTTGGGCTGGTACCCGGTGAGGGCGAAGCGCTTGGGGATGGAGATGCGCTCGGTGAAGGCGACGCGCTCGGTGAGGGCGATGCACTTGGTGAAGGAGAAGCGCTCGGCGAAGGCGACGCGCTGGGCGATGGCGAAGCCGAGGGGCTCGGCGACGGGCATGCGTTTGCGTCGATCGTGATGGTGCCGAAGCCGCCGACGGAGTTTGGTCCGTTCTTCGCTACAAAGAAGATGTTGCCCTGCGAGTCGATCACGATCTTCAGCTTCACCGGCGGGCCGCCCGGAGAATGAGCCGAGGCCGTAAAGCGTCCTGCGATCTCGGCCGATTTGCCGAAGATTGGCGTGCGATTGGCGGTGATATTCTGCCCCAGGACAGACGCAGTCACGCTCTCAAAGGTGACGTTGCCGGTCACGACGGTGCCGTTGTCGGTCGTCATGGTGAAGCTGCCGTCGTTGTTGATGCGATCTCCGCCGGAGCTCACCTGATCGCCCGCGGCGTCAAAGAGATATCCGGAAAGGGAGTGATTCGCTTGCACGAAGAACACGACCCGACCGCCACCGGTGAGATCGCCTTCGTAGAAGCCGCGTTTACTTTCAGTTGCGAACCCCGGCACCGCGAGAGCGATGAGGAGCGCAACCGTCTGGAGGGATCTGGCGAGCAGATGTTTCATTTGGTTCCTTTGGTTATTTTGCTGGTTTCGAAAAGCGCATCGGATCGTGATGCATCTTTCCTACGTAACCGGCGCAATAATCGGCTGTAGAGCTTCTAGAAATTGTCGAACAATCCGCTCAGCAATAGCGTGTGCTGCCGGATCTGAACGCATCTAACCTGCTGCTCCGCGCGTACTTCTGAGGGGATGATGGAACTGGGGACAAAGCTCGCAATTTTGGCCGACGCCGCGAAGTACGACGCGTCCTGTGCGAGCAGCGGCACCACGAGGCGCAATTCCCGCACATCCGGCGGCCTCGGATCCACGACCGGCAGCGGCATTTGCCACAGCTACACGCCCGACGGCCGCTGCGTGTCGCTCCTGAAAATCCTGCTCACGAACTACTGCATCTACGATTGCCTCTACTGCATCAACCGCGCTTCCAGCAACGTGCAGCGCGCGCGGTTCACGGCTGAGGAAGTCGTCAGCCTGACGCTCGACTTTTACCGGCGAAACTACATCGAGGGTCTCTTCCTCAGCTCCGGCATCATCCGCAATCCCGACTACACGATGGAGCAGGTGGTCGCCGTCGCGCGGAAGCTGCGCACCGAGCACCAGTTCCGCGGCTACATTCACCTCAAGACGATTCCCGAAGCGTCCCCGGCATTGATCGAGGAAGCCGGCCGCTGGGCGGACCGCATCAGCATCAACATCGAGCTGCCGACAGAGATCGCGCTCGAGCAGCTCGCGCCGGAGAAGAGTTTCGCCGGCACCGAGGCCGCCATGATCGGGATCCGCGACCGGATTGCCGAATCGAAAGCGGAGCGGCGCGACAACAAGAAGGCGCCGCTGTTCGCGCCTGCCGGCCAAAGCACGCAGATGATCGTCGGCGCGACTGATACCTCCGATGCCACGATTCTCGAGCGTGCCTCGTCTCTTTACGCGAACCAGAAGCTTCGCCGGGTTTACTACTCCGCCTTCAGCCCGATCCCCGACGCGTCGAGCAAGCTACCGCTCATCGCGCCGCCGCTCGTGCGCGAGCACCGGCTGTATCAGGCGGACTGGCTGGTGCGCTTCTACGGTTTTCGATCGCAGGAACTGACAACGTCCGCGGCACCGAATCTCGACCTCGCTGTCGACCCAAAGCTCTCGTGGGCGTTGCGTAACCGACACATCTTTCCGATCGATGTGAACAAAGCTCCGCGTGACCTGCTGCTACGCGTGCCCGGCCTGGGCACGAAGTCTGTCGACCGCATCCTGAAGGTGCGACGCTGGCACAAGCTGCGCACGGAAGACCTGCCGCGCCTGCACGTCTCGATGAAGAAGGTCCTGCCTTTCATCACCCTCGCTGATTACAACGCGGCGAACCTCGCGATCGACAACGACAAACTCGAAGGCCGGTTCGTGCGCAAAGACGCGCAGCTGGAGCTCTTCGGCGCGGAGCCATCGGTGCTCGACGGTCAGCTGTAAGGTAGGAACACCGCGCTGCGGCTCCGAGACGCGTCGGCACATCGCAAAGCTTTGCCAACGACCACCTGCCAATCACGCTCCTCGGACATCGCAGCGCGATGTCCCTACCCATGAGGCAGCTCACCTTTGCGCCGAGGTTCGAAGATTGGCAGCGCGTCGCTCGAGCTGCGCTGGAGCAGGCGATCCCTCCCGACGAGGTCGTGTGGCAAGAGCTGAATGCCGATCAGCCGTCGCTCGACATTTTCGAGGAGGAGGTGCCGAGCTCCGGACCATCGAAGCGCGCTCAGTTCCGCGTGCCGCGCGCGTTCGTCGAGCTCGCCCGTGCCGTCGCGTTGAACTGCGAGCCGGTGCGCTGGGCCTTGCTCTACCGCCTCCTTTGGCGGCTAACGCACGGCGAGCCCAAGCTGCTCGAGATCTCGGTTGATCCTGACGTCGCCGTGGCGTTCCAGCTGCAGAAAGCAGTGCGGCATGACATCCACAAGATGCGTGCCTTTGTGAGGTTCCGCGAAGTCGCGCAAGAGAACGGCAGTTGGTTCGTCGCCTGGTTCGAGCCGGAGCATCACATCGTCGAGCAGAACGCGAAGTTCTTCGTCGATCGATTTGCCTCGATGCGCTGGTCGATTCTCACCCCCGAGCGCTGCGCCCACTGGGACTGCGCGCGACTCACATTCACGCCCGGCGTCGACAAGTCACAGGCGCCGAGCGACGACAACGTCGAGGCGCTCTGGCTCACGTACTACTCAAACATTTTCAACCCCGCGCGCGTGAAAGTGCACGCGATGCAGGCCGAGATGCCGAAGAAGTATTGGCGCAACCTGCCGGAAGCAGTGGTCATTCCGTCATTGCTGCAGGAGGCGCCGAGGCGGGTGGAAGCGATGGCTCGAAAAAGCGCAGCAAAGACCGAAGCGAATGAGGAGCGGGATTGGCACCCGGCGCCTGTGCCGGAGACGACGAGCTTGTCGGAAGTGGCCGCTGCTTCTCGCGCCTGCACGGCCTGCCACTTGTACAAACGCGGAACGCAAACTGTCTTCGGCGAAGGCCCGAAACGCGCGACGTTAATGCTGCTCGGCGAACAACCCGGCGATCAGGAAGATCTTGCCGGCAAGCCATTCGTCGGCCCGGCGGGCAAGTTACTCGACCGTGCTTTGGCGGAGGCGGGCATCGAGCGTGACGACGTTTACGTCACGAACACCGTCAAGCACTTCAAGTGGGAGCCGCGCGGCAAGCGCCGCATTCACCAGAAGCCAAACTCACGCGAGATCGCGGCCTGCCGCCCGTGGATGGAAGCTGAGTTGCGCCTCGTGAAACCGAAGCTGCTCGTCTGCCTCGGCTCCACTGCTGCGCAGGCGATCTTCGGGCCTTCCTTCCGCGTCACCAAGCAGCGCGGGGCAGTGCTCGAGTCGGAGTTCGCGCCGAAGGTCGTGGCGACGGTGCACCCGTCATCTTTGCTCCGGCAACCGGACGAGGAATCGCGCGCGCGCGAGTACGCGCTCTTCGTCGCTGACCTGCGTGTAGCGCTTGCAGCCGCCGCAGCCTGACAGCCCGTCATTCCGAGCGAAGTCGAGGAATCCCGTGGCGTGACCGTTTCGTGGCGCGACGGGATTCCTCCACTGTGCTTCGCTTCGGTCGGAATGACAGGTTTTGACGGACGCAAAAAGCCTGCGGGGATCGCTCCACCGCAGGCTGTGATTTTTGTCGCGAGCTTTCGCTCGCTCCGAGACAGGGGCTATTCCTCAGTCGCCTCTTCGTCTTCTGCAGCTGCCTCGTCCTTTTTGCTCTTCTTCTTCGCTTTCTTGCTCTCCGAGCTGGCCTTCTCCGCGTCGGTCTTGCCGCCGATCTTGAGGCTCTTCAATTCGAGCGTGCCGTCTTCCCTCTTCCAATAGGAACCGGTCACGTAATCGTTCTCCGCCAGGTCCGCGAACGTCGCGGCGGCGCCGGCCTTCGTCACAGTCGTCGTATCGGTTGCCTTGAAGACGCGCGAGCTTGTCTTACCGGCAACGGTGAATGTCTTGGCGGACTTGTCGACGGCACTCGCAGTGCCGCGCAACGGGATCGCGCGCGCGGTGGTCGCCGCTTTCGTGGTCGTAGTCGTGGTAGCCGATGCGTCAGCCGTTGCAGGGCTGGGCGACGGTGAGGCTTTCGTCGTTGTGCCCTGTGCAGAGGCGCTGACAGGGACGAGCAATGTGAGCGCCGCGATGCAGGCGCCCGTCATAATATAGGATGTGATTTTCATGGTTTGTTGGGTTGTTACTGAGACTGTAGCGATGCGATACGCCCGGGCCCGTTGGCGTCGTTCGCTACAAGGATTAATACGGGGGAGCGCCCGCCGATGGCCGTCGAAAGGATGGTGGAGGTAAGGGGGTTCGAACCCCTGGCCTCGTCATTGCGAACGACGCGCTCTACCAACTGAGCTATACCCCCATGCGAGACTGCGGCGAAAGCGTAGCCGCCCTGCTGCGCATTTCAAGACCACGAACAGTGTCGATGATGCGCGTCGACAGGACGCCCGCCAAGCACCGGGACCCCAACGACAGGACGCCGTGCGGAGCTTTCGCCGCGGAGCGGCAGCTCCGGCACGAGCGCTGCGACCGCAACCAACAGGCACATACGCGTCGCCCCGGTCAGGCAGCGGAGATTATCAGCGCGTTCCGGTAGAGCAACCCTGGCCGCGACCTCGCGACACAGCGCTCGCCGCGGCAGCAGCATCAATCCGCGACCGGAGCGGGAGCGGCGACGGGAGCGGGCTTGCGCTTCCATTGCTCAGCGGTGATCACGAGCGCGACGGAGCCGATGATGAGCGTCGCGGCGAGCACCGTGCGCAGCGTTAACGTTTCACCGGCAAACCCAGCGCCGAGCATCACCGCCACGATCGGATTCACGTACGCATAGGTCGCGACCTTCGCCGGGTCGCAGTGGCGCAGCAGCCAGATGTAGGCGGTGAAGCCAACGATCGCGCCGATCAGGACAAGATAGACCCACGCGCCGAACGACAGCCAGGTCACCCGGTGAATATCGAAGCGCGGGAGCTCGCCCGTGAGCAGGCCCGCCAGCAGCATCAAACCGCCGCCACAGATCATCTGCTGGCCGGCCGCCAGGAAAGGCGAGGGGGCGTTTTGAGCGCGGCGCGAGTAGATCGAGCCAGCGGACCAGAGGAACGCGGAGCAGAGGAGAACGAGCATCCCGAGTCGTAACTGCGGATACTGCTGCGTCGTCACGTCAGCATTCGGGGCGAGGAGCAGCGCCACGCCCGCAAAACCGCCCGCCAGCCCGAGCCAGACTGCGGAGGTTGGCCGAGGCGCCGTCTTCATCAGCCAGCCGAGTAGCACCATGTAAATCGGCACCGTCGCGACGACAACGGCCGCAAGGCCGGATGGCACCCATTGCTCGGCGATTGTGACGCCGCCGTTTCCGCCGAGCAGCAGCGCCGCGCCGATGATCGCTGCCGTCCGCCAATCACCCCAGCCGGAGCGCGGCGCTCCCTGCATTCGCGCGAGCCCGTACATGATCACGCCGGCGAGCAGATACCGCGATCCCGACATCAACATCGGCGGGATCGACTCGATCGCGAAAAGGATGCCGAGGTAAGTGGAGCCCCAGATCAGGTAAATCGCCGCGAACGCTGCGATGATCGCGCTCTTCTTCGGCGGTTTCATCGCGCACCAGCGCACGTCCGGTGCGGAACTTCAAGGCGCGGATGAGGGCGCGCAGAGCGCCGTCTGCGGTCGCGGTTTAGAGCTCGCGGGGTTACCGCCGCCGTCCGAAGAGCATCCTGTAGATCAGCAACAGGATCATCGCGCCGATCACCGAGAAGATGAATCCCGCCGGCTGGCCTGGCGCATACCATCCCATCGCCTGGCCGAGATAGCTGGCGACAAACGATCCCGCGATGCCGAGCAGAATCGTGATGATGCAGCCGCCTGGATCGCGACCAGGCATCAGAAACTTGGCGACGACGCCGATGACGAGACCAATCAGGATTGTGTAGAGCAGACCCATAATGTGCGCTGGTTTGTGTTGCGGAACTCGACTGCTAATTCGCGCCTTGCGAAAGCCGTGGCCGTCCGCGTCTACAGCTGAATCATCTGAGCGGATCGGATGTCTTCGCTCGCCTGAACCTTCCCGAGCA